>JAAYCS010000161.1 GCA_012729655.1 Desulfovibrionales bacterium | reverse complement strand
TGGAGGCCCAGTTTGCCATTGCGGTCATCAATTCCCTGCTCACGGCCATTGGTGTGGCCATGCTGGGCATGGGCTCCACCATGGCCTTTCTGACAGTCATCGTCTTTCTGTGCAGCTTCATCCCGGTCCTGGGCGTGTTCATCAGCTCCGTCCCCATTTGCCTCATCGCCCTGCAGACATCCGGTCTGACCACAATGATCCTGGCCATCGTCATGATCACGGTCATTCACCTGATCGAGGGGTATATTCTCAACCCCCGTATCTACGGCTCCTACATGCGCATCAATCCAGTGATCGTGCTCTTCATCCTGACCATCGGGGCCAAGTTGTTCCACATCTGGGGGCTGGTTCTGGGCGTCCCCATATGCACCTATCTTTATGGGCTGGTTGTGCAAAAGCCCACCCCTGCCGGCCATCATGAGGACAATGCCGAATTGCCCTGAGAAGATGCGTCATTGCGTTGGCCTGCGCGCGTCAGAAGAGACATCACGAAATATGGAGAATCCGTGGCCGGTGAGTTGTTCATTGTGATTGTGGAAGGTCCGTGTTTTGGGCGCAATGTGTTGTGCAGGGCGCTTGCTAGCTGGGGCTATGCGTATTTTTTGGCGGAGGATGAGGCTGCGGCCTGGTCCGCGGTGACGGCTGTAAGAGGGCCGACCGTGGTTCTGGCCGACTGGCAGGTGGATTTCATGGAATGTGAGAAATTTTTTCTCCGCATCCGCCGCCAGCAGGACCTGGGCCAGATACATCTGATGGGTGCAATCCCTCGCGGGGCACCGGGGGCCATCCGGCAATGCGTACGGGCTGGGGCGGACGATGTCGTCTCCGTGCCCTACGATCTGGACGAGGTGCGCTTGCGACTGCACACGGCCCGCAAGCTGCTGGGCTTATCGCCGGGTGGTGCCGTTTTTTCCTGATGTTCCGCAGGGTTTTCACTCCTGACCGGGTGATGGGGTGAGGAGGCCGGTGCACTCCGCGGCACTACCCAAGATGATCCTTCACAGGGTGGTTGACCAGTGCAGGGCCTTTTTTTGGATAGCCATGTTCATTTCCGGCTGGATGAACTCCTCGGGCTTTTCTAAAAAGGGAAGATACTCGATGCGAGTCTGCACAGGCCTGAGGGAGCCACCAAGGATTTTTGGAAAAAGGTTCTTACGGGCTGGTGCCAAATATCCCAAAACAACGGGAAGCGCTTGGAATGCCTCCTCCTTGGGCAACGTAACCGGGTGAAGATGCGCCCCCGGCAGTTTCTCCCTTTCCTCTGCTGTGGGCTGGTAGAGGCTGAGCCTGCTGCTCAATGCCAGAAAAAGTTCGGGTCTGATTTTAAAGGCCGGGACGCGAAAGCTGAAGGACGTGGATTCCATCCATGGCAGGACAACCCGAGGTATGTTGGTCAGTCGGACAAGATCGGCCCAGGTTTGCAGGCGGAATCCTGAGGCCGTGCAATGCAGGTTCCAGAAGGGAAGATAGATGGTGGGCTCTTCCCCGGAAGGAAAAAAGAACGGCACGATAGGCATGCCACCGCTGGGTCCAGGCTCCCAGGCTGTATCGCAATGCGGGCACGTTTGGACCAGGCTTTGCCGATCCCCCTGCACGTCCCAGCCGCACTGGGGGCAGAGGGTGGAGGAGAACCGGAGCTTGCTGGACGCGGGCTGCAGTGCTTCGAGGTCGATACAGGCAGGGCCGAGTTGCTCCCCCGTGAGTCCGTCCACGAGGTCATTGCCTTGAAACACTGGCAGGTAAATGAGGGAGAGGACATCCCCGACGCAGGCAGTCAGTCGTGGCGAGGCCAAGGTTGTCATTCCAGGAATGGCCCGGAGAAGTTTCGATTTGAAATCCGCACTGCCCATGGCCGGCTTCTGAAAAAGACCCGGGGTCCCGGGCTCCACGAATGACAGTCGCATGGCCTGGGGACGCAATCCCAGAGAAGGGGGCATGGTCCTCAGATCGGCGGCCAACAGTGTCGAATCGAGAATTTTGTGATGCACGGCCTCCATCCCAAGGACGAAGGCGTTGCCACGGAACCGCCAATACGGGACATGAATAAGGATCCCGTCGTGCTCGATGCGGGGCTTGATGAAATAGTGGAAGGGGCCGTCGGAATGGATGAAGAGGCGGACTTGGCAAAACGGACAGGCAAAGATCCTGTCCGTCTCTTGGAGCTCCACCGGCGCCCCGCATTGCGGGCATTGATGGAAAAGGTTGAGTTTTCCCACGTTCAGGCCATGCGCTCACCGCAGTGGTTGCAGAACAGGGAACTGGCCAGATTTTCCTGACCACAGGACGGACAGGCGGCTGTCTGGCGCGTGCTGCCGACCCGCAGCCCGCATTTGGGACAGAAGCGTGTGCCCGGGGCCAGATTCTTTCCGCATCCAGTGCACTGTTCGAAGATCAGCAGTTGATGGCCGCATGATGGGCAGAACCTGTCCTGCTCCCGGATGGGTTCCTTGCATTCGGAGCAGCTCAATGACGCTGACGCCACAGGGGCCGCTGGAGTGGTCTGGGATGCCATATGCATGGCCTGGGCCATGAGGGAGGGCATCATGAAGCCCACGCCTAGGCCCATGGATTCCCCTGCAGTTCCAGGGTTTTCGGCGGCCTTTTCCATGGCCGTTGCCGCTTTGAGTTGGATCAACTTGGTCATGTCGTCGAACATGCCGAGCTTGGTTTTGTCGTCCATGGCCTTCTGGACTTCTGGAGGGGGGGTAATGGCGTTGATGTACAGCTGGTTCAGGGAAATGCCGAAATGGCGGAAGTCCTCCTGCAATCTGGCCTGCAGCCCTTTGGACCACCCCTCGTAACGGCTCGGCAGATTGAGGATGGTGTCCATGTTTTCGCCGAGATAGTCGTTGAAACGGGAGACGATGACCTTGCCCAGGTACTCCTCCAGGCTGTCCACGGTGAAGGAGGCCATGGTCCCCACCAGGGAGTTGATGAACAGCAGGGGCTGGACCACCTGGATATTGAACATCCCATAGGCCCGCAGGCGGATGAGGCCAAGTTCCGTATCCTTGAAGGCAACGGGCTGTCGGGTGCCCCACTTCAGGCTGGCGAAGACCTTGGTGTTGATCAGGTAGGCCTCGGCCCGCAGAGGACTTTCCAGCCCCCAGGGAATGCCCATGATCTTGTTCAGGATGGGGATATTGGCGGTTTTCAGGGTGTGGCGGCCCGGAGGAAAGACGTGCACCGCCTTGCCGTTGTAAAAGAAGACTCCGGCCTGGGACTCACGGACCACCATCTGCGCGCCGTATTTGATTTCCCCGGAGCCTTCCTGAGGAAAGCGGTGCGCAACTTCCTTGCCGCTGTCGTCGAACCACTCTATGAGTTCCAAAAAGAAGATGTTGTCCGTGCCCATGGTGCCTCCTGATGGGGTCAAAGATATTCGGCCTATAGGACGAATCGCTTGCAATTACAACGTGGTCCGCTTAATATTTCAGGCCAGATTGAGGCACAGGAGGGTTTTCCATGCACAACGGCAGGGAGATCATGTCCCCAGGGGATATCGAGCGTTCCTTGGACCGTATGGCCTGTGAGATTCTGGAGCAGGTCCCGGCCCAGGAGTCCATCGCCTTAATAGGCATTCAACGCCGGGGAGTGGATCTGGCTGCCCGGCTGTGCAGTCTGCTCACGTCCAAGACTGACCGGCCCATTGTCTGCGGAGAATTGGACATCAATCTGTATCGGGATGACTGGACCACTTCTGTGTCCACTCCGAACATCAACGCCACACACATCGATTTTCCGGTGGAGGACAAGACCATCATCCTGGTGGACGACGTTCTTTTCACAGGCCGCACCGTTCGGGGGGCTTTAGAAGCCATTCTTGACTTCGGTCGTCCGCGGGCGGTGAAGCTGCTGGTCCTGGTTGATCGTGGCCATCGTGAGCTGCCCATCCAGGCGGATTTTGTGGGCAAGGTCGTGCCGACCTCGCGCACGGAGCAGATCAACGTTTTTTTGATGGAACGCGACGGTCAGGATCGGGTGGTCTTGGGCTGATTTTTATGCCGGATGCAAACAGAAATGCCGCCTTCCCAACGGAGAGGCGGCATTTCTGTTTGCATCAGCAGCGCTGTTCAGATGAGGTGTTTTTCCCGCAGAAACGATTGCAACTTGGCGCTGTTGTCAGCCCCCATGGGCACCAGCGGCAGGCGTAGTTCCAACTTGATGCGTCCCATCATGGCCAGTGAGGTCTTGGCCGGAATGGGGTTGGTTTCCATGAACATCATGCGTGAAAAGGAGGCCAACTCGTAGTGGAGTTCCCGGGCCTTGGCCAGGTCGCCCGCGAACCAGGCCGAACACATGCCGCTCATCTTGTGCGGCAGGATGTTGGAGACCACCGAGATAACGCCGCATCCGCCCACGGCCAGAAGGGGCAAAACGGTGAAGTCGTCGCCAGAAAGCACCTGAAAATCCGGCCCGCAGAATTCCAGGACTTGGGAGACCTGGTTCAGATCGCCGGTGGCTTCCTTGATCCCCACGATATCCTCGACGTCCTTGTTCAGCCGGGCCACGGTGGCGGGCAGCAGATTGACGCTGGTCCGGCCGGGGACGTTGTAGAGGATGAAGGGCATGGATACTTCGTCGGCAATGCGCCTGAAGTGTTGGTACAGACCTTCCTGGGTGGGCTTGTTGTAGTAAGGGGTGATCAGCAGCGCCCCATCAGCCCCGGCCTCCTTCGCATAGCGGGTCAACTCCACCGCCTCGGCCGTATTGTTCGATCCCGCCCCTGCCAGAACAGGCACCCGGCCCTTGACCTGGTCCACGCAGATGCTGATGACCTGTTTGTGTTCGGCGTGACTCATGGTGGCTGATTCTCCGGTGGTGCCGCAAGGCACGACGCCGTTGATACCGCTTTCCACCTGCCATTCGATCAGCTTCCGGTAGGCCTCCTCGTCGACTTGGCCGTTACTGAACGGAGTGATCAGGGCTGTGAAGGCTCCTTTGAATTGCATCGTTTCCTCCCGGGTTGTGACTGGGGTTGAGATTCACTGGAGAGATTCAAAGGCCCACCTCGGCAGGGCTGAATACACCCTGGTAGACGAGCTGGGCCTTGCCGCGCAGGAAAATATCTGTGCCGCGGACAGTGATTTCAAGGACTTCTCCGCCTGAGGTGGTAACTCTGGCCGTGGGTCCGCAAAGATTCAGGGCATGGGCCACGGCCACGGAGGCTGCAGCGCCTGTGCCGCAGGCGTAGGTTTCGTTTTCCACCCCGCGTTCATACGTCCTCAGCAGGATATGTTCGCGGTTGAGAATCTGGATGAAGTTGGCGTTGGTTCCGGCCGGTGCGAAGTGCGCGTGGTTGCGGATCTCTGCGCCGAGTGTCGTGACGTCCAGGCTGTTGACATCCTCGGACACAACCACAGTGTGGGGCACGCCGGTGTTGGTGAAATGGGCGGTCAAGTCCTTTCCATCCACATGCAAAGGGAAGGACAGGGTCATATCGCTGGCCGGAGTCAGCTGGACTGCGACCTCTCCTTCGTCGGGAAAAACCTGGGCGTGGACCACCCCGGCATCGGTGAGCATGAGATGTTTGGCCGGGGCCATGCCCAGCTTGAAGGCCAACAGGGTCGCGCAACGCGAGCCGTTCCCGCACATTTCTGCCCGGGATCCATCGGCGTTGAAAAAATGCCACTTGGTCGAGGCCTGTCCTGAGCTGTCGTGCTCCAGAAAAATTATCCCATCCGCGCCGATACGAAAGGCGCGCGGACACAGGGCTTTGGCCCAGGAAGCCATGGCATCGGGGGATATGGATCGGGAGCGGTTGTCAATGATGATGAAGTCATTTCCGCTGCCCTGCATTTTGAAAAAAAGTTGGGTCGGTCCGGCGAGAATGGACATGATGAATCCTTGAATGATCTCAAATGTAGTGCAATCTAGGCCCCATCGCCCAAAAAATCAAGAAAAGGGCTAGGGATTCAAGGCCGCTCTGATTTGCGGATCTGCCGTCACCGCATCGTTCAAGGGGGTGTTGCGGGTCAAAACCGTGGATTCGGGTTCCCAGACGATTTTTTTTCCTGGCCGTGGCATGGCCGGGATGATGACGGAGTTCACGCCCATGCCCTTGCCGAAGGGGCGGACCCAGAGCACCTGGTTGTCCGCCATGTACAGACCGGTGTAGCCCGGTCCCTCGCCCGAGCCGAGAATGATGTCGAACACACTGCCTTTGCTGTTGATGAACGCCGTTTCCCTGGCTGAACCCCAGGTGCTGACTCCGACAATGAGATTGAATTTTCCGCTTTGGCGCAGTTTCTCGGCTAATGCTGACGTTTCCTCCTCCTTGTCGCTCTCCTGGGGAAAAAGGATAAAAGCTAACTTCCCTTCCGGGACGTCGCGTTCGAGCACTTCCGGGGCTGGGCCGGGGTTTTTCCAGGCAGGAGAAGAAGGGACATTGCCTTCCTTGAGCACCTGGAGATCCGCCGGAGCCAGCAGGACAGCGTCATAGGGCAACATGGCGTAGGCCCTGGCCGCCTTGGCGATTTCCGCGGGAGGGCGGTTGCTTGCTCCGGCCACGCCGGCGAATTCGAAGCCCCCTCCAATCACGATCGTTCCCGGTGTTTCGATCACCGACTTGATATGCGTGGCCCGCCGGGCCAGTCCGCCAAGGGTCTTGCCCCCTCAGGTCGGGCAGGGAGAATATTCGCCCTGGGTGTTGGCTGTAAAGACGATGGTTGTCTGGGCCAAGGCTGAATCGCCCAGGCTCATTGCGGAAACAGCCCAGATCAAGGTGCAGAGGAGTGTGCGGAGTTTCATGTCAGCAAAGAGGCTTTAGGATTGGGCTGCGCGCGATGAGGTCTTTGAGCCGCTCACGTCGTTCCACGATTTTTGCGGCGATTTCCCGGATGTCCTGTGCGGCCCGGCAACTGGGTGCAAATTTGAGGAGAGGCACTTGGTGCCGCACGGACTCCATGACCATAGGGTCCTTGTGCACCACGCCCAAAAGCCTGATGGGCAGGCTCAGAAACCGTTCGCAGGCCTGGGCCAGACGGTCGAAAGCGGTTCTGGCTTCTCTGGATGACTCGGACATGTTGACGATGAGCTGGAAATTTTTGGTCTGATGCTGGGCGGACAGAACCTTGATCAGCGCGTAGCTGTCCGTCAGGGACGTGGGTTCCGGCGTAATGACAATGATGCGTTCCTGTGGCCTGGCTGCAAAAGACAGGACCGTGGGACTGATGCCCGCGCCGAGGTCCAGCAGCAGGAAATGATATTGTCTGAAAAGGGCGTCGAGCTTGTCGAGCAGGATGCTCTGCACGTCGTCATCCAGGTCCACGAGTTCGGCTACACCCGAGGCGGATGGCAGAAAGGCGAAATCCTGGGCCAGGGGTACGACCACGCTTTCCAGCGGGGCCTCGCCCAGAAGGTCCTGCAGATTCTTTTCCGGAGAAATGCCCAGGAGCACATCAAGATTGGCCAACCCCAGGTCTCCGTCCAAGAGAACCAGGGAGTGCCCGAGTTCATGGAGGGCGAATCCCAGGTTCAGGGCGATGTTGGTTTTCCCCACCCCGCCCTTGCCGCTGACTACGGCGAGGCTTAAAGTCGTGTTTAGTGCGGTCATGTCAGTCCTTTTCCGGCTCGGTATTCGAGGTAGGTGCAGCGAATGAAGAAAAAAGAAATCGTTTTTCGTTCTGGCGTACCTGGGTCTGGCCTACGTCGTGGCCAAGATCCAGGATGGGAGCTGCCTGGATCCGGTTCTTGCCGTCGCGCTTGGCCTGGTACAAGGCTTTATCTGCCTCGGCCAGCATTCTGGCCTGGTCCGGGACCTGTTTGCCGCGGTAGCTGGCCAGCCCCATGGAGCAACTGAATCCCAACTCGGTTGTGCCGCAGACGACCCTGGCTTTTCTGATGGAATCGAGAATGCGGTCCAGGAGTATCTGGGCCCGCATTTGACCTGTGCCAGGGAGAATGAGTCCGAACTCTTCACCCCCGATACGAGCGGCTATGTCGATCTTGCGCGTTTGTTCCAGCAGGATGCGGGCCATGGTCTGCAGGATCTTGTCCCCGCAGGGATGGCCATAGGTGTCGTTGATAGACTTGAAGTTGTCCAAATCCATGACACACAGACTTACAGGAGACTTGAAACGGGTGGCCCGTTCCACTTCCAGTCCCATGGCCGCGTCAAAGGCGCGCCGGTTGAGCAGTCCGGTCAGCGAGTCATGGTCCCTTTGGAAGGACAGGGCCGAAATTTTTTCCTTGAGCATGGCCAGGGCCGGAAATTTATCCCGGCCCAGGGGGAGAACCAGCCACTCGTCCATACCGTGGAGCTGCAGAAGCGAGGACAGAGTTCCCCCTTCCTTAATCAGGCGGATGAGCGCGCTGAAATCCGGGGATGTCTGAGTTTCCGGCAGGAGATTTTCCAGGGCTCGCAGTTCGCCCAGCAGCGCCTCGTCCAAAGGAAGTTCAGGTCCGTGCATGCAGGTAGAGGAGGTAGTTGTGGATGAAGGTGTCAATGGAACCGTCCAGAACCGCGTCCACATTGCTGGACTCCGTATTGGTGCGATGGTCCTTGACCAGTCTGTATGGCTGGAGGGTATACGTCCGGATCTGGGAACCGAAGGCGATGGTCCCTTTGGCCACGTACTCTGCCTGACGTTCGTCCGCTCTTTTTTGCAACTCCAGTTCGTAAAGTCGGGCCTTCAGAACCTTGAGGGCCGCTTCCTTGTTTTTGTGCTGGGATTTTTCGTTCTGACACTGGGCGACCAGCCCGGATGGTATGTGCGTGACGCGTACCGCCGAGTCCGTGGTGTTGACGGACTGTCCGCCGGGACCGCTGGAGCGGAAAATATCAATACGGATATCTTCGTCCCGGAAATCTATTTCAATATCCTGACCAGCATCGGGATAGACGTCGACTGAAGCAAAGGAAGTGTGTCGCCGGCCACTGGAATCAAATGGAGAAATGCGGATCAGGCGATGAGTGCCCTTTTCCCCCTTGAGCTGTCCGTATGCATACGGACCGTGGATGTGCAGGGTCACGCTCTTGATCCCCGCCTCGTCGCCGGGCAGAAGGTCCAAAACCTCCACCTTGAAGCCATTCCGCTCCGCAAATCGACGGTACATGCGCAGGAGCATTTCTGCCCAGTCCTGGGATTCGGTTCCTCCTGCCCCGGGATGGATTTCCAGAATGGCCTCGCTGATGTCCTCTGGATCGCTCAGAAGGGTGCGCATCTGGGCTGCTTCCAGATGGGTTTTCATCTCCGTCAGGGAGTCCTCCAGGGCGACAAGCATCTCCTCGGTCTGTTCCTCGCCTGCCAGCTCAACCCATTCAGTCATGTTGTCCCTGGTTTTGGCCAGGCTTTCCCATTCTCCCACCTGACTGGACAGCTGGGTTTTTTCCTGCAGGACCGGGGTCAGAAGTTCCGGCCTGTCCCATGCGCCAGGTGAAGAGAGCTGCTTCTCGATCTGCGCCAGTCGCTCCTTGTGACCGCGAAGGTCAAAGACGCCTCCAGAAATCGTTGAATTTCTCGTCCAGCTGCGCGGCCATGGCCTTGAGTTCTGAAAATTGTAACATGCTGTTCTCTTTCTACGCCGATGTGTTGGGACCTCTTCTGCGCAGGACCACGAGGAGGCCCAGAGTCAGAAAGGGGTAGCACCAATGAATGAATAAAAAATGCTCATGGTAAAACGTCTTCTGTGTCAAGAGCGGGATGTCCGTTCGGTGCAGGATGTCCGTAGTGAAAAGTTCACTCCTGTCCCGCAATCTGCCGTCGGGGTCAATGAAGGTGCTCACGCCGGTGTTGGTGCAGCGGATGATGGCCCGATTCTGTTCCACGGCCCGCAGTATCGTGAGGTGCAGATGCTGGAGGGGGGCCGAGGTACGGCCGAACCAGGCATCGTTGCTGATGTTGACCAGCACGTTGGCCCCGAGTTCGACCTGTTTCTGGGCCAGTTCCGGGAAAATGGCTTCGTAGCAGATGAGGGTGCCCACGGCCATGTCTCCGCTGCGCAGGGGGGCTGAGTTCTGGCCGGGTCTGAATTCATACTCGCCAGGCACAAGTTTGGTCAGGAAGGGCAGCCATTGGCCCAGAGGGACATACTCGCCAAACGGCACAAGGTGTTCCTTGTCATACCATGCTTGGATTTCCCCGTTCGGGCCCAAGAGATATGCCCGGTTGTGCAGCACGTACCGGGGTTCGTTCTTGCCCAATGGCATGGAGTAGGCCGGAGAGCCCGCCAGAACCGGGGTGCCCAGTTCAGCTACGGCTATGCGCATGGCCGAGGACAGGTCTCCTGGATCCTGCAGGTAGAAAGGGAGGGCTGTCTCCGGCCAGACGAGAAGGTCGGATTTGAAGGACGACACAGCCTGCCTTGAGAGTTCCACGTAGGTCTGAAGGATTCTGGTTTGCAGGGTTTCGTCCCATTTCTGTCCCTGTTCTATGTTGCCCTGCACCATGGCGACCGAGGCTGTGGCCGGGGCGGGGGCAGAACTCGTGATCCAAGCCGGGAGCATGCAGAGGCCGATCATGGGCAGAACAAGGAGTCGTCTCCAGCCGCGAAGGACAAGGGCATGACCCATACCGGCCAGGAGTCCTGAGAGTCCGAAGGCTCCGCACCATGCAGCCAGACCAAGGGTCTGGGACCAGGGCGAGAACGCAGAGGCCAGTGTCAGCCAGGGAAACCCGGTCAGGAGATGGTTGCGGGCCAGCTCCAGGGTGGCCCAGAGCAGACCGCTGAAAACCAGGGCCAAAGGGTGTCTGCCCTTGTCCCCAAGCAGATAAATTCCCAGACAATATATGCCACCATAGGCGGCCAAAACCCCTCCGACCAGGACGGGACAGGGCAAGGCCAATGCCCAGGGAAGGCTGCCATGGTCGTGAACCGGGATGACGAGCCAGTAGAGACTGGCGGCATAGCCAGGCAGGGCCGTCAACATGCCCATGCGGAAGGCCTGCCCGGGGGTCTCTGCCCTGTTGGCGGCAAGGACCAGGGCTGCCGGCAGGAGCAGGATAGCCAGGGGGAGGTGCAGAAACGGATTGGCAAAGCCGAACCAGGTTCCTGCCAGGGCCATACCCAGGGTCATGAATCGGGGCAGAAGCAAATCAGGATGCAAGCTTGGAAACGAGAACCCACTGGATCTGTTTGACATCGGCTTCCTTGATGAGAAACGAGTATCCCTGCAATTCAAGGGTCTCGTTGGGTTCTGGAGCCCGTCCGAGCTGCTCGCTGATGTACCCACCCACGGTTTCCACCTGCTCGGATTCAAGCCGGATTCCGCACTCCTCAAGGTCTTCCAGGCTTGTGCGACCAGAGACCAGAAAGGTGTCCTGATCCATGGGTTGGATATCCTCGGGACGCGGCGGGTCGTATTCATCCTCGATGTCCCCGACGATTTCCTCCAGCACGTCCTCCAGGGTAACCAGACCGGCGGTTCCGCCGTACTCGTCCAGGACGATGGCCATATGCTGCTTGTTGCTCTGGAAATCCAGCAGGATGTTTTTGACGTTCTTCGTTTCAGGAATGAAGTAGGGGGAGCGCAGAACAGAGGACAGGTCGGCCGGGGCTTTGTCGTCTCCCACAAAGAAGCGCAACAGTTCCTTGCAGTGCAGGATGCCGACGATCTGATCTTTGGTTTCCTTGTAGATGGGCAGGCGAGAGTGGCCGCTTTGGAAGATTTTCTTGGCAACTTCGGTCACGGATTCGTCGATTTCCGCACAGACGATGTCCGTACGAGGGACCATGATCTCATATGCCTGCTTGTCGTCGAGCTGCAACACATTGAGCAGCATGGACATTTCGTCGTTCTGCAGTTCGCCATCGTCTTTGGCTTCGAGGATGGCTTCTTCGAGATGGCATTCGCCTTTGCGTGAAAAAAAACGTTTCAGGATTGACCAAAGTCGACTGTCCGAGCCCTCATCCATAAATACGTTGTCCTCCCTTTGGGGGTTGCGGTATCAAAATTTTGATCTCTATACATTTTCTTGTTCCCGGTAAAGTTCCAAATGGCGCCTGAAAACCCAGGTCACGATGTCATCAATGCCTGAGTCTTCCTCAACTTTCGTCCACTGCAGTGTTTCAGCGCCCTGGTCGCTGCAGAATTCCATGAACTCGTATCCGAGCATGAGCAGGCCGGTATCAAAGTCCTGGTTCTTGGTGCGCAGCCGCGAGGCGATGTAATAGGCGGGAAAGCTCATCTTCCCCAGGGCCTCCAGATCCAGGCGCATGAACAGGAGGGGGTTCTTGACGACATACTCGCCCAATCCCGGGCAGTGGGTCGGGTGGAACGCGAATTTGATGCCGCTCCCAGAGATGTCGACCACCTTGAGACCCTCGCCGCTGGTGCCCGTCATGATGGCAAGGGGCTTGGGCCATTTGCTCAAATCTGACTCAAGGTGAAAGGTCGTGTTTTCTGTGGATGCCCAGATGCGGAAATCCCTGACATCTGTGGGCGGGACCTCCAGGCGCAGATGCCTGCGCTTCTGGCCCAGTTCGACCTTGTCAGGGAGCGACAGCGTCAAATAAGCGACATCCCCGATTGCGTGCAGCCCGACGACATTGGATATGAACTTATAGAAATATGGGGATTTTTCGCCACGGGGGAGGCGGAAATAACAGACCATGACCTTGCCGATCCAGTTTTCGGCAGGGCTGACCCCGGCAAGAAGTTCCAGGGTGATCCCCGTTCCGGCAAGTTCATAGAGAGCGCAGGAATTGGTCTGACGGGAAGCGGAAATAGGGTGGAAGCCCACGTCCACGCGGCTGCGGTGGAACATGGCTTGTTCGAGGATGGATGAGATTTCCTGGGGCAAGACAGTGGATCCTGAATCCCGTGCCTGGGTCGATCGGATGGATTTTTTCCAGAGCATATATCCGAAAATTGCGGCCAGCACGAGGGCCCCGGTCGTCAGGATGAAGTTGCCTTGGGGTTCAAGAATACGTTCACCGCCCAGGAAGGAGGGGATCCGTCCCAGCAAGCTGTCTGCAACCTGGAGGAAAGCAAAATCAATCATCGTTGTCTCGTTCAAGGTTGATACGTGCCAGAATTCGCGGTTTCATTTGCAAGCCCGTGCTGGAGGTGAGGAAATCGGTGCATCCGGCTGTCTGTGATGCCCGGTTTTCGTTGTGCATGGATAGAGCGGAAAATCGGACTCCGGGTGCCCAAAATCACAACAAAGGGATGCTGCATTCGTGGTTGTTCTCGGCACAACGGCGTCCGGCAGTGGATTTTCATGGGAAATCCTCTTTCAGGGCCTTCGTGTCGAATCATTCAGGCTGGTTATATTTTCAAACCATGCCAAAGGGAAGCAAAAGGATTCCCAAGGAATCGCCAGCTGCAACAACACGCACATTCAAGATCCGGGCCATACAAAAGGAACTCCAGGGCGTGTTGAATGCCCGCCAGATGCGGAGCATACCCCCAGGCAATGTCTGGACTATATCTCTGCCTTGTGCGCGTTTGAGTCACTCAGAGCAATGAGGGCATGATTCCAGGGCCAGCGCCATCAAGGACCCCACAGCCGAGCAGTTCATCAAGCTCTGCCAGCAGGCGATCCTTGTCCTTGGGCAAGCGGCCGGCCAGGGGGAGGATGTTCGATGCATGATCCGCCCGGAAGACAGATTGGCCCAGCTCAAGTCCCTGAATGATGGCCCGAAGCTCGAGCACTGCCTCCATCTCGGTCAATGGGACAAAATGTCCCGCTCTGATCCAACGGGCCAAGAGAGTTCCTGCAACCGGAACAAGGCGCAGGCAGGACAAAAGTTGAGGCTGCATCGCATTCAGGGTCTGGACAGTTCCGTCGATGTGCTCTGCGGAATGTTTTTGTCCGCCAAGACCGATCAGCACCATAACCGAGATGTTCAGTCCGGCCCGCTGGACACGTTGACACCCTTTGACCATGTCCAGGGCCGAGGTCCCTTTACGCATGAGTTTGAGGACGGCCTCGGATCCGCTTTCCAGGCCGAGATAGAGGGTGTGCAGACCCGCTTGGCGCAAGGAGAGGAGATCCTCTTCGGATTTGTTCATCATGGCCCGGGCAGAGGCATAACAGTTGACGCGCGCCAGGCGGGGGAAGGAAGCACGCAGGAGGGCCAGGACAGCAGAAAGGGTTTTTTGGGGCAGGGCCAACACGTCTCCGTCGGCCAGAAAGACCCGCCGTGCATAGGGATATTCCCTCGCGGCCTCGGCTATGCATACGGCCAATTCTTCAGTGGTATATTCACGGTAGGGTACGCCCGAGTACATGGCACAGAACGCACAGGCATTGTGCGGGCAGCCGTCCGCTACCCGGACCAGAACGCTTCCCGCCTCAGCGGGAGGGCGGAACAGGGTGTGGCTCGCCGTGTTCACGGACGTCTCAGAGCTGTCCTGATTGTGCGTTGTGTGGCCATGTTTCAACGGTTTTTCCGTGTCCGGCTTGATGAGCAGGT
>JAAYCS010000160.1 GCA_012729655.1 Desulfovibrionales bacterium | reverse complement strand
GTTTCCGGGTTCACCGGCGTGAGGTCCTCCGGCAGGACCCCGGCCATCAGCTCCCAATCGTTCTGGGGGTGGATGAAGTGGGCTACAGCCAGGGTGGAGGCCGGCGGCACGGCTGGCCAGCGTACCGGAGTGGCGCAGGCCGCACAGGTGAAGAGAAGTGTCAACAACAGATACCGCATGCGTCCAGCCCTCCTTTGGTGCTCAGCACATCCTCGCGTTCGATGCGGACGGCCTGGCGCAGAGCCAGCCCGAGTCCCTTGAACACGGATTCCAGCAAATGGTGCCCGTTTTGTCCGTAGAGCATGCGCACGTGCAGGTTCATTCCGCCCTTGACGGCCAGGGACTTGAGAAACTCACGCCACAAATCCTTTTCCTGTCCGGCAATGACAGGCGGCAACAGGCTCTCCTCGTAGACCAGGTATGGCCTCCCTGACAGATCCAGACAGACCTCGGTCAGGGCCTCGTCCATGGGCACCCTGGCGCTGCCCACCCGGGCAATGCCTCTGCGATCGCCCAGCGCCGCGACCAAGGCGCTGCCCAGACACAAACCCACGTCCTCCAGAGAGTGGTGGGCATCGATGTGCATGTCCCCCGCACAGGTCACGCGCAGGTCAAACCCAGCCCAGTGCCCCATCAGGTCGAGCATGTGATCGGCAAAGCCGAATCCGGTTCGTATGTCGGTCGTCCCTGCGCCATCCAGGTTGATGCGGACGGAGATGCGCGTCTCGCGCGTCTCGCGCTCCATGGTGCCGATACGTAAATCCATATTATACTCCTCGAACAGAAAACAAACCAGCAGTCCTGCCTAGCTATGCGGGGGTGGCGGACTGGGCGTCCGATTCAGGTTCTTTGGGCCTCTTGCCGAACACATAGGAAACCCAGATTCCGATCTCGTACAGCAACAGAAGCGGCCCGGCCATCAAGAGCTGAGAGACCACGTCTGGCGGAGTCAGGATGGCCGCGACGATGAAGTTGGCTAAAATTGCATACTTGCGGTGCTTGCGCAGGGTCTTGTGGGTCACGACCCCCAGGGCGGACAGGAACAACATGAACAGCGGCAACTCGAAAATGAACCCAAAGGCGAAAAGCATGCTTGTGGCAAAGCCGAAATATTCCTTCACCGAGGGCATGGGCTTGATGAAGTCCGTGGCATAGCCCAGGAAAAACTGGAACCCAAAGGGAAAGACGATGAAGTAGCCAAACAGCGCGCCGGCCACGAAGCAGAGGGCTGAACACAGGGCGATGGGGACGATCCATTTGCGTTCCCCCTCGTACAGGCCAGGCGCGATGAACATCCACAGCTGGTAAAAGATGTAGGGGCTGACCAGGAAAAGTCCGGCAATGGCCGCGACCTTCAGATGGGTGAAAAAGGCCTCGGGCAAACCGGTATAGATCAGGGTCCCTCCGGACGGAGCCAGCTGTTCTATGAGGGGGGCCATCAGCTGCAGGAAAAGCTGCTCGGCGAATCCGTAGCAGACCAGAAGCCCCACAAATGCGGCAACGAGGCAGCGGGTCAGTCGCTTGCGCAGCTCTTCGAGATGCTCGGTGAAGGTCATCTCGTTTCCGCCCGCGTTCGGCGGGGTCATCTTCGCAGCGATGCGCTGCTCCTCGGCAAAGGCCTCGTCAGCCTGCTCCAGGGCGGTGGGAACAGAATGCTCATCCGCTGTGCCCTGCTCAACCCCGCCCAAAGCCTCGTCCGCAGGGGGCTCCCCGTTCAGATCGCCATGGGCGGGATCAGCTTCTTCGTCTCCTTGTTCTCCGTCCGCGATGTCATGTGCTGAGTCGGACAGGTGGAGAACAGTATCCTCGCCATTTTCCTCTTCACGTGCGGCCTTGGCATTGTCAGGGGGCAAGCATGTCTCGGATTCCGACTGTCCCGCTTCCTGTTCTGGCGGGAGTACCGGATCCTGCGGGGTATCCCGCTCCTCGCTCATGCCTTGTCCCTGTCCTCTGCCGCGGGCTGGGCTGGATCATTGGCTTTGGTTGCTCCGGTCTGGTCCTGCGGGGTTTCCACATTCGTGCCTTGGGGAAAGAGTTCCTTCCTGGTCTGTTCCGTCTTGGCCTTCTGCTCGGCCTGTTCCGCCTCCATTTCTATGGTCCGCTTCACGTCCGTGCTGACCCGACGGAATTCACCCAGGGCCTTGCCCAGAGACTTGGCTATCTCTGGCAACTTCGACGGCCCCAGAATGATCAAGGCCACCACCAGGATGACCAGCAGCTCTGTCGAACCTATTCCAAACATGGCATCACCTCCCGAGAATGTTCCATCCAAGCCCTATTCCCACTCGATGGTGCTCGGCGGTTTGGACGAAATATCGTAGACCACGCGATTCACCCCCTTGACCTCATTGATGATCCGGTTGGAGATGCGGCCGAGGATCTCCGTGGGGATGCGGGACCAGTCCGCGGTCATGGCGTCGATGGAGTCGACGATGCGCAGGGCGATGACATGCTCGTAGGTCCGCTCGTCGCCCATGACGCCCACGGTCTTCAGCGGCAAAAGCACGGCAAAGCCCTGCCAGACCTTGTAATACCAGTTCGAGGCCATGAGCTCGTGCTGCACGATCTTGTCTGCCTGGCGCAGGATCTCCAGCCGGGCGTCCGTGATCTCGCCGATGACGCGGATGGCCAGGCCGGGACCAGGAAAGGGATGCCGCCAGACGATGAAGTCGGGCAGGCCCAGCTCCTGGGCCACCTTGCGCACCTCGTCCTTGAACAATTCCCGCAGAGGCTCCACCAGGGCAAGATTCATTTTCTCCGGCAGACCGCCGACATTGTGATGACTCTTGATGACCGCCGAAGGCCCCTTGAAGCTGACGGACTCGATGACATCAGGGTAAAGGGTGCCCTGGGCCAGATATTTCACCCCCGAAATCTTCCTGGCCTCCTCCTCGAAAACTTCTATGAAGGTGTACCCGATGGCCTTGCGCTTCTGCTCCGGGTCCTCCAGTCCTTGCAGGCGGGACAAAAACCTGTCCTGGGCCTTGATGTAGTGCAGGTTCAGATCGAAGTGCTGGCGCAGATACCCGATGACTTCCTCACCTTCCCCGGCCCGGAGCAACCCGTTGTCCACAAAGATGCAATGCAGGTTTTTGCCGATGGCCTTGTTCAGCAGCACGGCCACGACAGTGGAGTCGATGCCCCCGGACAGCCCGCAGACCACCTTGTCGTCGCCGATCTGCGCCGGCAGGGAGTGCAGCATGGAATCCACAAAGGAAGACATGGTCCAGGACGACTTGAGCCCGGCCACCTGGAAGAGAAAATTGCGCAGGATCTCGTCCCCTTCTTCAGTATGGGCCACTTCAGGATGAAATTGCAAGGCGTACATCCTGCGGTCCATGTCGGCCATGGCCGCGATCTCGATGCTCTGGGTTCTGGCCATGACGGTGAACCCTGGCGGTGGGGCCAGAACATGGTCCCCGTGGGACATCCACACCGTCAGACACCCTCTGTCCGATACGCCCGTCCACAGCGGACATTGCGCGGCAAATGACAGCTCGCTGCGACCATATTCCCGGTCCAGGGAAGGTGCGACCTTCCCGCCAAGCAGGTGGGCCATGAGCTGCATGCCGTAGCAGATGCCCAGCACAGGAAGCCCCCAGCTGAAAATTTCCGGGTCAATGGCCGGGGAATCAGGGCTGGTGACCGAGGCCGGGCCACCGGACAGGATGATGGCGCTGGGCTGCAGGGCCTTCAGAGACTCCGTGGGAATGGTGCAGGGATGGATTTCTGAATACACGCCGGATTCGCGCGTGCGCCGGGCAATGAGCTGCGTATACTGGGACCCGAAGTCAAGAATGACAACCTTTTCCTGAATAAGCA
The DNA here is from genome assembly GCA_012729655.1 of Desulfovibrionales bacterium. Classification (GTDB taxonomy): domain Bacteria; phylum Desulfobacterota; class Desulfovibrionia; order Desulfovibrionales; family Desulfomicrobiaceae; genus Desulfomicrobium. Next base: position 4,681 of record JAAYCS010000160.1, on the reverse strand, counting down.
TGATGTTTCCCCCATCCGCAGATGCGGATGGCCGTATTGCGTTGTCTTTTAATAGGCGTCCACCCGATAGTTGGGGGCTTCCTTGGTGATGATGACGTCGTGCACATGGCTTTCGCGCAAGCCGGCCGCGGAAATCTCCACGAACTGGGCCTTGTCCTGCAGAGCAGGGATGTCCTGCGTACCAAGATAGCCCATCCCGGAACGCAGGCCGCCCACGAGCTGATCAATGGTTTCCAGGACCGAGCCCTTGTAGGGCACCCGCCCCACTATGCCCTCTGGAACGAGCTTGGTGGAGCCCTCCTGGAAGTAACGGTCGCTGCTGCCGTCCCGCATGGCGTCGATGGAGCCCATGCCGCGGTAGATCTTGTAGGTCCGGCCCTGATAAAGAATCTTCTCACCCGGGCTCTCCTCGGTGCCGGCGAACATGGACCCCATCATGACAGTATTCGCCCCGGCCACCAGGGCCTTGACCACGTCACCGGAAAACTTGATCCCGCCGTCGGCGATGCAGCAGCGGTCGTATTCACGGCAGGCCCGCACGCATTCCATGATCGCCGTGACCTGCGGTACGCCGACTCCGGCCACGATGCGCGTCGTGCAGATGGAGCCCGGCCCGATGCCGACCTTGATGGCGTCGGCTCCGGCCGAAAGCAGGGCCTTGGCCCCTTCGTACGTGGCCACGTTGCCGGCGATGAGTTGCATGTCGGGCCAGTCCGCCTTGGTCGAGGCCACGGCGTTGAGGATGTTTTTGGAATGGCCATGGGCCGAATCCAGAACAATGACGTCCGCTCCGGCCTTGACCAGGGCCTCGACCCGCTCGGCCCTGCCCTTGCCGATACCCACGGCCGCACCTACCCGCAGCCGTCCGAGGTCATCCTTGCAAGCATTGGGATACTTGCGGACCTTGTCAATGTCCTTGATGGTCAGGAGCCCTTTGAGTTTGTTGGCTTCGTCCACGACCAGAAGTTTTTCGATCCGGTTGTCGTGCAGGTGACGCTTGGCGTCTTCCAGGGAGATGCCCACGGGAACGGTGACCAGATTCTTGCTGGTCATGACCTCACTGACCTTGACGGCGGGGTCGGTCACAAAGCGCACATCGCGATTGGTGACAATCCCTGCCAGCTGGTCACCCAGGACCACAGGCAGACCTGATATGCGGTAGTCGCGCATCAGTTCCAGGCAATGGCCAACCGTGTCGTCAGGGGCGACGGTGATGGGATCGACGATCATGCCGGATTCGGACTTCTTGACCTTGACCACCTCCAGGGCCTGCTGCTCGATGGACATGTTCTTGTGCACGATGCCGATCCCACCGGTCCGGGCCAGGGCGATGGCCAGACGCGATTCCGTGACCGTGTCCATGGCCGCACTCAGAAAGGGGATGTTCAATTCGATGGAGTTGGTCAACTTCGTGTTCAGGACGACCTGATCCGGCAGCACTTCCGAGTAGGCCGGGACAAGCAGGACATCGTCGAAGGTGAGGGCCTTGCCGAGTATCTTTTGCATATTTCTTCCTCTTCCGCGTTGCGGAAATGGTTTGATTCCGTTCAGTAGCCCTTGGCTCACAGGCCCAGATAGGCCTTTCTGACTGCCTCGTTCGCCAGAAGCGCCTGGGCCGAATCTTCCAGGGTGACCCGCCCGTTTTCCATGACATAGGCCCGGTGCGCAATCTTCAAGGCCTGGTTGGCATTCTGCTCCACGAGAAAAACCGTAGTGCCCCCCTCGTTGACCTTGCGGATGATGTCAAAAATCTGGGCAATGATGATGGGGGCCAGTCCCAGGGATGGTTCATCCAGCAACAGCAACCTGGGTCGGGCCATGAGCGCCCGGGAAATGGCCAGCATCTGCTGCTCTCCGCCGGACAGCGTTCCGCCCATCTGCTTGCGGCGTTCGGCCAGGATGGGGAACAGGTTGAAGACGTAGTCCAGGTCCTCCTGGATGCCCGGCTTGTCATTGCGCACGAAGGCGCCCAGGTCCAGGTTCTCCATGACCGTCATGTCCGGAAAGATGAGGCGGCCTTCAGGGACCTGCGAAATGCCCATGCGCACGATCTTGTCGGGGCGCATGGCCTCGATGGGCTGACCCTCGAAGATAATCTGCCCACTGCGCGGCGGTGTCCCCCCGCAGATGGACATCAGCGTCGTGCTCTTGCCCGCTCCGTTGGCCCCGATCAAGGTCACAATCTCCCCCTGGCGGATAATCAGGGAAATCTCGTGCAGAGCCTGAATATTTCCGTAGAAGGTGCTGACTCCACGCAGTTCAAGCATGGGCTTCCTCCCCAAGATAGGCTTTGATGACCCGTGGATCCATGCTCACTTCCGCCGGCGTTCCCTGGGCGATCAGGCAGCCGTATTCCATGACGTAGATCCGTTCGGACAGACTCATGACCATGCTCATGTCATGCTCGATGAGCAGGATGGCTATGTCCATCTCGTCGCGGATCTTCTGCACAAGATGCTTGAGGGATTCGGTCTCCTGGGGATTCATGCCTGCCGCTGGTTCATCCAGCAGGAGAAGAGTCGGGTCCGTGGCCAGGGCGCGGGCGATCTCCAGCCGGCGCTGGGCCCCGTACGGCAGGTTGCAGGCCTGTTCGTTGTAGGACCTGTGCAGTCCGATGTACTTGAGCAATTCATAGCTGCGCTCGACGATTTCCCGCTCCTCCTTCCGCACTGCGGCAGGCCGGAACAGGGCGCCCAAAATCCCGGCTCTGGTCCGGCAATGCCGGGCGATCATCACGTTTTCCAGAACGCTCATGTTCTTGAACAGACGGATGTTCTGAAACGTCCGGGCCATGCCCAGGGCCGTGACCAGATTGGGCTTCATCCCATTGACCCGGGTCCTGGCCCCCTGCTTGGGGGTGAACCAGACCTCGCCTTCAGTGGGCGCATAGATGCTGGTTATGCAGTTGAAAAATGTGGTCTTGCCCGCCCCGTTGGGGCCGATCAGGGCCACGATTTCACCGGATTTGACCTGCATGTCCACTTCATTGAGCGCGCGCAGTCCCCCGAAATTCATGGACACGGCCGTAACGTCGAGTACCCCTCCCATCTAACGCCCCTCCCCGCTGGCGGCCAACTCGGGATCGTTCACCTCGTACCTGCGTCCTGTGGCAGGGATGAGACCCTCTGGCCGGAAGACCATCATCAGGACCATGGCCGCGGCAAACAGGATCATGCGGTACTCGGAAAAGGCCCGCATGTACTCGGGCAGCAGCACGAGGAAGGCGGAGCCCATGATCACGCCAAGATTGGAACCCATGCCCCCGAGGACCACGATGGATAGAATGATGGCGGACTCGAAAAACGTGAAGCTGGCCGGATTGATGAAGGTGGTCTTGGCCGCGAAGACCACACCGGCAAAGCCGGCCCAGGCCGTGCCGAGGCCGAAGGCCATGAGTTTCACTCCGACCCGGTCGATGCCCATGGCCTCACAGGCGATCTCGTCCTCCCGGAGGGCCTGCAGGGCGCGGCCGATGCGGGAGTCCTTGAGCCTGGAGACGGCCACAATGGTGATCACGGCCAGGACGAAAACGATGTAGTAGATGTAGATGTTCGCTCCGGCCACGGACAATTCCATGTTCATCAGCCCGGGGCGGGGAATGTTGGAAACACCGGATGGTCCACCGGTCAGTGAACTCCAGTTCTCCAGGACGAGGCGCACGATTTCCCCGAACCCCAGGGTCACGATGGCCAGATAATCCCCCCGCAGACGCAGAACCGGAAAAGCCAGGGCCACCCCGGCCAGGGAGGCGACAATCCCGCCAACGGGCAGGGCCACCCAAAAGCCCAGGCCGAAATACTGGTTCAGCAGGGCGTACGAATAGGCCCCGATGGCATAAAACGCCGCATGGCCCAGAAAAAGAAGCCCGGCTATGCCCACGATAACGTTGAGCCCCAAGCCCAGAATAACATAGAGCATGAACGAAATAAGGATGTTGGTCTGGTATGTCGTCACCAGCCAGGGGATCACCGCAAACGCCACCAGCAGCAGGGCTGACCCTGCCCGGACCAACGCGGGGTTGGCGCCTGCCAATTGCGCCATGAGGCCGGGATTATTTGCGCCCTCCCTGCTCGCGGCCCGGCCCATCTCCTTACGGCGCAGGGCCCAGCGCCAGACAAAGGACAACACGAAGCTGCCGATCCCGATCCAGGCCAGATTTTCCCAGCGCAAGACCACGGACTTCTCCACCACGCGGACGACCATGATGGGGAAGGTCAGAAACATGAACCAGAGGCTGACCAGCACCGATTTTTTCAATTCCTGCATTGTCGCATCCCGATGCGTTTGAAACGCCTTAAACCTTTTCGACCTTGGCCTTGCCCATGATGCCCGACGGGCGGAAAATCAAAAAGACCACCAGCAGGGTGAAGGCAAACACGTCTTCGTAATCGCTGGAAATATATCCGGTGGCAAAACTTTCGGACAGACCGAGAAAAAGTCCACCCAGCATGGCCCCCGGGATGGAGCCTATACCACCCAGGACCGCTGCGGTGAAGGCCTTGATGCCGGCCACAAAACCGATGGCGAAATTGACCATGCCCACATGGGACGCGATAAGCACGCCGCCCAGTGCTGCCAGAGACGACCCCAAGATGAAGGTGATGGAAATGACTCTGTCCGCATCCACGCCCAGGAGCATGGCCATCTTGCGGTTCTGGGCCGTGGCCCGCATGGCCTTGCC
>JAAYCS010000159.1 GCA_012729655.1 Desulfovibrionales bacterium | reverse complement strand
GAACAAATATCGGGATTAGTATGTCGACATCCTTCGGTTTGAGTCGCAGTATCCTTCGGGCGGAGTGGTTCGTGGAACACCCCTCGTTGTCGTTGTTTCGGTGCACTCATTTCAATTTGAATCCAATACTTGCTAGGTTGTTGCGTATACTTAGCTCTAATTTCGCCGACTCCTCGAAATATCCCGTCAACTCAGCCACCAACCGCTTCATCTTGTCCTCAAAGGGCTCCCCATCATCTTCAACCTCCTCAGCCCCGACATAACGCCCCGGCGTCAGCACAAAACCATGCGCAGCAATTTCGGCAGTAGTGGCGGATTTACAGAAACCGGCGATGTCTTCGTATTCGGTCGCGCCGTTGTCTCCTCGGCCGCTCTCGGCCGTCCTGGCCTCCGCGGCACTTGGGCATCCTGCCCGTCGCCAACGGTGATAGGTAGTGGCGATTTTCTCCAAATCAGCGTCGGTCAGTTCTCGGTGAACGCGGTCGATCAAAGTGCCGAGTTTGCGGGCGTCTATGAACAGCGTTTGCTTCCTTCGGTCGCGCAAACGCCCCTCATCCCCAGCCCTTCTCCCAGTGGGAGAAGGGTGGCCGAGAGGACGGGTTGAGGGTTTCCCGCCTGATTTGTCGCGGGAAATAAACCACAAGCAGACCGGAATCTGCGTGCTGTAGAAGAGTTGACCGGGCAGCGCCACCATGCAGTCCACAAGGTCGGCCTCGATCAGGGCGCGGCGTATGTCGCCTTCGCCTGACTGGTTGGAAGACATGCTGCCATTGGCCAGGACAAAACCGGCCATGCCCTGGGGCGCAAGATGGTGGATAAAGTGCTGCACCCAGGCAAAGTTGGCGTTGCCCTTGGGCGGGATGCCGAACTGCCATCGCACGTCATCGTCCTTGCGGAACCAGTCCGAATCATTGAAGGGCGGATTGGCCAGAACATAGTCGGCTCGCAGGTCAGGATGCAGGTCTCGGCGGAAGGTGTCGGCGTGTTCAGGGCCGAAGTCGGCCTCGATGCCGCGCAGGGCCAGGTTCATGACGGCCAGGCGCCGGGTGGTCGAATTGCTCTCCTGCCCGTAGATGCTGATGTCCCCAACCTTGCCGCCGTGGGCTTCCACGAATTTTTCGGACTGCACGAACATGCCGCCAGAGCCGCAACAGGGGTCATAAATGCGCCCCTTGTACGGCGCGAGCATCTCGACCAGACAGCGCACGACACAGGATGGCGTGTAGAACTGCCCGCCGTTCTTGCCCTCGGCGCTGGCAAAGCGGGTCAGGAAATATTCGTACACGCGCCCGAGCAGATCAACGGAACGGTGCGTCTGTTCGCCCTCGCTGGCTGCCGTGAGAGTGATGGTGGCGATCAGGTCGATGAGTTCGCCCAGGCGGTGCTTGTCGAGACCGGGCCTGGCGTAATCCTTGGGCAGCACTCCTTTGAGGCGCGGATTGTCACGCTCGATGGCGACCATGGCATCATCCACGATCTTGCCGATGGTGGGCTGCTTGGCATTTGCTTGAAGATGGGACCACCGGGCCTCGGCCGGAACCCAGAACACGTTTTCGGCGCGGTACTCGTCGGCATCCCCGGGATTGGCCCCGGCGTAGTCGCCTTCTCCGGCCAGGAGTTTGGCGCGGTGCTCTTCAAAAGTATCTGAAATATATTTGAGAAAGATGAGCCCAAGGACAACGTGCTTGTATTCCGCCGCGTCCATGTTGTTGCGCAGCTTGTCGGCCGCGAGCCAGAGCTTGGCCTCGAAGCCAATGGTGGCGGTGGGTGCGGCGGCATTCTTTTTGGGACGAGCCATGAAAATAGCCTCCAGAGCGGGGGATGCAGGGACGGGGGGTCAGGCCCGGACGGGCCAAGCCACAAAACGCTCTGGACATAGCCCAGGGGCAGCGCAGGGCACAAGGCGTAATTTCGAGGGGTTGGAAGAACGGCTCCAAACCGGGCCGTCTGTCGGTGCCGCCCTGATTGCGTTCATGGTTCGACAGGCTCACCACGAACGG
>JAAYCS010000013.1 GCA_012729655.1 Desulfovibrionales bacterium | reverse complement strand
TGGATGAGCCTGGTGGACGTGGTCCGGGCCGAGTTCCTGCGCGGCCGCAACCTCGAGTACGTGCGGGCGGCCAGGGCACTCGGACTGCCGGACCGGGTCATCATGTTCCGGCACATCCTGCCCAACGCCATGATCGCCACCGTGACCTTCCTGCCCTTCATCGTCAGCGGATCCATCACCACGCTGACCTCCCTCGATTTTCTCGGCTTCGGCCTGCCGCCCGGCTCGCCGTCCCTGGGCGAGCTGCTGGCCCAGGGCAAAAACAATCTGCAGGCTCCCTGGCTCGGCCTCTCGGCCTTCGCCGTGCTCGGCACCATATTGAGTCTTCTGGTCTTCATCGGAGAAGGAGTGCGCGATGCCTTTGATCCCCGCCACAACTCCTAGCCGTTGGGACAGGACACCGGCGGCGGATTCCGCGGGGCCGCTTCTGGACATCCGCGACCTGCGCGTGGGTTTCGAGGTGGAGGGGAAAAGCGTCCCCGCCGTGCAGGGCGTGTCCCTGTCCGTGCTGCCGGGCCGGACCACGGCCCTGGTGGGGGAGAGCGGGTCAGGCAAGTCCGTGACGGCCTTGTCTGTCCTGCGTCTGCTTCCCCCGTCGGCCTTGGTTCAGGGCGAGATCTTTTTCGAAGGCCGTAACCTCGCTAATCTGGATGAGGCGGAGTTGCGCGAAGTGCGCGGCGGGCGGGTCGGTATGATCTTCCAGGAGCCCATGACCTCCCTGAACCCCCTGCACACGGTGGGGCGCCAGATCGCCTAAAGTGTCGGCCTGCACCGGCCCGGCGCCGACGTCCGGACCCGCACCCTGGAGCTCCTGGAGCTGGTGGGCATCCCGGACCCGGCCTCGCGCCTGAACTCTTTCCCGCACCAGCTTTCGGGTGGCCAGCGGCAGCGGGTCATGATCGCCATGGCCCTGGCCAACGATCCGGAACTTTTGATCGCCGACGAACCGACCACGGCCTTGGATGTGACCATTCAGGCCCAGGTCCTCAAACTTCTGAAGGACCTGCAGCAGCGCCTGGGCATGGCTATCCTGCTCATTTCCCACGACCTGGGTGTGGTGCGCCATATGGCCGACGAGGTCTGCGTCATGCGTGAGGGTAACATCGTCGAGCACGGCCCGCGGAACAGGATCTTTGCGGACCCACAGCACCCCTACACGAAGACGCTCCTGGCCAGCAGTCCCTCGGGCCGACCAGACCCTTTGGATGCACGGGCCGAAATCCTGGTCCAGGCCCGGGATGTGACGGTCTGGTTCCCCCAGGGCAAGAGATTCTTCGGCCGTCCGAAGAGCTTCATCAAGGCCGTGACCGATGCTGATCTGACCATCCGCCGAGGCGAATCCCTGGGCGTGGTGGGGGAGAGCGGCTCGGGCAAGACCACTCTCGGCCTGGCCCTCCTGCGCCTGCAGCAGAGTCGCGGCGAGGTGGTCTTCGACGGGCAAGTTCTGTCCGCCATGCGTGAGAGGCAGGTCCGGGACCTGCGCCGGAATTTCCAGATCGTCTTCCAGGACCCGTTTGGCAGCCTCAGCCCGCGCATGACCGTGGGGCAAATCGTGGCCGAGGGCCTTGATGCCCACAGACTGGCTCTCGGAGTCGAGCGGGAGGGCCGCATCGCCGAGATTCTGGAGGCCGTGGATCTGGATCCGGCCTCCATGCATCGCTATCCGCACGAGTTCTCGGGCGGCCAGCGCCAGCGCATCTCCATCGCCCGGGCCCTGGTCCTGCGGCCGAAATTCGTGGTCCTGGACGAGCACACCTCGGCCCTGGACCGCACCGTGCAGTTCCAGATTGTCGAGCTGCTGCGTGACCTGCGGGCCCGCTTCGGCCTGACCTACATGTTCATCACCCATGACCTCTCCCTGGTCCGGGCCCTGTGCCACCGGGTCCTGATCATGAAGGACGGGCGCATTGTGGAGCAGGGGGAGACAGCGGCCATTTTCGACCATCCGGCCGAGGCATACACCCAAGCCCTTCTTTCCGCGGCCTTGGAATAAGGGACCACATCATGATCAAGCACGCAAAGAAATTCATTTCCCCAGCCTTTCTGCCCGTCTATTTCTTCGCCACCGTCATTCTCCTCGGCGGAATTCTTCTCCACCATCCCATGAGCCTGCGCGACAACTCTGTTTCGTGGCTGGACGCCATGTTCACTTCGGTTTCAGCCACGTGCGTGACAGGACTGACCGTGGTGGACACGGGCTCCGTATATTCGGGCATTGGCCAGACCGTCATCGCCGCCTTGATCCAGATCGGCGGCCTGGGTGTGATGACCTATACCAGCCTGGTCTTCTATCTTCTGCGCAGGCGGGTTTCCATGACCGACCGCATTGCCGTGGGCCAGTCCCTGCTCAGCGATCCTGGCTTTCACCTTGGAAAATTTCTGATCCAGATGGTTCTTGTCTGTCTGTGCATCGAGTCGGCCGGAGCCGTGGCCCTGCATGTGGCCAGTCTGGGCCGGATAGGCTGGTTCAGTGCCTTTTTCCATGCCGTTTCCGCCTTCTGCAATGCCGGGTTCGCCCTCTTCCCTGACAGCTTGATGGGATTTGCCGGCGATTTGTCGGTGAATTTCATCATCATGTCCCTTATCATCCTGGGCGGTATCGGCTTCTATGTCCTGGTGGAGGTGCCCGGGTATCTCTGCCGCCTGCTGCGCAGGGACCGCGAGGCCAGACTGAGCTGGCAGAGCGCGGTGGTCATCCGCACCAGCTTATGGCTCATCGTTGCTGGCTGGGTCATATTCTTCTGGACGGAGACACAGCAGGGGCAGGCCACTTTGTTTGCCACCCTCTTGCAGACCTTGTTCCAGTCCGTCACAGCCCGCACCGCAGGATTCAACACCATGGACATCGGGGCCATGACCGACACC
>JAAYCS010000158.1 GCA_012729655.1 Desulfovibrionales bacterium | reverse complement strand
CCAGGTCGCCGGACAGGGCGCCCATCTTCTGGATGGCGGCCAGGGCCATGTTGGTGGCGTCCCAGGTCAGGGCGCCGACGTCATCGGGGATCTGGCCGTACTTGGCGTTGAAGTTGTCGATGAACTGCTTGGTCGCGCCCTTGGCGCCGGCGGCGGCGTAGTGGGTCACGAAGTACTGGCCCTTGCAGTCGTCGCCGCACAGGCCCATGAGTTCGGCGGAGCCCCAGGAGTCGGAACCGAGGATCGGGCCCTTGAAGCCCAGTTCGCGGGCCTGGCGGACGATGAGGGGCACTTCGTTGTAGTACTGGGGGGTGAACAGGACGTCGGGCTTGCCCTTGATGATCTTGGTCAGCTGGGCGGAGAAGTCCACGTCCTTGGTGGTGAAGGTCTCGAAGGCGACCACGGAGCCGGCGCCATGCAGCTTTTCGAAGCTCTGCTTGAAGAATTCAGCCAGGCCCTTGGAGTAGTCCTGGGCCACGTCGAACAGGACCGCGGCGGTTTTGGCCTTCAGCTGTTGGGTGGCGAACTTGGCTGCCACCGGCCCCTGGAAGTCGTCCAGGAAGCAGGCGCGGAAGACATAGGGGCGGTCGATGGTGGTCTTGGGGTTGGTGGACCAGGGGGCGACCATGACGGTCTTCTGGTTGTTGGCCACTTCGCCGGCGGGAACGGCCCGTCCGGAACCCATGGGGCCGATCATGGCCAGGACCTTCTCGCCTTCGATCAGCTTCAGGGCTGCGTTGACTGCAGACTCGGGCTTGGTTTCGTTGTCAACGTACACGAATTCCAGCTGGTACTTCTTGCCTCCGACATCGAGTCCGCCTTTGGCGTTGATCTGCTCCTTGAGCATTTCAGCGGACTGCTTGGCCATCTCACCTACTTTGGGGATGTCGCCGGTCAGCGGAATGTTGAAACCGAGCTTGATCTTCTCGGCACCCGCGGCCGCAGTAAAGAGTAGCACGCATGCCAAGGCCAGGAAAACACGGGCAGATTTCTTCACAAACAACCTCCATGAGTAAGTGTTAGAAAGTGACGGTTTTCTAAACGAGAAAACCAAAAAAATAAAGGAATTTGCGTTTTAGACATTTTGTGTCCAAGAGATGGTATCCGGAATAAAATAATCAGTGATTCAAGATTATTAGAATTAAATCCTGGGAGAGCCACACTGCCTGGGCATTCCGGGCGTCTTGTGAGGAAAGAAAGGTTGCGTTGACGCACCGTGCGGGGGAAGATTGAAATCGGTTTCCCTGACAGCACGTTCTGTGGGCAGATCACATTACCGTGTCACGAACATGAACCTCGTGCCGCCTGACCATACGGATGCGTGCATGCCGGCCGGAGAAACCACTCTGTGCGAGCCCTTAGGAGGTTGTCCCGGGGAAGAAACCCTTGCCAAAGGGCGGGGGGGAACTTACAAACCAACGTCCTGTTGAACATGCACAATGAGGAAAAGGCTATGACCAACCGCGCCCGGCAAATCATCATGAACCACGCCCATGACGGAGCCCGGCTTCGGGAAGCTTTTTTTTCAGACAACGCCCAGTGCGTGGACGACGTCGCGCGGGCCATGGCGTTCAGCCTGACAGGGGGCGGGAAGATCCTTTTCTGCGGCAATGGCGGCAGCGCGGCCGACGCCCAGCATCTCGCCGCGGAAATGGTCAACCGTTTTCTCATGGAGCGTCCCCCTCTTCCGGCCATCGCCCTGACCACGGATACCTCGGCCCTGACCGCCATTGCCAACGATTATTCCTTTGCCCAGGTTTTCAGCAAGCAGGTCCAGGCCCTGGGGCGTCCCGGGGATGTTCTGATCGGGATATCCACCTCGGGCCAGAGTCCCAACGTCAACGAGGCGCTCCGTGTGGGCTTGGAAAACGGCCTCGTCACCGTGGGTCTGGGAGGAGGAGACGGCGGGGGCATGGTCGCCCACTGTCGCCATGCCCTGATCGTCCCGGACAGCCGCACCCCGCTGGTCCAGGAGGTACACGCGGCCATTGGACATCTGCTTTGCTGGCTGGTTGACCATTATCTTTTCGAGGCCGTTGCCGAGCTCGACCCTGGCCTGATCAGGAAATAAGGAGGAATTATGCCTATCTTTGAATATGTGTGCAACGCATGCAAAAAGGAATTCGAGGAAATCGTCCTGGGAGGGGCTGATCCCGCCTGTCCGGCCTGCGGCGCGAAGGATACCACCAAGCTGATGTCCCGTGGGCAGTTCCGGACCGGGGGACCCATTGTCAAGGGCTCGCCCAGCGCCAATGCCTTCACCACCCGAGGCAAAAGCAGCTGCGGCAGCTGTTCCGGCGGAAATTGTTCCAGCTGCGGATAACCAAGGATTTCCCATCGACATGAAAACCATTCGCATCGCAACCCGCGGAAGCAAGCTGGCCCTGTGGCAGGCGCACCATATTTCGGATCTGCTCCGGTCCAAATACCCTGGCATTTCCGTTGGGTTGAATATCATTAAGACCAAAGGGGACAAGATCCTGGATGTCCCTCTGGCCAAGATCGGGGGTAAGGGCCTCTTTGTGAAAGAGATCGAAGAGGCCCTGCTGGCCGGTGAGGCCGATATAGCCGTGCACTCCATGAAGGATGTGCCGGCCGATCTGCCCCAGGGGCTGAAACTCGGGATCATCCCGGAGCGCGAGGTACCCACGGACTGCTTCCTGAGTGCCAGGTTTTCCGACATCGCCTCTCTGCCGCCCTGCGCCAAGGTGGGAACCAGCAGCCTGCGCCGCCAGACTCAGCTCATGAGCCTGCGCCGCGACCTTCAGATCGTCTCCCTGCGCGGCAATCTGGACACGCGGGTGGGCAAACTGATGAGCGGCGAATTCGACGCCATCATCGTGGCCATGGCCGGCTTGCGCCGGCTGGGGCTGTCGGCCCCGCACATGCAGGAACTGAGCCCCCCGACCTTTTACCCTGCAGTGGCGCAGGGGGCCCTGGGCATCGAGTACCGCTCGGACCGGCATGAACTGGACAAACTGCTGGCATTTCTGGATCACCAGCCTTCCAGGGCATGCGTGGAAGCCGAAAGGGCCTTTCTGTTCGGTCTGGACGGAGGCTGCCAGGTTCCCATTGCCGGATTCGCCACGCTTTCAGGATCCCGCCTGCACATGACCGGCCTGGTGGCGGATTTGTGTGGCGAACGGATTGTCCGCAAGGAAGCCCAGGGTCCGGTGAACGAGGCCCGGGAACTGGGCTCTTCCGTGGCCAGGGCCGTGCTGGATGCAGGTGGCCGGGAGATTCTTGATGGCGTGTATCACAGGACCATGCCCTGACAAAGACAGCTGTTCCGCAATCAGCAGGAAGGGGCGGGCGGGATTCATCCCCTCGCCCCTTCCTTATGTTGGACTGTGCACCCCGGCAGCGCTGAATGTTGCCATTTCGTTGAAGATGTTGGCTGCGCTGCGCAGAATGAAAATGGCTACGGCGGCCCCGGTTCCCTCTCCCAGGCGCATGTCCAGGTGCAGAAGGGGGGAGGCGCTGAGCCTGTCCATGACGACCGCGAAGCCAGGCTCGGCCGAGGCGTGGGAAAAGAATGCGTATTCCTGGACTGTCGGGCAGATGGCGCGGGCGGCCACAAAGGCGCTGGCCGAAATGAACCCGTCGACCACCAGGGCCATGTTCAGACTTGCCCCACCGAGAAGCATGCCGGCCAGGGTGGCGATTTCGAATCCTCCCAGGGCGGCCAGGATGGCCAAAGGGTTTCCCGACGCCACGGTTTGGCGGTGGTGCTCCAAGGCCGCCGCGATGACCGAAATTTTATGCAGGACGCCCCTGGACGACAGGCCTGTGCCCGGGCCGGCGATGTCTTGCGGAAGCAGGCCAAGATAGGCGCAAAACAGGGCGGTGGCGGCAGTGGTGTTGGCGATTCCCATCTCGCCTGTGCCGAGGGTGCGCATGCCATCCTTTCTGGCTGCATGCGCCAGGTCGATGCCGTTTTCCAGAGCCTGACAGCATTCCGCGTGCGTCATGGCTGGCTGGGCGGTAAAATCCCGGGTTCCCGGACCCACCTTGCACTGGACAAGGGCGGGATGGTCAGCAAATCTGCCGCCCAGACAGCCCGCATCCACCACCTTCAAGTCCACTCCGGCAGTGCGGGTCAGGACATTGATGGCTGCCCCCCCGGCCATGAAATTCTGGACCATCTGGCGGGTCACCTCCTGTGGGAAATGACTTACGCCATGGCAGGCGACCCCATGATCCCCGGCACAGGTATAGATCCGGACCGGATCAACAGCGGGCGCTTTTCCTTCTGCGATGGCCGCCAGCTGGCAGGCGATTTTTTCCAGGGTGCCGAGGCTGCCCCGGGGTTTGGTCTGGGTATCGAGATGGGCCTGGGCCCGCTCGAAACATGCGGGGTCGAGAGGGCGGATGCCGGCAATGGTGGTGTTGAGCAAGGACATGCGTTCTCCAAAAGATCGGGTTGTTGCGCGAGGGCAAGGGTTTCATGGCGCTACAAAATGGAGGCCTCCGTGACAAGGGCCTTGGTCCGGGGTACGCCCGCCTTGCGCTTGTGCGCACACCATCTTCCACCCCGAAGGGCACGTCCGGCGCATGTGCTCTGCCGTGTGCCGTGGCGGCTCGTGCGCACAAGAACACCAGCATGTCTTTTTTCCGGGCTTTTCTTTTCCTGAATCAGGCATTAGTAACTGGAAAAGGTTTTCCAACAGAGGAGGATGCGGCCATGATCAGCAAGCAGGAGAGGCGCAGATTCCCGAGGTTGCGGCAAAGCAATCCGGTGCGATACAGCCCCATGGGGAGCGAAGCCTACTATGACGCCCGCCTCGTGGACCTGGGCGAGGGTGGACTGTGCATGGAGTGCAGCACACCGTTGCGGACGGGGTCCGCCATTTATGTCCAGATTCACGATCTCCATCCGGAGAAGGCGAGTCTGTGCGAGGTTTGCTGCCACGGAAGTTTTCATGGCACGGTGCGCTGGACAAGGGATCTTGGGGACTCGACCTGCACGCGATACGGGATCGGTGTGGAGTTTACCCGCTCCATGTGCCAGCAGTGATCTCAGGAAAAATCATGTCCCTTTTTCTGGATGACCTTGAGGCCACGGATCAGATGCTCGACCACCCCTTGATGTCCAAGGAACTGGTCAAGGCCCATGCCCGTTCCCGGGCATGGATCAAGGCCAACAGCCAGGCCCTGCAGGAAGCAGGGTGGACAGTGGAGGAGCTGTATCTGATCGGCACGCTGCCCTATCCGTATTCCGAATGGGGCCCAGGCTGGCTCACCTTGTGGAACAATGAAAAATGTGATCCCCGGCTTGGAAGCCGGGGATGCATCGAGTTTGTCCTCCATGAAGGAGGCGGCGACGTGGTCCAGACGTGCTGGCTGGACAAAAAGTTTTTGAACTGAGGTCACTGCGATCCGGTGGCGTTTCCCCCCGCGTCCACGATCACTGCCGGCATGGGCTGCCCAGAACGCTCCTTCATTGCCCCGGCGGTCCGGATCAACAGGTCGCCGATTTTGCCCACCATGGCCAGGCGCTTCTGATTTTCGGCCCCCCTTCTGTACACCCATTGCGCCAGGTAGATGAGTTCCGAGGCATCCATGCCCTGGGGGCTGGACAGTGCGACGATGTTCTGCAGCAGGCGCTGGCGGGAGATTTCCCGGTTCTGAATGGCGGTTTTGATCCTGGCGCTGGCATCGTCCAGGGCTGCCGGGGAGGTTTTTTCGGTCTGCAGATTCCAGAAATCCAGATGGGCCTGATTGACCTTGTCCATGTCTTCCAAATATCTGCCCACCAGAGTGCGGACTGCGTCGGAACTGGACAGCACCGAAACGACCTGCCCGATGCCCTGCAGACGTGCGGACAACAAGGAGAGCATCTCCTGGCGCTGGGCCTCTGTGATGGGCGCAGCCTGGCCCGATGACAGCGTGTGCGTGGTGGCCTGCAAGGCCTCTTCCAGACTGTCAAGGAAGAGAGGGGTGTAGGCTGCGTGTAGGAAGTCGATCACAGGCCCCTGCAACACGTGTTCAAAAATCTTTTTGCGCGCGCCGAGGGTGTCGGCTGGGTCCACGCTCAGCCCGGGAAAATCCACCCCGTAACGGATGTTCACGGATTTGACATTGAGATCAAACCTGGACTGGGCCGTTGGGTTGCGTTTGGTCCCAGCCGGGAGGTACCTGGCCACCAGATAGGCTGCCACATCCTGCACAAAGGCATGGGTCACTATGGCGTCTGACCCGACAGGAGTCTGCGCCTCGCTGGCGTTCGTGGCATTGAGGTCTGTTTCGGCAGTGGCGTTGCTGGCGTTCTGTGCGATCTGGACAGTGGCGTTGACAGGGGGGGGAGAGGAAGACGTTGCCACCTGCCAACGCTGGGGAGCCACTTCCCGGGCTGCAGGCGTGGGGAAGAACCTTTCGCGGTTCTGGAAGAGCCAGTACCCTCCGGCCAGACCCAGAATGACGACGAGGGCAAGGATGCGCTTCATTTCTGCTCCGTTTCCAGCGAACAGGTGAACATGAGCTGAGGTTGTCCTGTGGATTCCATGACCGATCGCCAGTAGTTGGAACGGATATTGAGCTTGCGGCGCTTGGCGGTCACCAGGCTGAAGGGAAGGTGCACGTAGCGTTCCTGGAGTTTGGAGACAACCATGCCCGTCTTGCCGGCCATGGCCGCATGCACTGCGTGCTGGCCCAGAAAGCCGCAGTAGATGCGGTCGTTGGCGTTGGCCGGGATGGAACGAATGATGTAGCTCGGGTCGATATATTTGAGCGTATACGGGGTATCCGTGACGTCGAAATACTTTTTTATTTCCGACCGCAGAACATCGCAGATATCGCCGAGAATGGGATTCCCCGACTGGTCCTGCAGGTTTTCCACCTTGCACAGGTCCTGACCGGCCCCCTCTGCCACCACAATGACCGCGTGTTGACGTTGTTCCAACCGGTCCTTGAGCTTGGCCAGAAATCCATCGGGGCCATGCAGTTCGAAGGGAGCCTCGGGAACCAGGACAAAGTTGACTTCCTTCAGAGCCAGGCTGGCCTGGGCCGCGATAAATCCCGACTCCCTGCCCATGAGCTTGACCATGCCGATGCCCCCGGGGGCGCCCAGGGCCTCCACGTGGGCGCACCGAATGGATTCGGTGGCCTTCTCCACGGCCGTGTCGAAACCGAAGGACCGGGTCACGAAATTGATGTCGTTGTCGATGGTCTTGGGGATGCCGACCACGGCGATCTTCCGGCCGCGCTTCAAAACCTCCTGGGTGACGGAGTTGGCCGCCTTCATGGTCCCGTCACCGCCAATCATGAACAGGATGCCGATATTCATCCGCTCCAGAGCGTCCACAATCTCCTCGGGCGGCTGGGGGCCGCGGGAGGAGGAGAGAATGGTCCCCCCGAATTCGTGGATGTTGGAGACGCTTTCCGGGGTCAGGTCCATGACGTCGTGGCCGAATTTCGGGATGAACCCCTGCAGACCGTAGCGGATGCCGACGATGGCCGACACATGGTAGTTGTGATGGGCGCTCATGACGATGGCCCGAATCACGTCGTTGATGCCTGGGCAGAGCCCACCGCAGGTGACGATGGCGCATCTGGTCTTGGGCGGGTCGAAATAGATCTTCTGCCGCGGTCCAGCCTCCTCGAATTCGCACACTCCGCCCGATGTACTGCCATCTTCGATGAGTTCGCCGGAGAGGTAGAAGGGCACCTTGCCCGAATCATCGACGTAGTGGCAGTAGGGAAGCGGGTTGTCGACCTTGCAGTGGCCCAGGGCGGGTATGGATGTATCGAAGATGGGGACGCGGTTCATGGCTGCTCCTTGACTGGATGCTGTCCTGAAAAAACGGACAGGCGTGAACACTTCCTGTCCGTTATGTCAGGGTGAATCAAAAAACAAGAAGCGCAACGCCGGGATGCAGATCAGTCGGAGTGCTTGGAGGTTTTGAGCGCGGGAATGATCTGTGCCAGGGCCCGATCCAGGTCAAGGTATTGGAACCTGAATCCCAGGGACTGCAGTTTTTGCGGAAGGCAGCGCTGCCCGCCCAGGAGCATGTCCGCGGCTTCGCCCAGGGCCAGGCGCAGTACAAAAGCCGGCACAGGCAGAACCGCTGGGCGGTGCAGGGCACGGCCCAGGGCGCTTGTGAATTCCGCGTTGGTCACCGGATGGGGGGCACAGGCATTGTAGATTCCCGACGCTTGCGGGCTTTCGAGCAGAAAGCGCATGATCCGGACCACGTCCTGGACATGAACCCACGGGAACCACTGTTTTCCAGATCCGAGCCGTCCGCCAAGGCCGAAGGAGAAGGGTGGGACCATCTTGCCCAGTGCCCCGCCGTCGCCAAGAACCACCGCCAGCCGTGGAATGACCACGCGATGGCCGGATTCCGAGGCCCTCAGGGCTTCGTCCTGCCAGGCCTGGGCCACTTCGGCCAGAAATCCCGTTCCCCGGTGGCTGTCTTCGGCGCACAACCTGTCTCCGCAGTCCCCGTAAAAACCCACCGCGTTGGCGCACAAAAATGTCTTTCCCGGGCTTTTTTCCAGGGCATCGACGATATTGCGGGTGCTGAACATCCTGGACTCCAGGATGCTCTGTTTCCCGGCCTCGGTCCAGCGGGTGCTGATGGGTGTGCCGGCCAGGTTCAGGACCGCGTCGTAATCGGTCACGCTGTCCTGCCATTGGCCAGGAGTCATGGGGTCGGCTTTGATCACCCGCACGGCAGGCGGGAAACCCGCCTTTCCCGAACGGGCTGCCACTGTCACCTGGTGACCGCCATCGACGAGGTGGGGAACGAGGTGTTTTCCCACGAATCCTGTTGCGCCAAACGCCAGAATTTTCATCTCCGCCCCCTGAGAAGTCGCAGTTCTACAAACCGAAGTGCTTCTGAATATACCCAGACATGACGGCCATGGCCTGTTCCTGGCACTCTCCGCAGCCCGTGCCGATCTTGGTCATCTCCTGCAGTTCGTGAAAGCTTCTGGCCCCTTCAAGCACGGCGTGCTCGATATCGTGGTCCGTGACCTGCATGCACTCGCAGACAATCTTCGATTCCTGGGTGGTGATGCGGTCTTCCATCCCGTTTCTGCGGTAATAGTCGTCAATGGCCGCCCTGAGGGCCTTGTCTCCCAGAACGGAACAGTGCACCTTGTTGTCGGGCAGGCCGTCCAGAGCCGTCAGGATGTCCTTGGCGGATATCTTGTAGGCCTCCTCCAGCTTCATGCCGATGACCATCTCCGAAAGCATGGAGGTACTGGCGATGGCGCTGGCGCAGCCATAGGTCTGCCATTTGCATTCGGCTATGGTCTGGGTGGCCGGATCGACCTTGATGAAGACCATCATCTCGTCGCCGCATTTGACATTGCCGGTCTTGCCAATACCGTGAAAATCGACCTCATTGCCCTCGCGCAGGATGTTGCGGGGATTCATGAAGTGGTCCTTGACCTTGTCGGAATATGTCCATTTTGCAGCCATTTATCTTCTCCTGTACGCGGTAGACATTTCGCGGATGCGGCCGATGATGGGGGGCAGCTTTTCCAACATGTAGGTGACGTCATCCAAGGTGTTTTCCCGGCCCAGGCTGATGCGGATGGAACCGTGGGCGTTCTCCACGGGCACGCCTGTGGCCATGATGACGTGGGAAGGGTCCAGGGAACCCGAGGCGCAGGCTGAACCCGTGGACACGGCAATGCCGGCCAGGTCGAGGTAGAGGAGGATGGCCTCGCCCTCGGCGCCTGCAAAGGACACATTCAGCGTCCCGGGCAGACAGTGTACCGGGTGCCCCATGAACAGCACATCGGGGATGGCCCGCTCGATGCCGTCCCTGAGCGTCTGCTTCAGACCCAGGATGCGATCCTCTTCGTCGGCCATTTCCAGGGCACGCATCTCGATGGCTTTGCCCAAACCGAAGATGCCCAGGGAATTCTCCGTACCGGCCCGGCGGCCGAATTCCTGATGGCCGCCCAGGATCAGCGGACAGTAGGGCGCGCCCTTCTTCACGTAAAGGGCACCGATTCCCTTGGGCCCGTAGATCTTGTGGCCCGAGAGGGTCAGGAAGTCCACGTCCAGGTCGCGGACGTCCACCGGGATCTTGCCAACGGCCTGCACCGCGTCGGTATGGAAGAGGGCTCCGGCCTCGTGGGCGATGCGGGCTGCCCCCTTGATGTCCTGGACGGTGCCGATCTCGTTGTTGGCCATCATGACGGAGACCATGCCGACCTTATCCGTCACGGCGCGGCGCAGGTCATCGAGGTCGATGCGGCCGTCTCTGTCCACGGACAGATAATGCACCCCGTGGTTCTTGCGCCCCAGGTGGCGGGCCGTGTTCAGCACGCACGGGTGTTCGATGACCGTGGTGACCAAATCGCGCCGGCCGCTCAGGGAGCAGGCGCATGTCGTGCTGTCGCAGTGGAGCAGGGACAGGACCGTGTTGTTGGCCTCGGAGCCGCTGCCGACAAAAAGAATTTCCTCAGCATGGGCACCGAGGAAGGAAGCGACTTTCTCCCGTGCATCCTCCACCTTCTCCCTGGCTTCGCGGCCGAACTGGTGCATGCTGGAGGGATTGCCGAATATTTCAAGGCCTTCCTGGAGGGTTTTTTTCACCTCCGGATGCAAAGGCGTGGTGGCGTTGTTGTCGAAGTATACAGTTCTGTTTTGCATGGAATCTCCGTGGTGGGGTTCAATGTACGATCAACTTGTAATCCTGAATTCGGACCTGTCTACCCCGAAAAGAGGTGAATCGTGCCCGGATAGGGCGACTGGTCCGCGTGGCCAGGCTCGCGCCACCTGCGGTCGGCCCAGGAATAGAGCTGATGCGGAGCGAAGCGGGCCTTGTAGGTCATGCGCGGGCATTCCCGGACCAGGTAGCCCAGATAATAGTAGGACAACCCATATCGCCGCGCTTCCTCCACCTCGCGCAGCACACTGAACACCCCGAGGCTGAGGGCTGAAAATGCAGGGTCAAAAACGAAATAGACAGAACTGAGGGCGTCTATGCTTTGATCCAGGTAGCCTGCACCGAGAAGACGTTCTCCCAGTTCGTATCTGGACATGAGCGTCGGGCAGGAAGGGGAGTGCAGGTTGGCCGCAAATTCCTCAAAATCGGCGGACTTTCCGAAGCGGGTGCTGGAGTGCGCGGCATACAAGGAAAAAACGTCCTCATCGTAACGGAGAGGGCCGAAGCGGGTCTCGATGTCCCTACATTTCTGGGCCGCTCGCCGCTGGCTCCGGCTGGGACGAAACCGGTCCACCGCAATCCGCAGCGGGATGCAGGCCCTGCAGTCCGGGCAGGCAGGGCGAAAAAAATAATGGCCGAACTTACGCCACCCCCGGGACAGGAACCAGGCAAGTTCGCGCCCGTCCAGGCAGTCTGCCAGGAAATGCTCGTACACCAGGAGCCGGCCGGAAAGATACGGGCAAGACATGGGTGGGGACAGCTGGGGATATTGATAGATGATCACATGAACCCCTGGAGCTTGCCGCACAAAGGGGACGGCCTGTGTTCACGGGCCGTCGGTGCATGTCATGCGGATTTCTCCTGCACCGCCCGGGACCAGGAATCGCGCAGGGTCACCGTGCGGTTGAAAACCAGCCTGTGTGCGGCGTGATCGAACCTGTCGGCACAAAAATAGCCCAGGCGTTCGAACTGGAAGCGGTCCTCTGGGGCTGCCTGGGCCAGGGATGCCTCGACCTGGCAGCCAGTCAGGGTTTCCAGGGACTCCGGATTGATCTGGGACAGGAAGTCCCCGTCCCTGCCCGGAAATTCCGCGTTGAAAAGCCGCTCGTAGAGCCGGACCTCTGCTGGTACAGCATGCGCTGCGCTGACCCAGTGCAGGGTTCCCTTGACCTTGCGCCCGTCAGGAGCGTCGCCTCCACGGGTGGCCCGGTCGTAGGTGCAGAGCACGGCCTCGATCTTGCCGTCGGGTCCCTTGATCACGTCCGTGCATGTGACGAGATACGCCCCGCGCAGACGCACCTCCCGTCCAGGGGAGAGGCGGAAGTATTTGGGTGGGGGGGTCTCCGTGAAGTCGTCGGCTTCGATGAAGATTTCGCGCGAAAACCCCACCTTGCGGCTGCCCATGTCCGGATCCTTGGGATGATTGGGAAGATCGAAAAACTCCTCCCCGCCTTCAGGGTAATTCTGGATGATGAGCCGCAGGGGCCTGAGCACGGCCATGGCCCGCGGCGCGGTGGCATCCAGGTTTTCGCGCACGCAATTTTCCAGCAGGCTCATGTCCACGCAGCTGTCCGAGCGGCTGACCCCGACGCGTTCGCAGAAGTCCCGCAGGGCTGCCGGCGGAAACCCTCGCCTCCGGAGGCCTGAAATGGTCGGCATGCGGGGATCGTTCCAGCTCGCGACAATGTTTTCATCAACCAGAAGTTTCAATTTCCTCTTGCTGGTGACCGTGTAGTTGATATTCAGGCGATTGAACTCATACTGCCGAGGCCGGGCCGGGACATTCAGCTGGTCAAGGATCCAGTCGTACAGAGGCTTGTGATCGGCGAACTCCAGGGTGCAGATGGAGTGGGTGATGCGTTCCAGGGCATCTGAAAGGCCATGGGCAAAATCATACATGGGGTAGATGCACCACACCTTGCCGGTATTCTGGTGTTCCTGGTGCAGGATGCGGTACAGGGCCGGATCGCGCATGTTCATGTTGGGCGAGGCCATGTCGATCTTGGCCCGCAGGATGTGCGCGCCTTCGGGAAATTCTCCGGCCCGCATGCGGCTGAAGAGGTCCAGGTTCTCCTCCACCGAACGGTCCCGGCAGGGGCTGTTCGTGCCGGGCTCGGTCAGGGAGCCACGATACCGCCTGACCTCCTCCGCCGAGAGTGAACAGACGTAGGCCTTGCCCTGTCTGATGAGATCCACTGCAAACTGGTAGAGTTGTTCGAAATAGTCCGAAGCGTGGTAAAGGTGCTCTCCCCAGTCGAAACCGAGCCAGCGGACATCCTCCTTGATGGAGGTCACGTAGACAGGGTCCTCCTTGCCGGGATTGGTGTCATCGAAGCGCAGGTGGCAGCGTCCACCATAATCCCGGGCCAGCCCGAAATTGATACAGATGGATTTGGCATGGCCGATATGCAGGAATCCGTTGGGTTCAGGCGGGAAGCGGGTGCAGACCCGGCCTTCGTTTTTTCCGTTCCTGAGATCCTCTTCGATGATGGCGCGAAGGAAATTCGATGGTGTGGGCGTATCCATAACTGTCCTTGGGAATCTGGTCAGGGGAACAATCCAGCGGGCATGCATACGGTCAGGGGCCGGGGTTGGCAAGTCCGGCCCTGAAGATAGGACTTGAGGGCATCGCGGGTGCTGGGGAAGGCCAGTTTGTCCCAGGGGATGTGGGCGGGCTCGAAAAGGTCGAGATCCTCGGTTTCCTCCCCGGCCTGGGGATCTCCCGAATCGAGTCTGGCGCTGTAGACGATGATAACCGGAGGCCATCCGCAATAGGAAAAAACACCTACAAGGCCGTCCAGGTTGATCCTGAGGCGGACCTCCTCCCAGATCTCCCGGACGGCGGCATGCTCGACCTGCTCACCCTCGTCCACATAGCCGCCGGGAAGCAGCCAGATTTCCGTATCGTCCGGGCGTCTGCGGCGCATGAGCAGAATTTTTCCCCGGATTTCCAGAACCACGCAGGCCACAACCCTGGGGTCCAGATAGACCACTCCCGTGCAGCCCGAACAGACCAGCCGCTCAGGCTCCTGGGGCCGGAGGCGGCGGGTTTCCAGGGTTTTGCCGCAGGCCGGGCAGTAGCGGTAGCGGTCGTGGCGGATGGGGCCGGTGGTGGCGGTCATGCGTAGGTGTTGGCCTTGATCTTTTGGTCCTGGAGGCTTTCGCGTGGGTGGGGGGTTCCCCTGGTGGCCGGGTGGCCGATGCTGATGATGGACTCCACACGCAACTCAGCGGGGATGCCGAGGATCTGTCTGACCCTGGCCTCGGCTGTGGTGGATGCGTCGCAGTGACGCAGACGGATCTGCACCCAGCAGCTCCCGAGGTTCAGACTCTCGCAGGCCAGTTGCAGAATGATGGCGGCAATGGCGCAGTCTTCGATCCAGGTGTCGGCGAGACGTTCATCCCCGAGAACCACCACCCCGAGGGCCGCGTCCCGGAGGAAATGGGCGCCGTGGGGTTTGACCGAGGAGAGTTCGGCCAGCAGATTCCTGTCCGTGACAAAGATGAATTCCCAGGGGTTCTGGCCCCGGGACGAGGGAGAACGCAGCACAGCCTCCTTGAGCTGGTTCAGGATATCCGGGGTCAACCCCTGCGAGGTATACTGGCGGGTACTGCGGCGTTGGCGCAAGATGTCGAGCATGGCGACTCCGAATGTATGGGGCGATGTGGAAGTGGGATGACGTGGTCCCAGGCAGCTGGCCTTGATCACGCGCACGGCTTTCCGTATCAGAGCCCTTCGTGGGGAGCAATCGTGGGCAGGGAGGACGAATGGACGCCGTGATTCTCATCTTGACACTCCTGGCCGGGTGCCTCATGCCTGTCCAGCCGGCCGTGAACGCGGTGACAGCGCAGTGGATGCAGAGCCCGTATCTGGCCTCTTTTTTTTCCTTTCTGACAGGGACCATGGCCCTGGGCCTCATTTGTGTCGCCCTGCGCCTGCCCTGGCCGGCCTGGAAAACCGTGTCCGACCTGCCCTGGTGGCTGTGGACCGCGGGTCCCATGGGCGCCTTTTTCGTGACCATGACCATCCTGGCCGTGCCGCGCCTCGGGGCCATGAGCGTCATGGCCTTGCTCATTGCCGGCCAGATGGCCATGTCGCTGGTCATGGATCACTACGGGTGGCTCGGCATTCCGGCCCAACCCATGACCCTGTGGCGCGTGCTCGGAGCGATGCTGCTTCTGGCAGGCGTCATCCTGATCCGGAAATTTTAAGGGAGGAACCCCATGAAAACAGCCCTGTTCGTATTCAACGGCGACCCCATGTGCTTCATCCATGTACTGCTGAACGCCCTGGATCTGCACAAAAGGGGCTGTGATGTGCGCATCGTCATGGAAGGCGGTTCGGTGCAGCTGGCGCCGGCCATGGTCAAACCCGAACACCCTCTGGCCAACCTCTTTGCCCAGGTGCGGGAAAAAGAGCTGCTGGACGGGGCGTGCAAGGCATGTTCCGTCAAGCTCGGGGTGGACAAGGCCGTGCAGGATGCCGGCGTGCCCTTGATTGGGGACATGAACGGGCATCCGTCCATGGGCGCATATCTAAACGCTGGGTACCAAATCATCACTTTCTGAAGAGCCAGGCCAGGAGCGTGAGAACAAGACTGACCACGATGCCCGTGGTCAGAGGGAAATAGAATTTGAACCCTGGCCGGTCGATGACGATGTCTCCGGGCAGCCGCCCCAAAGGGAGCTTGCCGAGAACAGGCCAAGCCAAGCCAACCACAAGAAGTGCCAGTCCGATGAGGATCAGGGTGCGTTGCATGCCGCCCTCCTGTCTTGTTCATGGCAGAGCCTCTCATGGCTGGCAAGGGCTGCGTGGAGGTGGAACAGGAATGATCATCAGGATCGGATCCCTCAATCCGGTGAAAGTGGCCGCCATACGGGAAGTCATGACGACCCGCTTTCCGGATGCCCGTTTCACGCCGGCGAACGTGGATTCGGGGGTTTCGGTC
This sequence comes from Desulfovibrionales bacterium, assembly GCA_012729655.1. Taxonomy (GTDB): domain Bacteria; phylum Desulfobacterota; class Desulfovibrionia; order Desulfovibrionales; family Desulfomicrobiaceae; genus Desulfomicrobium. Next base: position 10,051 of record JAAYCS010000158.1, on the reverse strand, counting down.
CAGCCTCTGGGACTGGCCGAGACCCTGCGCGGGGCCAAGAACCGGGCCAGGGCCGCGTTTGCCGACTGCGATCTGGCTGTGGCCCTGGAATCAGGACTCGTTCCGGTTCCTGAATCCCGCACCGGATACATGAATTTGACGGCCTGCGCCATTTTCGACGGTCAGGAAATGTATGTGGGACTGGGACCGGCCTTTGAACTCCCGGACGAGATGACCCGCCTGATGGTGGAGGAGGGACTGGAGTTGGATCCCGCCGTGCAGCGCGCCGGCCTGTCGGACAATGCCCGCATCGGCTATGCCCAGGGTGTTATCGGTATTTTGAGCCGTGGCCGGGTGACACGCCGGGACTACAGCCGTCCGGCCGTATCCATGGCCATGGTGTGCATGGGTATGTAATTGTATCAACGTCTTGCTGCGAGGAACAAATGTCGAAAGCCTATTTGGTCTATCGGTGCACGGAAGGGGAAGTGGTGAAGAAACCCGAGGCGGTTGTCTCCTTGTGGGACGAAGATCTGCCCCGGTTCACGGAAATTCTGGACGAGGCAGCGTCTGCCCGGCCGGACAAGGTGCGCAAGGCCGGAGAATACTGGGAGCTGGTCCCCAAGGAAGAGGCAGACCCCTATGACTGGGAAAAGGTGGTCAAGCCCATCAAGAACAAGGAGCACGATCCATTGGGCGACATGTGGCGGGAGCGGGCCAAAATGGAAAAGCTGATGGCCGAGGGCGCAACCCTGGAGCAGGCACTGGAAGTCATGACTCCCTTCAGCCACACCTACAGCTACGAATCCGAAGCGCCCAAGAACCGCATCCCCAGCATGGACGAGATCAAATCCTGAAGGCAACCCTTGCTATCCGGGCAAGGAAGGAGATGAGCATGCGTTGGTTCCTGTTGTTCCTGGGACTGTTTCCGATGACAGCGTGGTCTGCCGAGTTGTCCCCGGGACAGCTTTTGTATGTGCCTGTCTATTCGCACATCTACATCGGGGACCGTGAGCGGCCGTTCAATCTGGCCGCAACCTTGTCCGTGCGCAACACGGACCCCCGTCATGGCCTGCGTCTGACGACAGTGGACTACTACAACACCGAAGGGGCCCCCATCCGGCATTACCTGTCTGCGCCAGTGACCCTGGGTCCCCTGGCCTCGATCCGCTATGTCATCCAGGAGCGGGATACAGCGGGAGGGTCTGGAGCCAATTTTCTGGTTCGCTGGGAATCCGATGTGCCCATGAGCCCTCCGGTGGTGGAGTCCATCATGATCGGCGCCCAGTCAGGACAGGGCATTTCCTTCACCTCTCAAGCCCGGGAAATCGTTGAATGATCCCATGAAGGACACGGAATGAACATGGAAAATACTCTGGCGGAACTGGAGGCGTTCACCTCAGAGTGGGAGAACTGCGATGCCAAAGCCGCGTTTTTAACCTTTCGTCAGGCCCTGGAATCTGTCGGCGGCGTTGTCATCTCGTTCAAGGCCCGTCCCGGCATCACCTATTCCTTGCGCGGTTCGCATCCCGATCATCAGCGGGAACTCTTCGTGCTCATCGACGTCATTGACGACGATCCGGAGCTGCGCTGGTTGTCAGTCTGCTTTTACGAGGACATGGTCACGGACCGGGGGAACCATGGCGATTGGGTGCCCCAGGGCATTCTGGGGGAGGACGCCAGGTGTTTCAACGTGGACGAGGCCGACGAGGAACTGGTCAGCTATGTGGCCGAGCGCATCCGGGAGGCCGGGGCGCACGCGGGGAGATAGCGGCCTAGCCAGGCACAATTTCTTCTGAAGCCGGGCATGTCCCGGCTTTTCTGTTTCGAGCCGGTATGTCGGTCTCCGCCACTGTGCGGTGTCAATTCACGGTCAGCGGAGCAGGCAAAGGGATGAATGGAGGGAATGGGCTGGAATGGATTGGATGCGTGCTGAATGTGCGCGTATCGCTCGATTCCAGCCCATATTTTATTTTGCTTCCCAGGTTTCGTGGTGGATGAGATCAGGCCGGAAGCTGTCTTTGGCCACGAAATCTTCATCTGGCCACCCAATGGGGATCAGGGCGAAGGGGATGATGCTGTCGGGGATATTGAGCAGCTTGCGAAATCCACTCATTCTGTTCTGATCCGGATACACCCCGACCCAGACCGTGCCCAGACCCAGGTCACGGGCCGCGAGAAGCATGTTCTGCGTGGCGGCGCTGGCGTCCTGCTCCCAGAATGTCGGCCACTTTTTTCCTTCGGGGTCGCCGCAGACGAGCACGGCCACGGGTGTCTGTTTGACCATTTTGCTGTAGGGATGGAAGTCAGGAATGGCGTCGAGCCTGGCACGGTCGGTGATGACGATGAAGTGCCATGGCTGCTGATTCCCGGCCGTGGGGGCAGCCATGGCCGCCTTGAGGATGGTCTCCACCATCGCCGACGATACGGGTTTGTTCAGATACTTGCGGATGCTCCTGCGGGTATGGATGACGTCCATGAACTCCATGTGACCTCCAGTGCGTGAGTTTTTGGATGTTGAGAACAAGTGCATTCTGCCCCTCATTTCAACGATATTCAAGTGCAGCGCACATATTCAAGTGCAGCGCACAAATCGATCGGCCGAGGGCGGGCCTCGGCGGGCGGTTGGGGTCCCCGGTCCAGGACGTATCCATTCCGCCGGGATATCTTCGCATGCGCCAAGGCGACCTGTGCGAAAAGCCGGCGCCTTTTCGCCAATGGATCCGGAACACGCGGCAAAAAAATCGCCCCGGCCAAAAAGGCTGGGGCGATGCAAGGCATGAAGTCGTATCAACAAAGAGTTGGTAAAAGGCGTTCCGGGCAGGGTGACTGTCCGAACAGCCAGCTGGTGCTGACCAGCCCTAGAGCACGAATTTCCAGTAGGGGATGGCGACAAACGCAATGAACACCCCGGCCAGAACCATGCGCACGGCCATCACTTTGATGAAGTCTTTGAAAACAATGTAGCCCGTGCTGAAGAAATACAATGGCACCGCGTATTCGTAAGGGAAGATGATATTGTCCAGGCCGTACGCGAAGGAGTAGTAAAGCATGCGGGGATCCATGCCCAATTTTACGCCGAGTTCGGTCAGGGGCGAGGTCATGGTCGTGACTGCGGCCAAGGGGGTGAGCAGGAAATTGACCGCCACGCCGAAGACGTAGGCCGTGGCGCTGGCATAGGAGCTGCTCATGTCGTGGAAATAGGGCAGCAGGCCGTTGGCGACCCATTCGGTGACCTTGAGGGCTCCGCCGGCGCTGCCGATGGTCATGCAGCCCATGACGAAGAACAGCGGGGCGAAATTGATCTTTCCAAACCGAGCTCCGTTCAGCAGATTGACGCCTGGCAAAAAGGCCGCAAAGGTGACCAGAATGAGCACCAATCCTGCCGCAACGCCGTGCAGTTTGTCCGTGGCCAGCAGGACCAGGGTCAGCAGCATGAGCACGGCCGCGGTCTTCTGTTCACGCGTTACGGGGCCCATTTCCTTGAGTTTGGCTTCCAGGACAGGTTGCAGGGTTTTGGAGTCCACCTTGGACGGCAGCAGGAGGGTGACGAGCACCAGGGACATGATGGTGTACAGTGTTCCGGGCAGGAAGTTGTGGTAGGCGTATTCCATCCACGTCGTCTTGGTGTTCGTGATCTTTTCTATCAGGCCCATGCCCAGGACGTTGTCGGCACCGCCGGTCAGGTAGCAGACCTTGGTGGACATGACGGCCAGACAGGCGGCCAGGACCACCGCTGTGGCCTCGCGGCTCTTCTCCTTGAAATCGAGTGCCTCGCACAGGCTGATGGCGATGGCGCAGAAAATGGCCGCCTTGCCCATAACGGCCGGGACCAGGGGGGCGACGATGAACACAGCCAGGGTCAGGCCCCACAGGGCGCCGATAAAGCTGCCGCCCATGGCCCTTACGCAGGTCAGCCCGATGCGTTTGCCCAGACCCGTGTCCTGCAGAATCTTGCCCAGGGCAAATCCGCCGATGACAATGATGGGCACTTCGGACAGCCACGGCGTGTACACGACCTGCTGCTTGACCCCGCAGAAGACGATGTACAGTACGGGCAGGGCCAAGCCCACGGCGATTTCGTTGATGATATCTGTGGCCCAGACCGTGACCGCCCACGCGGTGATGGCCAGGAACATGGCCATGGGTTTGGTCACGGTGGTGCCATCCACGGGCAGGGCGAAGTAGACGATGAGGGGAACAGCGAGGCTCAACGCCCATTTGAGCAGGGTTCCTTTTTCTATTACGGGTGGGTTTGCAGCCATGGGTATCTCCTTGAAAAAAAGTGTTGGCCGACAATAAAAACGGGCGACCCTTTCATGCTGTAACAATTGCCACAATTTTCACGAACATTCTGAAAAAATGCATTTTTGCAGCAGCTCGGGGTGGTTTCCGATGATCGTGAACGCTGACTGAAATGTGCATCGGCCCTTTGACGGGACCTGTCTATACATGTAGGAAGCGGAACATGACTGAGAAAGAACGGGAAGTGTGCCGCCAGGAACTGGAGTTCTGCCGCATTCCAGCGCAGGCCGCATGCTGGCGCAAGGTCCTCTCGCAGGGCAGAAGGATGAAGTTCCCGAAAGGGACCCAGGTCTATCCAGGAAACATCGGGCCGCGGGCCCTGTTCTTCCTGGATCGAGGGGAAATCTGGCTGACCCGTTCCTCCATGGACGGAAGGGAAAAAATCATCTGGGCCATCGGAGGGGACTCGCTTTTCGGTGAAACGCCATTTTTTGATGAACTTGCGCCCAGGAGTACAATGGTCGCGGCCAGTGATTGTATAGCGTATTCCTTTTCGCGCCAGTGCGTCATGTCAGAAATCCTGCCGCGCCATCCGGACCTGATGCTGGCCTTATTGAAAACTCTGGCCTTGAAAGTGCGCATTTTGAGCAACCAGACTGTCTGTCTCAGCCTTGATGACCTCTCCTCGCGCATCTGCAAATTCCTGCACCTCCGCCAGAACGAACAGGACCAGGAAGGAGGGGCGCAATTCGTGTCTCCGGGCCTCAATCAGCAGGAACTGGCCAACCTGCTCGGGGTCCACCGGGTCACCCTGAACAAGGCCCTGCGGGAGCTGGAGAAGGAAGGAGTCCTCAGCCCGTATTCGCGGAGCGAAGTGTATATCCTGGACAAGGATCGTTTCAGGGAGTTGGTTTTTCACAACGAATAGGTCCGCTCCGCCCTCGATCATCTCTCCTGCACTGCCCTGCTCAACGAAGGCAGGGTAAAGCAAGGCCTGACGCCATTCCCTTGCCTCATGCCATGTTCTGGCAGCCGGGTGCAGTCCCGGGCGGCAGCGCTAATGAACCTGCCGAACCGGTCCACACTGCGCGTCCCCTCTTGTTGTATTGTCCAATCCGAGATTCCCGCCGGCAATCTCGCCAGGGGGGATGGACCATTCTGTGGGCACGCTCTCACCTCTTGTCCGGAAACGAAAAAACCGGGAATCCCGCATCGGGTTCAGACCCTCCAGTCAAGCCTGCATATCTCCATCCCAAACAGCATGAGACGTCCGGGACGCTTTGCCTGAACGTGCACTCACCCTCCCTGCAAAAAGGAAAATAAAAATTTTTGCGGTCAAGTGTAAGAAACGCAACAGCGCCAAATTTTTTTTGCAACTAGACATATCACAAATACTGCAAGTCAAGGATGTTCCCGATTTGTTCGGGCTTTCTTTCACACAACAAAAAAGGAGTGCATCATGGGTCATCCGACAATTTATCCTACTGGCGTAACAGTTTATGATCCCGAGAAGTGCTGGAACGGGCTCACCATTTTTCAGGCCCAGGAAGTGGGCGCCGTGCTCATGGACATGAACGGCCGCGAGGTCAACGTCTGGAAAGGCGTGCTCGGCATGCCCAATAAGATCTTCCCCGGCGGCTACCTGATGACCAGCCGCGGCCGACGGGATGGCAAGTTCAGCGTCCAGGACGGCATTGACGTGGTTCAGGTCGACTGGGAAGGCAAGGTCGTCTGGAAGTTCGACCAGAACGAGTTCATCGAGGACCCGGGCTACGAGGGCCGCTGGATAGCCCGCTACCATCATGACTTCCAGCGCGAGGGCAATCCCGTCGGCTACTACGCCCCGGGCATGGAGCCCAAGACCGACTCCGGCAACACCCTGGTCCTGGCCCACCGCAACGCCCGCAATTCCGCCATTTCCGACAAGCAGCTCCTGGACGACCTCATCCTGGAGGTGAACTGGGAAGGTGAGATCGTCTGGGAGTGGAACTGTCACGAGCACTTCGAGGAGTTTGGCTTCCGCGAGGGCCCCAAGAACACCCTGGCCCGCAACCCCAACTACCGCCCGACCAAGCCCGAGGGCATGGGCGACTGGATGCACATCAACTCCATGTCCGTCCTGGGGCCCAACAAGTGGTACGACGCCGGCGACCAGCGCTTCCACCCGGACAACATCATTGTCGACGGCCGCGAAGCCAACATCACCTTCATCATCGACAAGAAGAGCGGCAAGGTGGTCTGGAAGCTGGGCCCCGACTATGACTCCACGCCCGAGCTCAAGGCCATCGGCTGGATTATCGGCCAGCACCACTGCCACATGATTCCGGCCGGGCTGCCGGGAGCCGGGAACATCCTGATCTTCGACAACGGCGGATGGGGCGGCTACGACGTGCCCAACCCCGGATCCCCCACGGGCGTGAAGGCCGCCCTGCGCGACTATTCCCGCGTCCTGGAGATCGACCCGGTGGCCATGAAGATTGTCTGGCAGTACACGCCCAGCGAGGCCGGCTTCCTCTTCCCCATGGACAGCAATCGTTTCTACAGCCCCTTCATCAGCGGCATGCAGCGCCTGCCCAACGGCAACACCCTGATCACCGAAGGCTCCGATGGCCGCGTGTTCGAGGTCACCCCGGACCACAAGATCGTGTGGGAGTTCATCTCCCCATACTGGGGTAAACACGTCCCCATGAACATGACGTACCGCGCCTACCGGGTACCCTACGAGTGGGTTCCGCAGGTCAAGAAGCCCGCCGAAACGCCCATCAAGCCCCTGGATGTGTTTTCCTTCCGCGTACCCGGCGCTGCGGCCCTGGGCGATCGCGCCAAGGAAGTGACCGTGGACGGATGTGTGCCCTACGGCGGAAGCAACGCCCTGTGCGTGGCCTCTGTTGACGATGACGATAAGAAATAATCCCGTTGCGGGAGAGGGCTCCGACCTCTCCCGCTTTTTTTGGAGATGCGATCATGAGCATTACACTGTATACTGCGCCCAACTGCCTGCGTTGCAAGATCGTCAAGGAGTTCCTGGCCAAGCGCGGCCAAGGCTACACAGCTTACGATTTCAAGGAAGACAAGGATATTTTCAACAACTACTACCGGGCCAACCGGTCCTCCATCTACCGCAACCCCGAGGGAGTGGAGTTCCCTATCTTCGATGACGGCAATGTCATCAAGCAGGGCACGGGCGAAATTCTGGCCTACCTCCTGTCCGGCCGGGTCCTGGAGAGCTGCGTGACCCGCAGCGAGCTGCTCCATGGATGGATTTCCGGTCTCAATGTTTCGGCCTGTCCCGCAGGGCAGGAAGAGAATTTCTCGACATTGATCCGGGTGCTGGCCAAGGGCGGTCTGACCGTGCAGCTGCGTTCGGACGGACGTCGCTCGGACCTGCTGAAGACCATTCTGGACGAAGGAACGGTTTCCCGCATGGTCCTGGACATTGTGGCCCCGTCCCGCTTGTATCCGACTGTTGCCGGTGGTCCCATCGATCTCGAGGATCTGAACCGGAGCATCTCCCTGACCCGGTCCCACGCCGACCACCTGATCCGCATTGTCGTCTCCGCTTACGCGGGCGAGGGCGGGGCCATGACCCGCATCACCCCTGCCGAGGCCGGCGAGGCGGCCCAGATGGTTTTGGATGCCTGCGGCAACCGCATGCTGCCTGTTTTTGTGGAGGCGGCCCAAAACGCCGGATTGGAACCGCTGGAGGGTCAGGCCCTGCTGCCGTACAGATCGAAGGTGCGCAATGTCCTGGTCAAGGCTGAAATCCGCAAACCCGAGGCGCACTAGCACCGTTTGAATCCGCGCATACGCACAAGGAGGCTTGTATGTCTGAACTGAAATACCCCGACGATCGCCGTTACCATGCCGAACACCTCTGGGCCAAGCAGGCCGCTGACGGATCCTGGGTCATCGGCATCACGGATTTTGCCCAGGACCAGTTGGGAGAGGTCATTTTCATTGACCTGCCTGAGGCCGGAGCACACTTCAAACAGGGCATTTCCTGCGCCGAGATCGAGTCGGCCAAGGTCGTGTCCCCGGCCATCGTCCCCCTTTCCGGTGCGGTGGTTGAGGTGAATGCTGCCTTGAACGACACACCCGAACTGGTCAACTCCGATCCCTATGGACAGGGCTGGCTCATCCGTATCAAGGCCGACGATCCCAACGAGGCCACCATTACCGCTGCCCAGTACAAGGCCCAGGTCGAGGCCTAGGAGCAGGCACGGGATTACCGCAATATATCAGTGGAGGATTAATCCATGTCCCAATGCATCACCATCATTGGCGGCGGCCCTGGCGGCTATACCGCGGCGTTTGCCGCGGCCAAGGCCGGCGCAAAGGTGACCCTGGTCGAGGCTGCCCTCATGGGCGGAACCTGTTTGAACTGGGGCTGCATCCCCACCAAGACACTGAAGGCCTCGGCCGAGGCCCTGGAAATTGCCCATCGCCTGGCCGAATTCGGCATTTCCGGTGGCGGCGGGGCCAGCCCTGACATGCCTGCCATCATTGCCCGCAAGCACAAGGTCTCCGAAGTGCTCCGCGGAGGTCTGGAAAAGACCTGCACCAAGCTGAAGATAACGCTGCTGCGGGGCAGAGGAGAGGTTGTCAGTGCACGTCTGGTGCGGGTCCACCTTGATGGAGGTGCCGTGCAGGATGTGGCCGGAGACAAGGTCATCATCGCCACAGGATCGAGCACCCTCAACCTGCCGACCCTGCCCGTGGACCACACGCACATCATCACCAGCGACGACGCCCTGGAACTGCAGAGCATTCCTGGTCGCATGCTGGTTGTCGGCGGCGGGGTCATCGGCTGTGAACTGGCCTTCATCTTTCAGGCCCTGGGTTCCAAGGTGACGGTGGTGGAGGGTCTGGATCGGATTTTGCCTGTCCCGTCCATCGACGCAGACCTGAGCAAGCTGATCCAGCGGGAAATGAAAAAACGCGGCATCGGCTGCGAGCTGGCCCGCACCGCTTCCAAGGCCGAGGTGACTGAGACGGGCGTGCAGGTGACCCTCGGACCGTCCCCCTTCGTCAAGGATCTTCCCGCGTCTGCCCAGAAGGAGAGCGTGGTCGAGGCCGATATGGTCCTGGTGGCCGTAGGTCGGGTGCCGAACACGGCGGGCCTGGGTCTGGCCGCGGCCGGGGTGGAGACGGACCAGCGGGGCTGGATCAAGGCCGACGACCACCTGCAGACTTCGGTTCCCGACATTTACGCCGTGGGTGATGTGCTCGGACCAGCTAAAATCATGCTGGCCCACGTGGCGGCGACGGAAGGTCTCGTGGCGGCCAGGAACTGCCTGGGAGCCTCTGAGATCATGGATTACTCCATCGTGCCGGCGGCGGTCTTCACCTCGCCGGAGGTGGCCACCGTGGGCCTGACCGAAGCCCAGGCCCGGGACAAAGGCTATAATGTGGCCTGTCCGCAGAGCAATTTCCGCGAGCTGGGGAAGGCCCAGGCCATGGGCGAACTGGCCGGCCTGTTCAAGCTGGTGGTGGACGCCGACTCGGGCAAGCTCCTGGGCGCACATCTGGCAGGGGCGCATGTGTCCGACATCATTGCCGAGCCAACCTTGGCCATGCAGCTCGGGGCCACGGCCAAGGACCTGGCCAACACCATCCATGCCCATCCCACCCTGGCCGAGGGGATCCTGGAAACCGCACACCTGCTCTGATTCCCGGGCAGCCGAATCCCTGGCCGCACAGCGCTGATCACTTTTCGAAAGAATGGGCGGCCAGGGATTTTTCCTCTTGAGCGATTTTTTTATTCCTATAAGACTAGACATATTTAAAAATGGGACGATTTAATCTCAAGAAGTCTTCTCCGGATTTT
>JAAYCS010000157.1 GCA_012729655.1 Desulfovibrionales bacterium | reverse complement strand
TCGCGAAAGGTCTCGGCCCCGCCTGCGGGCTTGCCGTCCGGATCCCGGAAAACCGCCGTGGATACGCTGATGGGCAGGCGCTCCCCCTGGGCCGTGACGATGTACCCGCAAATCCCGATGCGGGACTGCCCGCTGGCGAGGGTCTGCTGGAGAGGACAGTCGTCCCCGCAAAGACTGGAACGGAACACCTCTGAACACAATCGGCCCATGGCCTGGGTGCGTGAAACCCCTGTGATCTTTTCGGCCGCACGGTTGAAGGAGGTAATCCGCCACTGCAGATCCACGGTGAAAACCCCGTCCGAGATGCTTTCCAGAATGGCATCCGTGGGAGCGAGGATAACCGTGTTCTTTGAACTGTCAGGCATGCCCTCTCTTGATCCCAGCCTTGGCGCTGGTCAAGTCTGGCAGAAAAATAAGGAAATCCGAAAAGCGCAGCCCGCTCTCCCCGCACCCCTGGCGGTCCTTTGGCCGAGGCCTTCCTGACAACGCCCGGCGGAGCAAACCATCCGATCAGGATTTCGCACGAATTTTCCGGCGGAAGGGCTGCATTCTGGGCGATCAATGCAGATCGCTCTGGTCTGAATAAAGCAATCTGCATCAGGTTTGACACAATTGCCGAAAAAGACATAACAATAGGCACTTTTCCACATAACCAGGAGGTAACCCATGGAAATCGTCGCCCGTTTTGTGAACGCATCGCTCCTCGTCGCCCTGCTGGCCATGGTTCTGGCCAGCCCAGCGGCCGCCGAACCGTCCGGCAAACTGATCATCTTCCATGCCGGCAGTCTGTCCGTCCCTTTCGCGGCCATGGAAAAGGCCTTTGAGGCCAAATACCCCAAGGTCGACATCCTGCGGGAAGCAGGGGGTAGCACCAAACTGGCCAGGACCATCACCGAACTTGGCAAACCCGCCGACATCATGGCCTCTGCCGACTACGAGGTCATCGACAAGATGCTCATCCCCGACGTGGCCAGCTGGAACGCCCGCTTCGCCACCAACCAGATCGTGCTCTGCTACACGGATAAGAGCAAACACGCCGGCGAGATCAACGCCCAGAACTGGGCCGAGATTCTCCAGCGACCCGACGTGGTCTGGGGCCACTCGGATCCCAATCTGGACCCCGCCGGGTACCGCAGTCTCATGGCCATCCAATTGGCCGAGAAGTTCACCGGACAGGCCGGACTGTACGACAAGATCCTGGCCAACCGCCCGGAAAAGAATGTACGGCCCAAATCCGTGGAACTCATTTCCATGCTGGAATCCGGCAACATGGACTACGCCTGGGAATATATGTCCGTCGCCGTGCAGCATGGTCTCAAGTTCGTCAGCTTCGACGACCACATCAACCTGAGCAATTACAAAATGGAGAGTTTCTACAAGACGGCCGTGGTCAAGGTCACAGGGTCCAAGCCCGGGGAATTCCAGGAGCTCAAGGGCGGCTCCATCACCTACGGGGCGACCATGCTGAAAAATGCCCCCAACCCTGCAGCTGCCGAGGCCTTCCTGGCCTACCTGTTCGACCCCGAGGGAGGCCTGAAGATCCTCAAGGATCAAGGCCAGCCGCCTCTGAGCCCCGTGACAGTGGCAACGGAGGAGATGAAAAAGGCCATGCCTGCGAGCCTCTCGGGACTGGTCAGCGTGGTCAAATAAATGCGCGCCTTTCCTGCGACGGAAGGCCGGGCGGGAGTGCTGCCCGGCCTTATCTTTCACCTATGGGTTGTTACGTCCTGCGTGCTGGTCCTGCTTTTCATCGCCGCACCTCTGGCGCGAACCATTGCTTCCCCGACGTTGGAACAGATGCTCGCGACCCTCCGCGACGCGGATGTTTTGCGTTCCGTGGGTCTTTCCATCTGGGCTTCGGCCCTGGCTTCTGTCCTGGCCCTGATCCTGGGCACCCCTCTGGCCTACGTCCTGGCCCGGCGCACGTTCCGGGGCAAGAAAATCGTCGAAAGCCTCATCGACCTGCCCATCATGATCCCCCATCCCGTAGTGGGCATCGCCCTTTTAACCTTGGCTGGCCGCAATAACTGGTTCGGACGGATTCTGACGGACATGGGTGTCAATATCATGGGCTCCATTACCGGCATCACGGCTGTGCTCTTTTTCGTTGGCCTGCCCTTTTATATCAATACGGTCAAAAACGGATTCGAGAACGTGCCCGTTCGTCTGGAAAATGTCTCTCGCTCTCTGGGGGCCGGCCCCAGCGCGACCTTTTTCCGCATCACCCTACCCCTGTGCAGCAGGTCCATGCTGGTCGGCATGATCATGTGCATGGCCCGGGCCTTGAGCGAGTTCGGGGCCGTGGTCATCGTCGCCTACCACCCCATGGTCGCGCCGGTGCTCATGTACGAACGTTTCACAGCCTACGGGCTGAGCTATTCCCAGCCTGTGGCCGTCATCCTGATTCTGGTCAGCCTGCTATTCTTCTTCCTGCTGCGCGTCCTGTCCAAGTCCGAGAAGGAGGAGGCGTGATTCGCGTCTCCGGTCTGAGCCTGCGCCTGGGAGATTTTGCCCTCCAAGACGTCAGTCTGCATGTCAGGCCGGGCGAATTCTTCGCGCTCATGGGACCAACGGGATCCGGCAAGACCGTGGTTCTGGAATCCATTGCCGGGCTGATCCAATGGCAGCGGGGAGAAATCCATATCGCCGGCCGGGATGTCACCGCGTTGCCGCCTGAACGGCGCAGGGTCAGTCTCGTCTATCAGGATCACGCACTTTTCCCCCACCTGACCGTGCTCGAGAACGTCATTTTCGGACAGCGATACCATGGAATCTCCCCTGCAGACGGCCTGAGGGAGGCCAATGAGCTTCTGGATAGGCTGGGGCTCTCCCGCCTGTGCGGGCGCACACCGGAGAATTTGAGCGGCGGGGAAAAACAGCGCGTGGCCTTGGCCCGCGCCCTGGCCTGCCGCCCAAATGTCGTGCTTCTGGACGAACCCCTGTCATCTTTGGACCCCCAGTTCCGTGACGATTTACGCTCGGCCCTGAAGACCTTGCACATGCAGATGAACCTGACCGTGCTCATGGTTACGCACGACTTTGTCGATGCATTGAGTCTGGCCAGCCGCGCGGCAGTGATCCGGGGAGGACGGATGGAGCAGGTGGGACAGATCGACGAGATTTTCCGGCAACCGCGGTCGACCTTCGTGGCCGCCTTTGTGGGTATGAAAAACGTGTTCAGGGTGACCAGTCCTGGTCTGTGCGAGTTGGGGAATGGGGTGGGATTCGCTGTGCCGGATGCGGCACACGGTGCCATGGCCCTTCGTCCGGAAGACGTGTTCGTGACCCGCAACCCGGATCTCCCCGGGAACTGGATCTGCCTGCCGGCCAAGATACGCTCCGTCCGCCATGAAGGCTTCTCCTGGTTCACTGAGGCGGTTTGCGGACATGCGGTGATCACCGCCGCGTTGGACCGGCAGTGTCTGATGGCGGGCGGACTCGAACCCGGGAGTCCGGTATGGCTGGGATTTACGCCGGAACGCCTGCACCTGGTGCCTGACGGAAGTGACGAAACCGGCTGAAGCAGAAGGAGGATCTTGTGATTTTCCCCGCCCGGCCTAGCCGGCTGTCCTGCTGGACAGCATGCGGCGTCCTGCAGGGTCCGCACGGGACTTCCCAATAAGTTCAAGTTCCTTCCGCTTTTTGACCTGAATCGCGGAACATGTTTTCGGAGTCTGCATCAGGTCACAGGATCATGATTTATCCTTGACAATAACAATTATCATTAATTATTGCGATAAAAACTTAAGGCTGAAAATCCGACTCATCTCCAAGAATCATGGCCTGAAATGAGGGTTATTCTATGTACTTCAAACAGATACAGGTTCCCGGCTTGGGCTGCTTCTCCTACGTGCTGGGCTGTCCGGCCATCGGAGAAATGATCGTCGTGGACCCCAAACGCGACATCGGCGATTATCTCGACATTTCCCGCGAAGAGGGCATGCGCATCACGCGCATCATCGATACCCATGTCCATGCGGACCACGTTTCGGGAGCCCATGAGCTGTCCTCCCGCACCAAAGCCCCGATTTGCATGCATCCGGACACCCCGGCCACATTCCCGTTCACCCCGCTTCCCGAGGGCACGGTGCTTCAGGCGGGTGCCGCTCGTCTGGAGGTTCTCCACACCCCAGGCCACACCCCGCACTCCCTCTCGCTGCTGGTCTCGGACTTGGCGCGCTCCCCTGAACCCTGGCTGATCCTCACCGGCGACCTTCTCTTCGTTGGGGATATCGGCCGCCCAGACCTCGTAGGCAAGGCGGCCCTGGATGAACAGGTCCAGAACCTCTACAACTCCCTCTTTGTCAAACTGGGGGCCCTGCCCGACCACCTGGAGGTCTATCCGGCCCACGGCTCGGGCTCGCTGTGCGGCAAGGGCATGAGTCCCAAGCCCAGCTCCACCCTTGGCTACGAGCGCAGACACAACCCCCGGCTGCAGTACAGAGCATTCCAGGACTTCGCACTGGCCATGAGCCAGGATTTTCCGGCTCGGCCCAAGAGTTTCAGCCACATCATCTCCACCAATGCCGGCGGGGCGCCGCTGCTCGACCGCTGTCCCCTGGAGCAGGCGCTGAGTGTGGAGGAATTCGAAAGGCACATGGCCAATGGAGCAGTCGTCATAGATGCCCGTGATGGTGCGGCTTTCGGCGGCTGCCATATTCCCGGCGCGCTGAACATCGGTTTTGAAAAGCAGCTGGCCAATTGGGTGGGCACGGTGGTGTCGCCCGAGTCCCGCATCCTTCTCGTGGTCAACAACCGCGACGCGTTCCAGGCCATGCGTACTGAACTCTACCGCATCGGCTACGACAACATCCTGGGATACCTCGCCGGAGGCATGCAGGCCTGGATTTATTCCGGCCGCCAGGCCGACAGGCTGGAACAGGTCTCCGCTCCGGAACTCGCCCAGCGCATGAAAGCCAGTTCGGCCCCTCTGCTTCTCGATGTGCGCACCCCTCCCGAGTGGTCCCAGGGACATATCGAAGGAGCCCAGCATATGCCCTTCACGGAAATTCTCTCCGCCTGCTGCACCCTGCCAATCGACGATGAGGTGGTGGTCTACTGCGGCACGGGATATCGCTCGAACATGGCGGGTTCATTCATGAAAAGTCATGGATACCGCAACGTCAAATCCCTGGCCGGCGGCTCTGGGGCCTGGAGCCGAGGCGGCCATTCCCTCGTCAAATAACCGGCTGGATCCCAGCCAATACCAAGGAGAACAACCATGGAATCCCGCATCCCGCTGCTTGGAGAAAAATTCCCGGAAATGGAAGTCGTCACCACCCACGGCGTCATCAAACTCCCTCAGGCCATGGCCGGAAAGTGGTTCGTCCTTTTCAGCCATCCCGCGGACTTCACCCCGGTCTGCACCACGGAATTCGTGGCCTTCCAGAAACGCTACGATCAGTTCCGGGCCCTGAACTGCGAACTGGTCGGCCTGTCCATCGACCAGGTCTTTTCGCATATCAAATGGGTCCAGTGGATAGAGGAAAAGCTGGGCGTAACGATCGATTTCCCGGTCATCGCCGACGACATGGGCAATGTGGCCAAGGCCCTGGGCATGGTCCATCCGGGCAAGGGGACCAACACGGTCCGTGCCGTCTTCATTGTCGACCCCAATGCCGCCATCAGGATCATGCTCTATTACCCCCAGGAAATCGGGCGCAACATGGATGAGATCGTCCGCTGCGTGAAGGCCCTGCAGACGTCGGACACGAACAAGTGCGCGTGTCCGGCCAGCTGGCCCAACAACGAACTGATCGGCGACAAGGTCATCATCCCCCCGGCCAAGGACGTCAAAACGGCCAAGGAACGCACCGGCGCGAAGGACAGCTTCGACTGGTGGTTCTGTTACCGCAAACTCTAGCCGCAAACTCTAGCCGCAAAAAAGACGGGAGGTCTGGCCAGACCTCCCGTCAACTTCTTTAAGAAATTATCGAAAGCCGTTCTTCCCTGGTCACCCCGCAGGAGGATGAGACCGCGGCAAACCTGCCTCAGTCCCACCCAGGACATGCGGGGCAACCCTACCTCGGCGCCCGGAAGTAGATGACGGACTGGGCGCTCATCTTTTTCACGATCTCCTTGCCCTCGGCCTCAAGCTCCATTTTCAGGATTTCCTTTTCTCCGAAACGGATGGCGTCGGTCAGGCAGGCCTCGGCACAGACGGGCTTTTCACCCGAGTGCACGCGGTCCCAGCACAGGTCGCACTTGTGGGCCTTGTTTCGGGCCGCGTCGAACTGGATGACCCCGTAGGGACAGGCCTCGATGCAGGCTTTGCCGCCTGCGCATTTCTCGGCCAGGATGCGCACGATCCCGG
>JAAYCS010000156.1 GCA_012729655.1 Desulfovibrionales bacterium | reverse complement strand
TTTTGCAGGCCCGCACCGGGCTGTTCACGCCTCCGGGGATGAGGGTCAAGGCTTTCTGGAAAAGATCCTGTGAGATGGTCATGCTCTGCTCCGGAATCTAGAAATATTCCATGGATGTCTTTTTCAGTTCTTTGATGCTGAACAGAATTTCATATTGGGTCACGCCCGTCTGTTCGACCAGATCCCTCACCACCCGCATGCAGTCTTCACGGCTTTTGCCGTGGATCATGGTATACATGTCGTAGGGCCAGTCCATGCAGTTGGGCCGCAGGTAGCAGTGGGAAATCTCCGGGCGCTTTGCCATCACGCGTCCCACCTCGTCGACGTCAAACCCCTCTTCCACATACCACGCCACCATGGCGTTGAAGCCGTATCCGGCCTGCTGGTGACGCAGAGTCGCGCCGAAACGGCGGATCTGCCCACCTGCCTTGAGTTTATTGAGCAGGGCCAGGACATCGTCCTCGGTGCTGCCGGTCTGCCTGGCGATCTCCGCGTAAGGGGTTGCGCAGTCGGGGAGGGTGTCCTGGACAATACGCAGAATATTGCGTTCGGTAGGGGTGAAGTGCACTGGCATTCCTCGCGATGGCCTGCAGGGGCCTGCTTGATTTCGAGATCGCTTCGTACCCGTTTCGGTATATGCTGGCAATAGGAGGCTTTACAGAACGCGGCCCTTCTTTGATACTGCCTTTGTGCGAAGCAAGGAACCAACCGGGAGGTGCGTGTGAAGATTGCTGTGCTGGGCGGTGGGAGTTGGGGCACGGCTCTGGCCAACGTGCTGGCTGAACAGGGAGTGGATGTCTGGCTGTGGGTCAGGCGCGAAGAGTTGGCTCGCGAAATTGACGAACAGGGCACAAACACCCGCTATCTGGCAGGCCGTGCTTTGAGCCGAAACCTGCGGGCCAGCGTGGATCTGGCTTTTGTTCTGGCCGAAGCGGTCTGCATTGTTTTGGCCCTGCCCTGTCAGCATCTGGGATCCTTCTTATGCGAGAACAAGGCGCTGTTCCCCCGGGAGCCGGGTATCGTCTGCGCCAGCAAGGGCATGGAGCTGGGGACGTTCAGAACCATGGGCGCTGTTGTCAGGGATGAACTGGCAGGTCTGGCCCCCCGCTACGCCATCCTGTCCGGCCCTTCCTTTGCTTCGGAAGTGGTGGACCGCATGCCCACTGCCGTAACCCTGGGGTGTGCGGACATCCATCTGGCCGATTTGGTCCAGAACGTATTTTCGACCGGGTTGTTCAGGGTGTACGTCAATCAGGATGTGACAGGCGTCGAGTTGGGCGGGGCAGTCAAGAATATCATGGCCATCGCCTCGGGCATTTCCGACGGGCTGGGGTTTGGGGAAAATGCGCGTGCGGCCCTGATCACCCGAGGTCTGGCGGAAATGTCCCGCCTGGGGGTCGCCCTGGGGGCCAAGCCCGCCACGTTCATGGGGCTTTCCGGGATGGGGGATCTGGTATTGACCTGCACTGGCGATCTGAGCCGCAATCGTCGGGTCGGATTGGCCATTGGCCGGGGTCAGACTCTGGACCAGGTGCTGGCGGGAATGCACAATGTGGCCGAGGGGGTCAAGACGACCGAGGCCGTCCATGCCTTGGGCCAGCGGCGTTGCCTGGAACTGCCCATCACCGCCCAGGTTCATGCCGTTCTCTTCGAGGGCAAAAACCCTGCCCAGGCCGTGCGTGAACTGATGACCAGGCCGCTGCGCGAAGAGTAACCTTCAGGACAGGATCTTACACCAGATATTGCGGGTTCTGGGTCCGTCGAATTCACCCAGGAAGACCCGCTGCCAGGTGCCGAGTTTCAGATGGCCTTGATCCACGATGATCTGCACCGAGGAGCCGAGCAGGGATGCCTTGATGTGGGCGTCCGAATTCCCCTCGCTGTGGCGGAATTCGGCGTGATTGGGGATCATGGTCCGCAGGTGGGCAAGGATGTCGCGGCACACGTCCGGATCCGCGCCTTCGTTGATGGTCAGGCCGGTGGTGGTGTGCGGAGCGTAGACCAAGAGCAGGCCGGAGCTGACTCCCTGGGCCTGGAGCGCGTCTTCCAGAAGCGGAGTGATGTCGATCATGGCCTCTCTGGATTTTGTGTTTATTTGTAATGATATCATTTTTTGCCCTCAATTTTCTGGCGATGTTCTGGTCTGGCGCATGGCGGCAAAGGCCGCACAGGGGTGAGCACGCAACATTATGCCACTGCCCCCCTGGAAAATGCGTCGCGGTGCCCGTTATTGCTCGGTTCGCGAAAGCAGTGCAACCCATAGCGGATCTGATGGGGGAAGCCAATTCCAGAACCTTGCCCCAGGGACGATCATTTTTCCATGGGCGCGGAGCTGGAGACAGTGTCGGAAATTTTGGTCGACATGAAAAAGGGGTGTTGACAATTCTCGGGGGCCGGCGATATATGCGGCTCTCCATTTAGGCGCGTAGCTCAGTGGGAGAGCACTTGCTTGACGTGCAAGGGGTCAGGAGTTCGACCCTCCTCGCGCCTACCACTTCAGAGTTTTATAGGGAGGCACGGCCTCCCTATCGTGTTTGTGAGGCAATGCATATGGTCCAGGTTCAGGGGCAAGAAGTCCAGGTTCAGGCGGGACAGTCTTGCGCGGACATGCTCAAGGGCGTGCTTTCGGGTAAAAAAATGAAGGCAGTGGTGGCGTGCGCGTGCGATGGGGTCCTGCGCGACCTGGCCAGTCCCCTTCCGTCCGGCGTCACTGCCGTGGAGCCAGTCTTCCTGGAGTCTCCCGAAGGCCTTTGCGTGCTGCGGCACAGCGCCGCCCATGTCATGGCCGAGGCGGTGAAGGGGCTTTTTCCTTCGGCCAAGGTGACCATCGGTCCGGATATTGAAAACGGCTTCTATTACGACTTCGATTTCGAGCGGCCCTTCACCCCCGAGGACCTGGAGAAGATCGAAGAACGCATGGCCCAGTCCGTGGCCGCCGACCGACCGTTCTCCCGCCAGGAGATGAGCGCGGCGGAGGCCAAGGCCCTGTTCGCCTCCATGAACGAGACCTACAAGCTGGAAATCATCGACGACCTTGGGGCTGAGCAAGTTTCCGTCTATCGACATGGCGATTTTGTCGATCTGTGCCGAGGTCCACATCTGCCTTCCACCGGTTTCCTGCAGGCCGTGAAGCTGACCTCCGTGGCCGGGGCCTACTGGCGCGGTGATTCCAACCGGCCCATGCTGCAGCGCATCTACGGCATTGCCTTTGCCACGCCCAAGGAGCTCAAGGCCCATCTGGTCATGCTCGAAGAGGCCAAGAAGCGCGATCACCGCAAGCTTGGACCGCAGCTCGACCTGTTCAGTTTTCACGAGCGCGGGGGGGCCGGAATGGCTTATTGGCACCCCAAGGGCTCCCTGGTGCGGACCATCCTGGAAGATTTCGTGACCAAGGAGATGCTCCGCCGGGACTACGGCATTGTCCGTACACCCCAAATTCTGAAGCGTGACTTGTGGGAGACCTCGGGCCATTACGCCAATTACCGGGAGAACATGTACTTCACGGAGATCGACGGCGCACCCTACGGGGTCAAGCCCATGAACTGCGTGGCCCACATGCTCATCTACAACACCAGGCAGCGCAGTTACCGGGACCTGCCCATCAGGCTGTTCGAGTTCGGAGTGGTCCATCGCCACGAGCTTTCCGGCGTCCTGCACGGCCTTTTGCGCGTGCGCCAGTTCACCCAGGACGACGCTCACATCATCTGCCGACCGGACCAGCTCCTGGACGAGATCAAGGGCGTCATGAACTGGATTCAGGACCTCATGGGCGTGTTTGGATTCGAGTACTCCATGGAGATCAGCACACGGCCTGAAAAATCCATTGGTTCGGATCTGGACTGGGAGCGGGCCACGGCCGCGCTGATGGATGCCATGAAGGAAATGGGCCTTCCCTACCAGATCAACGAGGGCGACGGGGCCTTCTATGGTCCCAAGATTGACGTGAAGCTGCGCGACTGCCTGGGGCGACAGTGGCAGTGTTCCACCATCCAGGTGGATTTCACCTTGCCGGATCGTTTTGACTTGTTATACGTCGGCGAGGATGGGGAACGGCACCGTCCGGTCATGGTGCATCGGGCCATCATGGGCTCTGTGGAGCGCTTTATCGGCATTCTGACCGAACATTTCGCCGGGGCATTCCCCACGTGGCTTGCCCCGGTTCAGGCGCGCATTCTGACCGTCACCGACAGCCACAACGAGTTCGCCCGGAAGTGCGAGGAAGCGCTGCGGCAAGCCGGCGTGCGTATTGAATTGGACCTGCGCAACGAAAAGCTCGGGTACAAAGTGCGCGAGGCGCAGATGGAGAAAATCCCCTACGCCTTGGTCGTCGGGGATCAGGAAGTCGAGCAGGCCTGCGTCAACGTGCGGGCCAGGGGCGGCCACACTCTGGGCGCCCTGTCCATAGAGGCCTTTGTGGATCTGCTGCGGCAGGAGTGTGAAGAACCATTCAAACGTGGAGGTATGAGATATTCTTTCAGCAACTAAGGCCCGCCGGAACAAACAGATCAGGGCCAAGGAAATCCGGGTTGTAGGAGAGGATGGCAATCAGCTGGGGATCATGACCGTGCCCGAGGCCCTGGAAAAGGCCGAGGAGATCGGGCTCGATCTCGTGGAGGTGGCTCCCAACGCCAAGCCGCCGGTCTGCAAGATCATGGACTACGGCAAGTACCTATACGAGGAAAAGAAGAAGTCCCAGGAAGCCAAGAAGCGCCAGACACAGATCCAGGTCAAGGAAATCAAATTCCGGCCCCATACTGACGATCACGATCTGGAGACCAAGGTCAAGCATATCCGCCGGTTCATTGAGGATGGCGACCGATGCAAGGTGACCGTGTTTTTCCGTGGCCGCGAAATGGCGCACAAGGATCGGGGGCAGGTCATCCTGGACCGCATTGTCGAGTTGCTCGCCGACATCGCCAAGGTGGAGCAGACCTCCCGGGTAGAAGGGCGGACGATGTTTCTCCTCCTGGCTGGGCTCCCCAAGAAATAGGCTCCCTCTGCCGCCGCATACAAAATTTCCCGTCATCCTGGCGGGAGGGAGCAGTATTGCCGGTCGCTCGCGCGGCCTACGAGTTTGTTCGAGGAGGAACTATGTCGAAGGTGAAAACCAACCGAAGCGCTGCCAAGCGGTTTACCGTGACAGGCAGCGGCAAGGTCAGGAGAAGCCATGCCAACATGCGCCACATCCTGACCAAGAAGTCGCCCAAGCGCAAAAGGCAGCTGCGCCAGTCCACGACGGCCGCTCCGTCATGTGTCGCGGCCATCCGTCGCCTGGTGCCGTACATTTTCTAGTTTCCGGATGATCCGGAGCCCAAGGACTCAGCGCATAGTCATTTCCCACTATGCCTGATCAAAGGAGAAGAACATGAGAGTAAAAAGAGGAAAAAGCGCCCACAGAAGGCACAAGAAGTACCTGGCCCTGGCCAAGGGGTACCGCGCCGGCAGAAGCACCCTGTATCGCACCGCCCGCGAGACGGTGGAGAGGGCCCTCGTCTTTGCCTACCGGGACAGAAAGCAGAAGAAAAGAGCGTTCCGGAAACTGTGGATCGTGCGCATCAACGCGGGAGTCCGCGAACACGGTTTGAGCTACAACCGCTTCATGCACGGCTTGAAGCTTGCCGATATCAATCTCAACCGGAAGGCTTTGGCCGATATGGCTGTCTTCGAGAAAGACGCCTTTGCCAAGCTGTGTGAAATGGTAAAATCCAAGGCGAACTAGTGGCTAACGACATCATTCGCAAGCTGGAAAGCCTGGTCCCGGAGCTGACGGAAGCCCTGGGCCAGGCTTCTTCATTGGAAGAGTTGGAAGCGGCACGGGTCCGCTTTCTCGGCCGCA
>JAAYCS010000155.1 GCA_012729655.1 Desulfovibrionales bacterium | reverse complement strand
TCATCATCAATCTGGTCGGCAACGCCATCAAGTTCACCACACAGGGCGGGGTCAGCCTGGGGGTGGCGGAGTCGGCGATGGATGACGGCTCTCCATGCTGCCTTTTTTCCGTCAAGGATACGGGCATTGGGATTCCCAAATCAAAACTGCACACAATTTTTGAAAGTTTCGCCCAGGCAGACTCCTCGACCACCCGGGAATTCGGAGGCACAGGCCTCGGTTTGGCCATCACCAAGAAGCTCGTGGAGCTGATGGGCGGGGAGATCAGCGTCGAGAGCGAGCCAAATCGCGGGACCACCTTCTTTTTCAAGCTGCCTCTGGCCCGGGATGCTCAAAGGCAGAAGGCCGAAGCCAAGGCCGTATTGCCCGTGGACACCCGTCTGCTGGTTCTCGAAGACTTTCCCGTGGCCAATGAAAGCATCTCCAACCTGGTGCGCAGTTGGGGCGTGATGCCCCTGTCCCGGACCAACGTGACTCAGGCCATGGACGTCCTGACCAAGAGCTCGGGCGAGTCCGCCCTCCAGGCCGTGCTCATCGATTCCGTGGTGGACGGGGAACCGGGCATCGACATCGTGCACACGCTGCTCGGCCAGGGCATGGAATTGCCCCATTTCATTCTGCTGGTGGATTCTGCCCAGGATCTTGCCACATTTTCCGACGTACGGGATCTGGCACCTCTTTCCTGCATCCTGCGCAGCGAGCGCAATACCCGTTTGCGGACCACGCTCTTGGACCTCATTTCCGCCGGAGGGAAACGGACGGTGGATCAGGCCGAGCGGGCATGGAAAATCCTTCTTGTGGACGATGTGGAGGCCAACAGGCGGGTGGTAGAACTTTTCCTGAAGGGGAGAAACCTCAGTTTGGTCCAGGCCGAAAACGGAAAGATGGCCGTGGAGAAATTTATTCAGGAGCCCTTCGATCTCGTGCTCATGGACATGGAAATGCCTGTCATGGACGGCCTCGAGGCCACCAGGCGCATTCGCATGTGGGAGAAGGAAAAGCGGGACTACAAAACACCCATCATTGCCCTCACCGCACACGCGTTTCAGGAGCATCGCCAGAAGACCATCGATGCCGGCTGCACAGAGTTTCTGGCCAAGCCCATCAAAAAGCAGGCCCTCCTCAGCACCATTGACCAGTTTTGCGGTCAGCGCGAATCCCTGGTTGAGGCATCAGCCCCAGTGGATTCCATCCCAGGCGCCACACCGGCATCATCGTTTGCAGATTCCCCGGTCCAGATTGATCCGGAACTTGAAGATCTGCGGCCGCTTTTCCTGAAGACGGTGCGCGATTTCCAGACCCAGATCGCGGAGGCAATCGATGCAGGGGATTTCCCATCCATGCAGCGTGCCGGCCACAGTCTGAAAGGATTGGGAAGCACCTACGCGGTGGAAGAGATCAGTCAGTCAGGCAAGATCATCGAGGCTGCGGCCAAGGGGAGGCAACTCCCGGTCATTGTTGAGGCGGCCAACCATCTGGCGTTTTTCATGGATACAGGCACAACGCAGAAAATCCAGGCGCGTTCTGAAGGCGACATACCGGAAGACCTGGACCAATTGCCTGTGGCTGCCCCGGACAACTATACTGTCCATGTCGGTCCGGAAATGTCCGAACTGATCCCTTTCCTCATGGACGCCATGCACAAGGATCTGGCCTTGATGAACAAGTCTCTGGAGCAGAGCGATTTTGCCACGATCCGCAGGTTCGGACAGAGCCACAAGGGCTTTGGCCTGACCTACGGCTTTGAGCATATCGGGGTGTTGGGCGAAAAGATTCAGGCCGCTGCTGAGGCCAGGAATCAAGGCAGGCTGCGCGACCTCTTGGATATCATGGCCCAGTATCTGGATCGGGTCGAGATCGTGTATGAGACCAGGCAGGATTTCACCGCGGAATCCATGGAGGAGCCGGCGGCCGGGACATCGCAGCCCGGGGACACCATCTCCGGGACCGGGGACGTCAGGGTGGAGGTCGATGCTGAACTCTACGAACTCGTCCCTCTTTTTCTGGACACCATGCACACCAACATCGAGGAGATGCGCCAGGCCCTTGGCACAAAGAACTTCGACGTCATCTGTCGTCACGGGCACAGCCAAAAAGGGTTGGGGAGCACTTACGGCTTCGATTACCTGGGACAGCTGGGCGCACAGATCGAAGCGGCGGGAATGCAGAAAAACGAGACAGGGGTGCATGCCCTGCTCGATGAAATGTGCGCCTACCTGAAAAAGGTTCAGGTCGTGCAAAGGGAAGGGTGAATATGTACATCCACGATGTTGACGACATAGCAGAAAAATATGTGACCAGGATCCCGGTTTCGGTGCTGCTCATTGACGACGAGTACCTCATCGGCGAGGCCATGCGCATCAAGCTCTCCAGCGAGCGGGACATCATTTTTCACTACTGCAAGGAGCCGGACAAGGCCCTGGAGAAGGCCATCAGCGCCCAACCCACGGTCATCATGCTGGATTTGGTCATGCCCGGGGTGAACGGACTGACCATGGTCAAATTTTTCAAAAGCAGCGAGGACTTCCGGGATGTGCCCCTGATCGTGCTTTGGGCACGGGAGGAACCTGAACTGAAAAAGAAGGCCATCGCCCTGGGAGCCAATGACTACATGATCAAGCTGCCGGACAAGGTGGAACTCGTGGCCCGTATCCGATGCCATTCCGAGCGATACATATACAAACAGCAGCGTGATGAACTGATCATGAAGCTTCAGTCCCTGAATGGGTCGTCAGGCAAATCAAAGGATGCCTCTTTTTTGGATTGACCCAATTCAGTTTCTGTTCTGGTTCGCGGGTCCGGGAGCATGGGCCTGATCCCGCTACATGATCATCAGGTTGCCTGTCTCAGGGGGAAGATTTCATGCTCAAGACCAAACTGCTCGACATCAAAAATATTTTTCAGCACTCCCGGTCGTTTCAGGCGGCCTGGGAGGAATGCCAGTCCACGCTGAAGGCCCTTTTTGATGTGGACCAGCTCGTGCTGTTCAAGCGCGATCCGAAACAGACGGAACTTTTCTTCCAGATCGAACGCAATGCTGGCGTGGAGGAGATGCGGGTCCCGTTCTCGTTTTCGAGTGTGGCCGGCTTTACAGCCTTGTCCCAGGCGCCACTGATGTTGCAGAATCTTGATCCGCGAGAACTCGCGGCCGTTCATCCTGACCTGCGCTTCGATCGCGGACTGGACAAGCTCCTGGGACTTGAAATCATAAATATCCTGTCCATGCCCGTTCACCATGAGAATGCCTTGATGGGGGTCTTTCAGCTCATCAACAAGAAGAGCGGCAAATTCACCCGACAGGATGAGGCCTACTGCCGTTTGATCGTGGGCATCATGGGGCAGAAGCTTTTCGAGGAGTTCGACTTGCCCCAAGGGCCCTTTGACCATCTGGTCTCCAAGGGTTTTTTGACTCAGGAGCAACTGGATGATGCCCTGTCCAGGGCCGCCCAGAGAGGGGTTTTCGTCTCGCGGGTGTTGCGCGCGGACTTCAACCTGGACCCCGACGCCATCGGAGCCTCCCTGGAACGGTTCTACCAGACACCCTTCGTGCGCTACGAAAACAATCCGGTTTCCGATCAGATGCTCAAAGGCATCAATCGTCAGTATCTGATCCGCAACATGTGGCTTCCACTTCACACCGGTGCCGGGAAAGCGGTTGTATTGGTCCAGGATCCACATGATGCCGATACGGTGAACGAGATTCGACGTGTTGTGAATGCAAAAAGTTATGAGTTCCGGGTTGGACTGCCTGAGGATATTTTGGCGTTTCTCGGCGATTCGTCCCAGTTGCCCAAGAGCGTAAGTCCTGGAGGGGGAGGTTGGAGCACCGGCGCGGAAGAGGGCGAGCCGGAGGATCTCACCGAAGAACTTGATGACGGCGACGATCTCTCGGCATCCCTTGCGGAATTGGCCACAGCCGCAGAAGAAGGGTTAGAATTCACCCAGGATGAGGAAGAGGATATCTCGCTGGAGAGCAGGCAGGTCGCGGTCCGTTTTGTAAACAAGGTCATCATGCATGCGCACAGGGTTGGGGCCTCGGACATCCACATCGAACCTAACCGCGTTGGAAAGCCCGGGTTGGTGCGCATGCGCATAGACGGAACCTGCGAACGGGTGCTCTCCATCCCGGAGAGCGTCATCAAACCCGTGACCTCGCGCATCAAGATCATGTCCCGCCTTGACATTTCAGAGAAACGCCTGCCCCAGGACGGGAAGCTCAGGGTCAGGTTCAAAGGACGTGAAATAGAGATGCGGGTGGCGACCTTGCCCACAGTGTACGGGGAGAGCGTCGTGATGCGCATGCTCTCGGCCGGCAAGGTCATGCCCTTCAGCAGGCTCAACCTGAGCGCACGGAACGCGGAGCAGATCGAGCGGATCATGGTCAAGCCGCACGGCATTTTTCTTGTTGTGGGCACCACGGGTTCGGGCAAGACCACGACCCTGCATTCCATCCTGTCCCGCATCAATACCCCCGACAAGAAGATCTGGACCGTGGAGGATCCGGTGGAAATCACCCAGCAGGGGTTGCAGCAGGTGCAGGTGGAGAACGCCATCGGGCTTGATTTTGCCAGGATCATGAGGTCTTTTCTGAGGGCAGATCCGGACGTGATTCTGGTGGGGGAAATGCGCGACCTGGAAACCGCCCAGATTGGCGTGGAGGCCTCCCTGACCGGGCATTTGGTCTTTACCACGCTGCATACCAACTCTGCGGCCGAAACCGTGACCCGACTGCTGGATATGGGCATTGAGTCGCTCAATTTCGCCGAAGCATTGCAGGGGATTCTGGCCCAGCGGCTGGTCAAGACCCTCTGTGTCAGCTGCAGGGCCGCACACGAGGTCACGGACGAGGAGTGGGACTACCTCGTCAGTCAATACGGGTCCGAATATTTTCCGGAACTGGGCATCGAGCGATCCGGGGCCAGGACCTTCAAACCGGTGGGCTGCCGGCGGTGCTCACACACAGGCTACAGAGGGCGCACGGGCATCCATGAACTGCTTGTAACCACTCCGGAAATCCGCAAGGCCATCATGCGCAAGCAACCGGCCGAGGACATTGAGCGCCTGGCCGTGGAGCAGGGCATGCGCACCCTGTATCAGGATGGCATAGCCAAAATTTTCCAAGGCGATATCGATACTTGGCAGTTGCAGAAAGTGACAGTATCTGACTAGCCGAGGTTCTGGGATGGGCTTTTGTGACGCCGGATCGAGGTGCGCGTGACGATCAAGGACGAACCTGCAGTGATTCCGCAGCATTTGCGGTTGCGGCTGGAAAAATGCCCCAGATGCACCTATGAGCGGCATGAAGAGGACGATGCCTTCTCTTCCCCGTTTGAGTGCCCCAAGTGTGGGGTCGTCTACGCCCTGGCCATGGAAGAGGTGAGGCGCCTCAACCAGGGACAGCAACTTCAGGACGAGGCGGAGCTGGCGGAAATGCGCAGACGGGCCCAAGCCAAGGATCCTTCGCTGGGAGGCTCCCAACTTGGCGGGGCCATGTTCGTCAACCGAGCCGGTTCCGCGACCTGGGTGGCCGTTGGCGTGGGACTGCTGGCGTTGGGCGTGGCGGCCCTGTTTTTTTTCCTGTGAAGGGCCGGTCAGGCGGGCCGGATCACGAATTGACAAGCCGGTGATGACCGCATTTTCGATGGTGGGGTATGGCAAAGCTTTTTCCGTGGGACCCGTGGCTGGAATTGGAATGCATGAAGGAAGACATGAAACGTCTGGTTGAGGATACGACCTGCGTTGCCCCCTTTCCCCAAGGTGCCAGAAGGTTGGCCCAGTTCCGCCCGGTGGCCGATGTGCTCGAGCTGGCCGAAGGATACTTGATCCTCGTGGAGCTGCCGGGGCTGGAGCGCGAGGACGTCACCCTGGAGGTACATGGCAACGAGCTGACCCTGTACGGCGAACGCAAACTGCACGGGAATATTACCGGGGCCGCGTTTCACGTTCTGGAGCGCTCCTATGGCAGCTTTGCCCGGCGTTTTTCCCTGCCCCTGGACATCGACCCCTCGGCAGTCGAGGCGAGCATGAAGTCTGGCCTGCTGAGTGTGATGGTCCCCAAACGGCCCCAAGGGCCCCGGAACAGGCAGATCAATATCTCCCTGCAAGATTGAAGAGAGTCGATGTTGAGGTGCACAGAAGGGTGGAGGAAAGAGTGGCGTGAACAGAGTTGTAATGCTTGTGACGATAATCTTTTGGGCGCTTGGGAGCGCCCATTTTTCTTTTGCCGGAAGCCGAGAGGCACGCATGACCCCAGTCGTGCGCACCGTCCAGACGGTCTCACCGGCCGTGGTCAACATCCACTCGGCGCGCATGGTCGAGCGGGAAGTGAATCCCTTTGGGTCGCTTTTCGGGAGGGATGACGTGTTCCGGCATTTTTTCGGATCCCAGGATTTCACCCGGCGCTTCGAGCAGCGCAGCCTGGGATCGGGCGTGGTCATCGATGGACGCAAGAATCTGGTTCTGACCAACGCCCATGTCATTGAAGGGGCGTCGTCCATCCGGGTGCGGCTGATGGACGGGCGGGAATTCGACGGCAGGCTGATCGGATCGGACCCTGATTTCGATTTGGCCATCCTGCATCTGGCAGACGCCCGTGACCTCCCGCAGGCGGTCATGGGAGATTCCGCGGATATCATGATCGGTGAAACGGTCATTGCCATCGGCAATCCTTACGGATTCGGCAATACAGTGACCACGGGGGTGGTTTCAGCCCTGGGGCGCACCATTGAGACCAAACAGGGCACTTTTACGGATTTCATCCAAACCGATGCAGCCATCAATCCGGGCAACAGTGGTGGGCCACTCATGAACCTGGCCGGTGAACTCGTCGGGATCAACACCGCCATTTATGCCGAAGCCGAAGGCATCGGTTTCGCCATTCCCATCAACAAAGCCAAGCTGGTGGTGGATGAACTGGTCAGCCATGGGCGGGTGCAGGCTGTATGGCTCGGACTGGAAGGGCAGGACGTGGACGAGCGCATCGCCCATTTCCTGGGGCTTGATCAAGCACGCGGCATGCTGATTGCGGACATTCACGAGAAATCCGTGCGCGACGCGGGCGTCAATACCGGCGAGGTGGTCAGGGCAGTGAATGGAGTGCGCATTGAGGACCGTGACCATTATCTGCGGGTATTGCGCAATTTTACCATCAGTCAGGCTCTGCAGTTGGAACTTCTCGGGTCCAATGGCCTGCGCACCGTAAACGTATCTGTGCAGCCCTTCACCGATGAAAAAGCCCTCGCCATGGCCGAGAAGCGGTGGGGCCTGACGGTTGCACCGCGTGGATCGAATCTGGAAATCATACAGGTGCGTCAGGGCAGCCCGGCCCAGAAGCTGGGATTGCAAAAAGGGGACATCCTCCTCAACATTGCCGGAGATGTGCAGAGGTCTGTGGACGATTTTGCCCTGGCCTTCAAGCGGTACCGCATGGCCAACACCGTGCTGCTCCTGGTGGCCAGGGACGGCCAGGGCTACTACGTCCGTCTGCGGGTCTGAACATTCCCACCATTCCTTTGGAGCAACGCATGGACATCTGGAATACGTACGTCCTGGCCCGCGTTAATATCAGGGCCTTGGTGCATAATTACACCCTGATCCGGGCCGTGGCAGCGAATCCGGCCCCGGTGGTCAAGTCCGATGCCTATGGTCACGGTTTGGCCGAGGTGGCGCGGGCCTTCTTCGCTGCCGGAGCGCGGTGCATGGCTGCGGGTACAGTGGAAGAGTCGGTTGTTTTAAAAGAAGTCACGCCCGCGGCCGAGGTGATCTCTCTGTTGGGACCCTTGGACCAGGCGGATTACACGGCCGTGTGCACCCATGGGCTGATCCCTTTCGTCGGTCGGGTGGAGCAGCTGGTGCGCCTGGAGGAGGAGGGAAGGCGGACCGGTGCACCGGTGCGCGTGGCCCTGAAGTTTGACACGGGCATGTCCAGGCTGGGTTTTGCTGCCGAGGAGGCCAACGGGGTGGCCGACGTCCTGGATGGCCTGGAGCATGTCCGGGCGGTCATGGCCTGTTCGCATTTGGCCACGGCCGACGACCCGGAACAGGCCGAATATGTCTCCGAACAGGGCCAGCGGTTTGCCGGCATCCTCCGGGTCTTGCACAGTCGCGGCCTGGACGTGCGCGGAAGCCTGGCCAATTCCGGGGCCATCTTCGCTCATCCAGGGTTGCACCACGACCTGCAACGGCCAGGCATCGCACTGTACGGAGGGAATCCCTTTTTCGGCACGGTCTGGGCTGACAAGTCAGCTGGCCTTCGGTCCACCATGAGCGTTTCGTCCCGCCTGCTGCAAATCCGGACCATCCGCGCCGGGGAATCCGTGAGTTACGGCAGGACCTTCGTGGCCGACAGGCCAATGCGTGTCGGCATTGTGGCCATCGGCTATGCGGACAACTATTCCCGGACATTGTCCGGCAAGGGGCAGATGCTCCTGCGAGGTCAACGGGTGCCTGTGCTGGGAAGGGTCTGCATGCAACTAACGGCCGTGGATGTGGGCTGCGTGCCCGAAGCCGAGATCGGTGACGAGGTGTACGTGCTGGGGGGCGAGGGTCCTCGGGCCATTTCAGCTGACGAATTGGCGTCCTGGTGGGGGACCATTTCCTACGAGGTCTTCTGCCTCCTGGGACAGAACAGCATGGATTACGTGAAGTAATCCTCTGTCCAGGACAGCGGGAACTGCTTCGTTTTCTCAGTTTTGCGCTGGCGGGCGCGGCCCCCGGGGTTCTCCATTCGCATGGACGGCCCGGGTCGCCGTTTTTGACTTTCGGTGGTTCGTTGTGTATAGGCCTTCTGAAACATGAAACGGAGTTGTGGTATGATTTTTCGACAAGGCGGACAAGGTCCGTGTGCCGGAATGGTTCTGGTGGGTGAGTTTGTCCTGTTGGCCTGTCTCGTTCTGGCCGGCAGCAGCTGCTCCACCAAGGTTGTTTCCTCGCGTACTCCAGTCTTTTCTCATGACGCTCAAAATTCGTCTGTGCCGGCCGCCCAGTGCTTCCTTTCCCGGCCGGACACGCACCCAAAAGTCAACTATTCATTCATGCCCCCCCAGGCAGACATGGGAGCGCTGGTTTCCCAGAGGGAAGGTGAACCCGCTTCCGGATCATCTGATTTTGATGACTCTGCTTTTTCCTTCGAAGAAGTGGAAGACGTTCCTTCCATCAGCGACATCGTCCTGGCTCAATATGACGACTGGAGGGGGGTACGCTATCGCTCTGGCGGCGAGGACTTCAGTGGTGTCGATTGCTCTGGCTTGGTCCGGGCCATATTCCGGGACGCTTTCCAGATCGAGCTCCCACGCACATCAGAGGAACAGAGCAGGATGGGAGAGGCTGTGCCCCGTGGCCAAATCAGGCCTGGAGATCTGGTCTATTTCGTGGATCGGGGCAGGGATCATGTCGGCGTGGTCGTCAATGACGGCCAGTTTCTCCATGCTTCCAGCAAGAAAGGAGTCATCGTCTCCAAGCTCGACGGGTATTGGCAGAAGCGATTGCTCCGTGTCCGGCGGGTCCTGCCTTGAATAAGCCTTTGTGATGAACGAGCTGGCTTTGTGAATGCGCGGCACACGGTTTGGAGTGGGTATGCCCGATCTTGCGCTGCTTCACGGTTCCCCAATCCGGCTTTGGGCCAGGATGGGGATTTTTCTGGGTTTGCTGATGCTGGGTTTCGGCTGTGGAACCAAGACAGTGATCCAGTCGGTCCCGACCGCTCCCCCTCCGCGGCAGGACAAGGCGTCGCCTTCGGTGTCTGAAATGCTGCTGGCCCAATACCAGGTCTGGAAAGGGGTGCCACATCGTCTTGGCGGTTCGGACCGCAAGGGTGTGGATTGCTCCGGCCTGATGCAGGCCGTTTTCCGCGATGCGTTCCAGTTGAATCTGCCCCGGACTTCCATTGAGCAAAGCAGGCTGGGACGCGGGGTTGATGCCGGGGAGATGCGGCCCGGCGATCTGCTCTATTTTCTGGACAAGGGGAGTGACCACGTCGGGGTGCTTGTTACAGGACGGCAATTCCTGCACGCCTCGGCCAGCGCCGGGGTGATCCTGTCCGATTTCGACAGTTACTGGGCCCCCCGCCTGCTGCGCGTGCGAAGGATCCTGGACGCGGGGACCTGACCCTGTCCAGCATGTATGCCCCTTCCCCCTCCATGAAGCCCTTTGATGTCGAATCCTCTTGCCTGAAGATCCTTGTGAGGGTCGGTCCTGATTCCGGTCAAAGGTATTGCCTTCCTCTGTCGCATTGGGCAGTTCAACTGAGAACATGCACGCGATGATCTCCTCCCCCAGCGTTGGCCTGGTCCGGACCCAGTCTTTCACCTTTGCCCATCCCCCGCGGACCATGGTTCTGGACAGTGGCGTGGATTTGGGGCCCGTATCCCTGGCCTATGAAACCTATGGACAATTGAACTCCGAATGTTCCAATGCGGTTCTCGTCTGTCACGCCCTGACCGGCGACGCCCATGTGGCCGGGTTCCATGAGGGCGATGACAAGCCCGGATGGTGGGATCACTATGTGGGACCAGGCAAACCCATCGATACGGACCGCTATTTCGTGGTCTGTTCCAATGTCATTGGCAGCTGCATGGGTTCGTGCGGACCATCCTCCATCAACCCCGCCACCGGCCGGTACTGGGGCCTGGATTTTCCCATCGTGACCATCGCCGACATGGTCCGGGCCCAGCGCGAGCTGCTTCGGCATCTCGGCATCGAATGTCTGCTGGCCGTGGTCGGCGGCTCCCTGGGCGGGATGCAGGTTCTGCAATGGGCCGCAAGCTATCCAAACATGATGAAAGGAGTCCTGGCCCTGGCCACGACAAGCCGTCATTCCCCCCAGGCCATCGCCTTCAACGAGGTGGCCAGGCAGTCCATCATGAGCGATCCCAATTGGAGGAACGGCGACTACTATGACGGAGTGCGGCCGGACCTGGGCCTGGCCGTGGCCCGCATGATCGGGCACATCACCTATCTCTCGGACGAGTCCATGCATCTGAAGTTCGGGCGAGAACTGCGCCATGGAGGGGGGTTCGCCTTCAGTTTCGAAACCGAATTTCAGGTCGAAAGTTATCTGCACCACCAGGGAAAGAAGTTCGTGGAGCGCTTCGACGCCAACGCCTTTCTCTATATCACAAAGGCCGCAGATTATTTCGATCTGGACCTGGGCAATGCCGACAGTCCGACCCGAAAAGCCCTGGCCGTGACAAATGCCCGATTTCTGCTTGTCTCTTTCACCTCGGACTGGCTGTATCCGACCTATCAGTCCCGGCAGATGGTGAATGTCCTGAAGGAACTTGATCGGGACGTCAGCTTTTGCGAGATCACCGCCGCCTGGGGGCATGACGCCTTTCTGCTGCCTGATCCGCGGCTCGAGACGGTCATCCGTGGCTTCCTGGGGGGGCTGCATGGCTGCTGAACACCGCGCAGAATCCGCGAAGGACCTGCGTTTCGACCTGCGCATCGTGGCCTCGTGGATCGAGCCGGGCAGCCGCGTGCTGGACCTCGGTTGCGCCGGGGGACTGCTCCTGCGCCACCTGCGGGACACCAAGGGCGTGCTGGGGCTGGGCATCGAGCATGACGAGGACGAGGTCGTATCCTGCATTGCCCAGGGCCTGTCCGTGATTCACGGGGACATCAACACGGAATTGCCGGGTTTTCCGGACAACGCCTTTGACTATGTGGTGGTCAGCCAGACCTTGCAGCAGGCCTACGACCCCACAATACTCATCCAACAGATGCTGAGAGTGGGGAGGTGGGGCATCGTCAGCTTTCCCAATTTCTGCTGCCTGCAGATCAGGCTGCAGATGGCCTTTTCCGGCCACGTGCCGGTCACGCCGGAGCTCCCCTACCAGTGGTACAACACGCCCAACATCCGGGTCCTGAGCCTGGATGATTTCTGGGCCTATTCCCGGGCAGTGCCCTTTGCCATCCGGCGTTCTCTGGCCGTCAATCCGTCGGGAGAAGGAAAGGCCCGGGCGGTCCGCTTCTGGCCCAATCTTCTGGCGTCGTACGGCATCTTCATGATAACCGGCGTGTAAACGCCTTGTTGCTTTCCGGTTTGCCGGTCAGGAGGACTCATGCACCGATTCGAAACCAAGGCCCTGCACTGGGGGTACGCTCCGGACTCCAGCGGCGGCCGCGCCATGCCCGTGCACCGGACGGCGGCCTATCTGTTCAAGAACACGGACCATGCGGCCGACCTCTTCGCCCTGCGTCAGCCTGGGCACATCTACACCCGCCTCGGCAACCCCACCCAGGAGGTCCTGGAAACCCGCTTGGCCGCATTGGAAGGCGGCAAGGCCGCCCTGGCCTTGGCCTCGGGCACGGCGGCCATCCATTACACGGTCATCAATATCTGCCGCCAGGGGGACGAACTGGTTTCCTCGTCCACCATCTATGGCGGCACCCACACCATGTTCGCGTCCATCCTGTCCGAGGCCGGGATCACCACGCGCTTTGTCGACATCCACGACCCGGAGGCAGTTCGTGCGGCCATCAACAAGCGCACCAGGCTGATCTATACCGAGGTCATCGGCAACCCGGCCCTGGACGTGGCCAACATCGAGACCCTGGCGGCCCTGGCCCGCGAATACCATCTGCCCCTGGTGGTGGACGCCACCTTCGCCACGCCCTACCTCTTCCGGCCCATGGAATACGGGGCGGACATCGTCATCCATTCCCTGACCAAGTGGATCGGCGGCCACGGCACGGCCATCGGCGGGGCGGTGGTCGATGCCGGCTCGTTCGACTGGGCCGACCCCAAGTTCGCCCTCTACAACGAGCCCGACGCTTCCTACCACGGCCTGCGCTACGCCCATGACCTGGGCGAACTGAATCCCCTGGCCTTCATTCTGCGCATGCGCCTGGTGCCCCTGCGCAACCTCGGGGCCTGCATCTCGCCGGACAACTGCTGGATTTTTTTACAGGGGCTCGAAACCCTGGCCCTGCGCATGGAGCGGCACAGCGAGAACGCCCTGCAGGTGGCCGAGTTCCTGGCCGGGCATCCCCGGGTGGCCTGGGTGCGCTATCCCGGCCTGCCGGGTGACCCGTCCCACACCCTGGCCAGGACCATGTTCATGCGCGGGTTTGGCGGCATGGTCGTGTTCGGAGTCAAGGGAGGCCTTGCCTCCGGGCGCCGATTCATCAACAGTCTGCGCCTCGTATCCCACTTGGCCAATGTCGGCGACGCCAAGACCCTGGCCATCCATCCGGCCAGCACCACGCACTCTCAGCTGTCAGAGAAAGAGCAGGTCCAGGCGGGCATCACCCCGGACCTGGTGCGTTTGTCCGTAGGGATTGAGCATATCGATGACATCCTGGCGGATTTGGATCAGGCCCTGGAATGAGATCGCACTGTCTGACGAGAGAAAAAAAGGCCTTCCGGGAGCAGCCGGAAGGCCTTTGTATTTCGATCCGCCAGCAAAGATCAGCGGAAGAGCTGCAATATGCCCAGAGAGATGCCCGGAACATTGCTGACCAGGAAGAGAACCACCAGTTCCATCAGGAAGAAGGGAATGATCCGTTTGCTGATGCTTTCCAGGGTGGTCCCGTATTCGCGCGCAATGCCTTGGGCGACGAACAGGTTCACGGCCATGGGCGGTGTGATCATGCCGATGGACGTGTTGACCACCATGATGATGCCCAGGAGGAGAGGGTCCAGCCCGATGGTTTGGGCGATGGGCAGCAGGATGTTGATCAGGGTCAGCAGACAGCGTCAAAATCGCCGGATTGGCTGGATATGAAACCATCTAGCCCGAGGCTGGTCAGCACCTTGAGGCCTTTGGCCGCAAGGAGGGAGCCCGCCGCGTTGGCTCCGGTCAGGTCGTCGGCAATAACCGCAACATCGCACATTGTTCGTCGTTCCTCCGCCTTAAATTTCAAACCCGCCATTGAGGCCGTTGGCCAGACGCAAATGTCCGCCTGCGGCCCGAACTTCTTCTTGATGTTCACGGGAAAGTTCCGTGTCGGTGACAATACACGAGAAGTCAGCCAGTGCAGCGACTCGCCATGTACTGCACAATCCGTATTTGCTCGAGTCTGCGAGCAATATGCTCTGACCGGCGCTGGCCATCATGCGGCGTTTGAGATGCTGTTTGACGGACGATGTCGTGGCCACGCCGTGTCCGCAGTCCCAGACATTGGTCCCGATGAAGGCCTTGTCCGCCTGGACAGTGGAAAGGAAGGAAATGGCAGCATCACCGACATGGGAACTGGTCAGCCGGTCCACGCAACCGCCGGTGGTGTACACGGTGACTGTGGGGAATTTGGAGAGGACGAGGGCGATTTGCAGATCGGTTGTGATAACGGTCAGGTGCAAGTTCCGCAGCAGCAGGGCCAGTTCGAGTGTTGTGGTCCCTGCGTCGAGGAGGATGCAGCTGTTTTCCTCGATCAGTTCGGCGGCATTGCTGGCGATGGCTCGCTTGGCTTCCTGGCGTGACACCTCACAAATTTAACATAAAAAAACACAAAAATAACAAAAAATAACATTTTGACAGATATCCTGCGATTTTGAATATGGAATTTTCTTGTGGCTCTGCATGTAATTTCAGCGGCCGTGTCAAAGATGGCAGTCAGAGGCCCGAAAGGGCCAAACTGGGAAGCGCTGCGGCAGGGGCTCGCCGGCCCCTGACAATTCAGGATTCAACCTTCAAGGTATCGGGGCTGGCGTGTGCAGGCACCTGCGGGGCGTCAGAAAATGTCCCGAGGGGAAGCGAGGATGGGTAAAACAGGGTCCTGCTCTGCCCGGTTCAAGTCTTGCTTTTCGTTTTGCGGGGGGTCATGCGGGCCAGAGGATAGGCAGCAGCCAGACCGACACTGCCATGACTACGACGGTCAGGGGCACGCCAACCTTCACGTAGTCCATGAACCTGTATCCGCCGGGCCCCATCACCAGCAGGTGGGCCGGGTGGGAAAGGGGGCTGGCGAAGCTCGCCGAGGCGGCCATGGCCACGGTCATCATCAGAAGCTGCGGCGAGATGCCCAGCTGGGAGGCTGCGCCGAGGGTCACGGGCGCCATGAGCACCACCAGGGCCGCCGTGGGGATGACCTGCGTGCCGAGCACCGTCACTCCGAACAACGCGGCCACGACCCAGCGCGGCCCAAGGTCGCCCACCATGCCGATGAGCGCTTCCGCCCCCATCTGCGCGGCTCCTGTGTTTTCGATGGCCAAGCCCAGGGGGAGCATGCCGGCGATGAGGAAGATCACCTTCCATTCGATGGCGCGGTAGGCCTCCTCCATGGTCAGGCAGCCGCCGACGACCATGGCCGCCACTCCGGTCAGGGCCGCGATGGCGATGGGCACGAACCCCAGGATGGCGCTGAGCAGAACGGCCACCATGATGATGGCTGCCAGTGGCGCCTTGTGCAGGCGCGGCGCCTGGGCTGCGGCCTGGTCCAGGACGAGGAAGTCGTCGTCCCGGGCCACGGCTTCCAGGTTCTGGCGCGGGCCGTACACCAGCAGCGCGTCGCCGAACTGCAGGGGCATGTCCTGCAGCCCCGCGCGGGCAGTCTGACCCTTGCGCAACACGGCCAGGACACTCAGCCCGTAATGATCGCGGAAGAGCAGGTCGTTGAGGGTTTTGCCGGCCAGGGTTGTGCGGGGGGAAAGCAGCACCTCGGTCATGCCGACCTGCTGGGACTCGAGTTCGGCGGCCAGCCGCGAGGAATGTTCCGAGATCGCCAGCTCCTGCAGTCCTTTGAAGATCTCGATGTCCCGCACCAGACCCTGGATCACGAGCAGGTCACCGGCCTGAACCGTTTCCTCCGGGGCGGGGAGGCAGGTCACGTTGCTGTCCCGCACCAGACCCACCACTGTCAGGCCGAAGGCGTTGCCCAGGCGGCTTTCCACCAGATTGCGCCCGGCCAGCACCGACCCTTCAGGCACCCGCAAGGAACAGAGGCTGAGCAGTTCACAGGCCCGAGTTTCGTCCCGGTCCTGGGCCAGTTGTGTCTCGGGCTCGAAAAGCCCCTTGTCCGTCAGGCTTTCCAGGATTTCGTGCTCGCCCTGAAGGATGAGTCTGTCCCCTTCCTCGAAACGATGTTGGCGGATATCCCCCAGGCATTCACCTGTCGGGGAATTGAGGGCCAGAACATGCACGCGATGGTCCCGGCGCAGGCCGCTCTCGACCAGGGTGCGGGCTAGGAGCGGAGAACCCTTGCCGATGCGGACCGTGGCCGTGATCAGACGGCGGGTGATCTCCCCTGTTTCGGGTCCGGCTGGTTCGACCTGCAGGTGCCGGCTGCCGTGGAATCGGCTGGCCTGGTCCGCTTGTCCATGGACAATGATGATATCTCCGGCGTGCAGTGTTTCCTGGGTTCTGGGAGAGAGGATCAGTTCTCCTCCGCGATGCAGACCAACCACCGTCAGGTACAGGGCCGAGCCCAGCCTGCTTTCAGCAAGGTTGCGGCCCACGAGAGGCGACGTCGGCGGGAGTTCGATGGTGAAGATGTGAGTTCCGACCTCGTAGGAGGTTTCGATGCCGTTTTTATGCACTCCTTGCGCTATTCCTCTGGGCAGCAGGCGCATGCCCAAGACCACCATGAAAACAATACCGGACAAAACCAGGGCGCCGGTGATGGGGGTGAAATCGAAAATCTCAAAGGTCGTCAGTCCGGCGGTGCGCAGGGCGTCGGTGGCCAGGATGTTCGGAGGAGTGGATATGCCTGTGAAAGGCCCTCCGAGCAGGCATCCCAGGGCCATGGGCATGAGCAGGCGTGCTGGCGGCAGGCCGCTGCGGCGGGCCAGATCCATGGTCGCGGGCAGCAGGATGACGGCCACGGTGGTGGTGTTGATGAGAGCCGAAAGAATGCTGGAAGCAGCCATGAGGATGACGACCAGCACGGTCTCCCCTTGGCGGGCGAAGAGCAGAAGGGGTTGACCGATGCGGTAGGCCACTCCCGTGCGGGTCAGTCCGGCTGAGAGGATGAACATAGCCAGCACGGTGATGACCGCCGGACTGCTGAACCCGGCCACGGCCTGTTCCGGGGATACCAGGCCGGACAGGGCCAGGCCGGCGAGGACCATGATCCCGACCACATCCGCAGGCAGCCAACCGCCGATGAAAAGGACCAGGGCGGCGAGGACAATGAAGAGGAGAATGAAAAGGGGCAGCATGGTCTGTGCAAACTCCGTGAGGCCGTTGAACCACAGTTGTCAGGCATTGTCGGGGCAAAAACCCTTGGGTCAGGTTCGGAATGTGCACCGAGGCCGGGTTTCTGCATAAAAATTTGAAGATTGAAGCATGACGCGGCGCGACGCACAGGGTCAAGAAGGAAAATGCAGGGATATGGGTCACCCATCAAAAGGACCGAGGTCAGGTTTGCTTTTGAGGATTCTCGGATGACAAATTGTTTTCAGATCCGATCCAGCGTGGAAAGGAAATCTGGGTTTCATCTGAGAAGCCGGATCATCGCAGCAGATTTTGACGTGGGGTTTTCAATCCTGCCAGGAATCATGGAGTTCCGCCAGGCTCAGGACGACAAGCAATGCCCCGGAAATTGTCTGCAATATGCCGAAACCATACCGTAATTTTGTTTCCGTGGGATTTGCTTCGTTGACAATACCTCGCCCGTTGGATAGATTTTTTCACATAATCGGGATTGTTTTGTCGTGATCCCACAACTGCAGGACCCGTCGGGCCCGAAGGAGGATGTGTCAGTGAAGAGAATGCTGATCGTGATCATGGTCCTTTGCACCGCCCTGGCCGCCCAAGCGGCGGACCAAGACCTTCTGGCCAAAGCCAAGGCCGAGAAAACCGCGACGTTCTATGCGAACATCACGTCCGTCGAGCCGATCATGGATACCTTCGCCGCGGACACGGGAGTCAAGGGGGAATACACCCGCATCTCCACCTCGAAATTCGTGGCCACGATCATGACGGAATTCGAGGCGGGCAAGCTCATGGCCGACGTGGTCCAGGGCCCTCTCCCGGTGCTGGAGATCCTCAAGCAGAAGGGGGTCCTGGCGTCCTACAGTTCCCCCGCCTCTGCCGGCTATCCCGAATGGACCAGGAAGGACGATGCCGTTCAGCTTTTTGGCATCGAATACGTGGGCCTCATCTACAACAAGGAACTGGTCAAGGCCGCCGACGTGCCCAAGCGCTACGCAGACCTGGCCGACCCCAAGTGGAAGGACAAGATCGTCATGGCCAACCCGGCCAACCACGCCACCACCATCTCCTGGCTCGTGGGCCTGAAGGACAATGTCTTCAAGAGCGAGGAGGAGTGGAGGCAGTTCCTGAAGGGGCTGGCGGCCAACAGGCCCATGTTCGTGGCCTCCTTCGGCCCCACTCCCGCGCCGGTGGAGAGCGGTGAGAAGCTCATCGCCATTTCCATGCCCAAGTACATCATCACCAAGGCCCCGGCCCCACTGGATTGGGCCCGGGTCCAAGAGCCCCTCTTCGGCACCCCCCGAGCCATCGCCGTAACGTCCAAAGCCCCGCACCCCAATGCGGCACGGCTTTTCGTTGACTACTGGCTGTCCGGAAAGGCCATGGGCATCCTGGCCAAGGATGTGGGCGAATATGTCCTGGCCC
This sequence comes from Desulfovibrionales bacterium, assembly GCA_012729655.1. Taxonomy (GTDB): domain Bacteria; phylum Desulfobacterota; class Desulfovibrionia; order Desulfovibrionales; family Desulfomicrobiaceae; genus Desulfomicrobium. The sequence continues at coordinate 46,783 of JAAYCS010000155.1, read as the reverse complement.
CCGGGGTTTTCCCGCCCATCGACGGCATGGACAAGGCCGAGGTCCGCCCCATCCGGGAGCTTTCCGACGAGGAAATCCAGAAGTGGGGAGCCGAGTTCCAGGCCATCTTCGACGTGAAGTGATCCGCAGCAGGCCGCCCGGGCTCAGGTCCGGACGGCCTCTCCCGGCCCCTGGGGCCGTACTCCAGGCTTAACCTTCTTTTCCTCCGGAATCCGCTTTCGATCCGGAGCCGATCATGGACAGCCGTCATGGAAATCCGGATTCAAGGCATAAGCAAGCATTATTTTTCCGAGGGCAAGACCATCAAAGCCCTGGACAACGTGGACCTGACCATTCCGGCCAACCAGATTTTCACCCTCCTGGGGCCCAGCGGCTGCGGGAAGACAACCCTGCTGCGCTGCATCGTGGGTTTGGAGTCCCCGGATTCCGGGGAGATCAGCATCGGCGACGAGGTGGTCTGGTCCAGGGACAAGGGCGTCTTCGTGCCCACGGAACAGCGTGGGCTGGGTATGGTCTTCCAGACCTACGCCATCTGGCCGCACATGAACGTGTTCGATAACGTGGCCTACCCTCTGCAGACCCGCAACACCCCCAGGGACGTCATCCGCCAAAAGGTCGAAAAGACCCTCAGGTTCGTGCAGCTGGAGGGGTTCGAAAAACGCCCGGCCACTAAGCTCTCGGGCGGTCAGCAGCAGCGCGTGGCCCTGGCCCGGGCCCTGGTGGCCGAGCCCAAGGTCATCCTCTTCGACGAACCCCTGAGCAATTTGGACGCCAAGTTGCGGGAGGAGACACGCAAGGAGCTGCGCACCTTCCTGACGGAACTGGCCATCACGGCCGTGTACGTGACCCATGACCGGGTCGAGGCCCTGGCTCTGTCCGATTCCATCGCCGTCATGCGTGCGGGACGGATCATCGAGGTGGGCTCGCCGCAGAAGATCTACTTCGACGCGGACCACCGCTTCGTGGCCGACTTCATCGGTCGGGCCAACCTGATCCCGGCCAGGGTCGTGGGTCAGCGGGAAGATGCGACCGTGGTGCAGAGCCCCCTGGGCGTCATCGCCTGCCAGAGGCGGAACTTTCCTGTGGGCGGCGAGGTGACCCTGTGCATCCGCCCCGAGTTCATCCACGTGGTCCCGGGCGAAGGGGATGATGGGTCCAACACGGTCCGGGGCAAGGTCGACTCCCTGGTCTTTGTCGGCGAAGCCTTTGAGATGGAGATCACGGCCGGCGGAGAGCACCTGCTGGCCAAGGTGGACGCGGACACCCGCATCAGGGAGGGCGAGGCCCTGCACTTCACCCTGGACCCGGCCCATTGCCTGCTGGTCGGGGCCTAGGGGGTGGGCATGGACTCCAGCCGATCCAAACTGACGTTTTCCCTGATCCTCATCGTCGGCGCCCTGACCGTCTGCCCGGTGGTCATGCTCGTGCTCGGCAGCTTCTCCGAGGGCCTGACGGCCTTCGGGACCTTCACCCTCCAGAAGTACGTCGACGCCTACACGGACCCGGCCCTGGCCCAGATCATCCTCAACACCGGGGTCTTCGTCCTCGGTTCCTCGACCCTGGCCACAGGCCTGGCCCTGTTCCTGGCCTATCTGAACAACCGCACGGACATCCCCTGCAAATTCCTGTTCAAGGTCATCTCCATCATCCCCATGATGATCCCGCACGTCCTGTTCTCCGTGAGCTGGGCGCTGCTCCTGAACCCGTCCAACGGGCTGATCAACCTGGCCCTGAAGCAGGCCTTCTTCCTGGAGAGTTCCCCCCTGAACGTGTATTCCCTGTGGGGCATGATCCTGGTGGAGGGTCTCCTGGACCTGCCCATCGCCTACCTGATCATCGCGCCGGCCATGGCCTCCTTCGACGTGGCCCTGGAGGAGTCGTCCAAGGTCTGCGGGGCCGGGGCCTGGCGGACCCTGCTGCAGGTGACCCTGCCGGTCTTGCGGCCGGCCATCCTGGCCGCCTTCATCCTCGGTGTGGTCAGGAGTCTGGCGTCCTTTGCCGTGCCGTCGGTCATCGGCATGCCCGGCCGGGTGTACGTCCTGGCCACGCACCTCTACCAGATGATCGCCACAGGCTTCTCCACGGACTACGGCAAGGCCGCGGCGGTGGGCATGAGCGTCCTGGCCGCGTCCATCACGCTGATCTTCGTCTACCGCGCCCTGACTTCCGAGAGCGAGAAGTACGTGACCATCTCCAGCCGCGGATACCGGCCCACGGTCATCCCCCTCAAGGCGGCCAGGTACCCGCTCTTCGCCGCGGTGGCGCTGCTTTCGTTCGTGCTCATCGTCCTGCCCGTGGCGGTGCTTTTCTACACGTCCCTGGTGCCGTACTCCATGGTGCCCAGCGCCCGAGCCTTCTCGCTCATGAGCTGGAAGCACTGGATTGAGGTCCTGCGGGACCCCATCTCCCTGCTGTCCCTGAAGAACAGCCTCTACCTCGGCGTGGGCGGGGCGACCCTGGGCGTGGCCCTCTCGGTCTTCGTGGCCTACACCATCGTCAAGGTCCGGACCAGGGCCGCGGGCTTCCTGGAATCCCTGAGCTTCCTGTCCTTCTCCTTCCCGGGCATCGTCATCGGCGTGGGCTTCATGTGGTTCTTCGTGCGCACGCCGCTCTACGCGACCATCTGGGCCCTGCTCATCGGCTACATCGCCACCTACCTGCCCTACGGCATCCGGCCCATGGCCAGCGCCTTCATCCAGGTCCACAGCCACCTGGAGGAGTCGTCGCTGGTCTGCGGCGCCAGCCGCATGACGACCATGCGCCGCATCATCATCCCCCTGCTCGTGCCAGGCATGGTTTCGGGTTGGATTCTCATGGCCACCATGTTCGTGCGCGAGCTGACCCTGTCGGTGGTCCTGTCCAGGCCGGGCACGGAGGTCCTGGCCGTACAGATCCTGCGCTTCGCCGAGGACGGCCTGTGGGGCCGTCTGTCGGCCCTGGGCATCATGATGATCTTCATCTCCACGGCCCTGGTGGTTCTGGCCACGCTGGTCGGAGCCAGGTTCAAGCCGGTGGAAGGCGGGGGCTAGGCAGGTAACCGATTGGTTCTGAACTGGACGAGACCGTCGCTTTTCTTCATCGGATCAAAAAAGACTAAAGATTTTTAAAAAAAGCAAATTCCATACGCATCCTGAAATATCAACTGGTTAGGGCTTTGCTTCGTAAATGCGCATTGGAAAGGAGTAGACATGGGTTTGCAGCGCGTGGGCATTCTGACCGGCGGGGGCGACTGTTCCGGCCTCAACGCCGTGATCCGGGCCGTGACCCGCACGGCCATCATCCAATACAAGGCCGAGGTCATCGGGCTGGAAAACGGGTTCGACGGCCTCATCTTCGGACGGACCATGCAACTGACCACCGCCAACACCAGGGACATTCTGACCCTGGGCGGGACGATTCTCGGCACCACCAACAAGGGCAACCCCTTTGCCTACAGGGAATTCGACGGGAAGGGCGCGATGGTGGTACGGGATTTGTCTGCACAGGCCATGAGCACCTATCGTTCCCTGAACCTTGATTGCCTGTTCGTGGTCGGCGGTGAGGGAACCCTGGAACTGGCCCACAAGTTCGCGCAGATGGGCATGCCCGTGGTCGGCATCCCCAAGACCATTGACAACGACCTGCACGGCACGGACTATACCTTCGGATACCAGACAGCGGTGCAGGTGGCCTGTGACGCCATGGACCGCCTGCACACCACAGGCCGCAGCCACGACCGGGTCATGATCCTGGAAGTCATGGGCCGCAATGCCGGATGGATCGCCCTGGAAGCGGGACTGGCCGGCGGCGCGCACATCATCCTCATCCCCGAGATCCCCTACCATCTCGAGAACGTGGTGACCAAGATCCAGCACCGCATCCGGGGAGGCAGCCCTTTCAGCATAGTGATGGTCGCCGAGGGCGCCAGGGAGGAGGGAGGCGAGCGCATCACCCAGGGTTCGGCCGCGAATCGGCTGCAGGGGGTGGAGCAGCTGGGAGGGATCGGTTTTTATCTGGCCCAGCAGATCAGGGAGCGCATCCCGCTCGAAGTGCGCACCACGGTGCTGGGGCACATCCAGCGCGGGGGCTCGCCAACAGCCTTTGACCGGGTGCTTGGTACGCGTCTGGGCGCTGCGGCTGTTGATGCGGCTGCGCGCGGCGAGTTCGGGACCATGGTGGCGCTCAAGACCCCGGACATCGTGCTGGTGCCTCTGGCAGACCTGGCCGGGCTGTGCCGCACGGTTCCCGTGAACCATCAGCTCATCCGCGCGGCCGAGGCCACGGGCGTGAACCTCGGGCGCGGGGCCATGTAGGCACACCCGCTCAGGAAACGGTGCGCAGGCGAGCATTCATCAACGACTGCAGGCGGGCGATTTTTGTTTGCATGTCCCCGGCCCCGACAATCTCCGTGACCAGGGCCGCGCAGCGTGCGCCATGGGCCACGACGTCAGGCAGGTTGACCTCCTTGATTCCGCCGATGGCCACGAAAGGCAGATCGATTTCCCGGACCACGAAATCCAGGTATGCGAGCCCTACCGGAGCACAGACGTCTTCCTTAGTCTGGGTGGCAAAAATGGGCCCTACGCCGATATAGTCGGCCCCGGCCGTTGCCGCGGCAACGGCCTCATGCGGGGCATGGGTGGACAGGCCGATGGCCATGCCCTCCCCGACCAGGCGGCGGACTGCCTGCACAGGCAAGTCCTCCTGTCCCACGTGCACGCCGTCGGCGTTGACCAGCAGGGCCAAGTCGATGTCGTCGTTGATGATGAAGGCCGCGCCATGTTCTCGCGTCATGGCCCGCAGAACCTTGCATTCCTCGTACTTGGCGCCCATTTTCTTCGTCTTTTCGCGGTACTGGACGATGCGTATTCCGGCATCGAGCATGGCCCGGACCACGTCGGGGTTGGAGCGGCCGAGGGAGAATTTTTCGGCGGTCAGCCCGTAGAGGCCACCTTCACGGATGAGACCGGAAACCAGGATGCGTCCGTTCATGTTCTGCTCGCTTGGTGCTGGTTGAGGAAATGCTGCAGGACAATGTCGGCCTGCATGGCTGCGGCCATCCCGACGCCCGGGGACAGGGGTGGGGTGTTTTCGTCGCAAGGCGTTGCCATGTCCCCGACCACGACCAGGTTCGTGCCCAGGGCGTGCACACGCATCGCCCCTGTCCGACCCGAGCCGCCCATGCCTGAGGCGCTGACCACAAGGCATCCGGCAGGCGCCAATCTCTCGGCGATCATCCTCTTGGTCCCGGCCTGGTCCACGGCTTCTATCACGGCCTGGCAGGAGCCAAACAGGGCCATGATGTTCGTCTCTTCCACGCTCAGGATGTGCGTTTCGATTTGCGCGGCCGGATTCACGGCCAGAATGTTGTCACGCAGGGCCTCGACTTTGGGGAATCCGAGTTGCCGCAGGAAGAACGTCTGGCGGTTCAGGTTGGAGGCCTCGATCCGGTCCGGATCGACCAGGATCAGGTTCGAGAATCCGGATCGGGCCAGGTGCATGGCGCAGTTGGAGCCCAGCCCGCCGGCGCCGATAAGGCCTATGCGGATGTTCCGGGCATAGAGCAGCCAGCCGGCGTCCAGGTGACGGGTCAAACCCTGCTCGAATGCGTTCACGCCGACGCCTCCAGGGGTTCCCAGTCCTTGAAGACAGGCTGGTAGCCCCTGGCCCGGAGCACTTGGCAGACCTCGGCCACGCTGCGGCCGTCGGAGATCTCGAACTGCCCGGTTTCTGCGGGCTTGGCGTGTCCTCCCACGGCCGTGCTGACCCCGGCGGACATGCGGGTCACGCCCAGAGGCAGAATGTTGTCCCGGAAGCGCGGCGTTTCGCGGGTCGAGATCGTGACGGACAGCCTGGGGAGAAAGATACGCAACGCGGTCATGGCCTGGACAAGGTCGCGATCCGAAACCACGCAGGCGGGTTCGAAGTCCCCGGCATGAGGACGCATACGGGGCAGGGACACGGCTATGTCCACGCCTGGATATTGCCGTTGCAGCCAGGCTGCGTGCAGGCCGGTGGCGAAGATCTCACGCCGCCAGTCTGAAAGGCCGAGCAGTGCGCCAATATTGACGATGCGCATGCCCGCCTCGGCACCGCGCTGGGGCGTGTTCAAACGGAAGACGAAATCCCTCTTGGGGCCGGCTGGATGGAGCTGGGCGTAGAGCTCGGGATCGTAGGTTTCCTGGAAGACCGTCAGTCCGTCCACCCCGGCTCGGACCAGCCGGGCATAGTCCTCTGTTTCCATGGGAAAGACCTCGATGGCGATGGAGGGAAACAGGGGCCTCAGCACCGCGACGCAGGCCTCCAGATAGTCCACCCCGGCCTTGTGCGGGGCTTCGCCGGTCAGGAGGAGAATCTGCTTCAGTCCGGTGGCCGCTATTGCTTCACCCTCGGCTCGGACTTCTTCCAGGTTCAGCTGGGTGCGCGGGATGGTGTTCCTGGCCGCGAAACCGCAGTAGCGGCAATGGTTGGCGCAGTGATTGGAAAGGTAGAGAGGGGTGAAAAGGCTCACTGTCCGGCCGAAATGGCGCATGGTCAGATCCCGCGCACGGGAGGCCATGGCTTCGAGATGGGGTGAGGCTGCCGGGGAGAGCAGGGCCAGGAATCCCTCGGCGGTGAGGGAATCCCGGCCGATGGCGCGAAGAACCTCGTTTCCGTCCACCTTCTGGAAACTGCCCTCCAGGGGGTATGTGGCCAGATGCAGGGCTTCAGGCAGGAAGGTCATATGCCGCCCTCCTCCTGATCCAGAAATCCAGTCAAGGGCGAGGAGGCCCGGGCCAGGGCGGCTACCGAACCCAACCCGGCGAGGTAGGCCCTGCGCCCGGCCTGAACCGCCTGGCCAAAAGCACGGGCCATGCCTATGGGATCGGCTGCGGTGGCGATGGCGGTGTTGACCAGGCAGGCATGTGCGCCCATTTCCATGGCTTGGCAGGCCTGACTCGGGGTGCCGATGCCGGCGTCGACGATGATGGGCAGGGACATTTCCTCGATCAGGATGCGGATCATCTCTTCGGTTCTCAGCCCCCGGTTGGTCCCGATGGGGGCGCCCAGGGGCATGATGGCCGCGGCTCCGGCGTTTGCCAGGGAGCGGGCCACATAGAGGTCCGGGTTCATGTACGGCAGGACAACAAAGCCCTCCCGGGCCAGAATTTCCGTGGCCCTGACTGTTTCGTATCCGTCGGGCAGAAGATAGCGGTTGTCCGAGATGACCTCGATCTTGATCCAGTTGCCGCAGCCCATTGCTCTGGCAAGGCGCGCGATGCGCACGGCCTCGTCCGCGGTGCGCGCGCCGGAGGTGTTGGGCAGGAGGGTCATGTGACCGGGGATATGGCGCATGACGTTGTCCGCTCCTTTGTCGAGATCAACCCGACGGAGGGCAACGGTGATGACCTGGGAGCCTGAGGCTTCGCATACGGCCGGGATGAGGCCATCGTCGCCGTATTTGCCGGTTCCGGTGAAAAGGCGGCTGGTCAGGGCCCGCCCGCCGAGTTCGAATGTATCGGTCTGTTCCATATCAATCCTTGCGACTTGCGGTCAAAAAGTGGTGGTCAGGGGAGAATTACGGGTATCGGTTCATCCCCCGCCGACAAAGCTCAGGAGTTCCACCCTGTCCCCGTCCTGCAGCATGGTTTCGGAGAACGCCGAGCTGGGCACGATATTCCTGTTCAGCTCGGCCACCACCACGGCAGGGTCCGCATGCACCGAAGCGATGAGATCACGCAGGCTAAGCCCTCCATCAAGCATCATTTCTCGTCCGTTGACAATGACACGCATTGTTTCCTCCGGGATCGTTTTTTGACGCGCGCACAAAAAAACCGCGCCAGGGGCGCGGTTCGTTGTGAAGGTCTTGGATCTGAACCAGCTTCCCTCCGGCAGCATGAACTGCGTCAGGTTCAAAGGGTCGGGAATGCGACTCCCCTCTCAGCCCTGGCGGGCTCCCCCAGCATTTGTATAGACTTTTTAGATGCGGCGGCTTGATTTGTAAAGCCGATTCTTCAGTCGGCGATGCCGGCCACCTTGAAGAGCAGAAAACAGAACCCCGCTATGCTGGCCGAGGCCGGGATGGTCAGAATCCAGGCCACGATCAGGTTTCCTGCGATTCCCCAGCGCACGGCGGAAAGGCGTTTGGTCGCGCCGACTCCGAAAACGCAGGCGCTGATGGTGTGGGTCGTGGAAATGGGGGCTCCGATGAGGGAGGCCCCTGTGATGACCATGGCAGCGGAGGTTTCTGCGGCGAAACCATGCACGGGCTCAAGCTTGAAGATCTTGTGCCCCATGGTCTTGACTATTTTCCATCCGCCCATGGCTGTGCCCATGGCCATGGCCGTGGCGCAGGCCAGTTTGACCCATAGCGGGACATGGATCGTGTCGATCTTGTGGAAAAGGAAGAGGGCCAGGGTGATGACACCCATGGTTTTCTGGGCGTCATTGAGGCCGTGGCTGGTGGCCATGAAGGCCGAGGACAAAATCTGCAGTTTCTCGAAATACCGGGAAACGCTGCGCCGGTTGGTCCGCCAGAAAAGGAACATGATCATGGCCATGACCATGTAGCTGACAACAAATCCTGCCAGGGGTGAGAGAACCAGGGGCAGCAGGACCTTCTTGACGATGGAGATGGCGTGCAGGGAGGACAGACCAGCGTGGCTGATGGCTGCGCCGATGAGTCCGCCGATGAGGGCATGGGAGGAGGAAGAGGGGATGCCGAAGTACCAGGTGATCAGGTTCCAGGCGATGGCCCCGATGAGCGCGGCCAAGACCAGGGCCTGACAGCCCATGACCATGTCCGTGTTGATGATGCCTGAACCCAGTGTATGGGCCACCTCTTCGCCCAGCAGCGCTCCGACCAGATTCAGGACGGCGGCCATCATGACGGCCGTGCGCGGGGACATGACCTTGGTGGACACCACTGTGGCGATGGCGTTGGCGCAGTCATGGGCCCCATTCGTGAAGTCAAAGACCAGGGCCACCAGGACTATGACGGCAAGGAGAAGGGGGATTTCAAGCATTTTTCAGCACCACTTCTTCAATGGCGTCAGCCAGGTCATCGATCCGCTCGATGGCCATCTCGAAACGGTCATAGACCTGGGACCAGCGCATGATGTTGATGACTTCTTTCGTATCAGGCACATCCTGGTCCTGCAGTTCAGCCAAGCCCGTGGAGAAGAGCATTTCGCACTCGACTTTGAGACTCTTCATCTTCCGGATCTGGGCGGTGACATCTTTTTTTGTTTGCAGACAACTGAGCATGTCGCCCGTAACACCGACCATGTCACGGATGTTGCGGGCCATCTTGCGTGCTGGAAAGCGGATATGATCGAACCCATACAGCCGCAAACGCGAAGCGATGGCCGTGATATAGTTGATGGAGTCCTCCTGGGCCAGATTCAGGCGGTAGATGTCTTCGCGATCGATGGGGGTGATGAAGGTCTGGGAGAGCAGGCGGGCTATTTCCCGGCAGAGTTCGTCGCCCTCGGCCTCCAGCAGGGTGACGCTCCGGCATCCTGCGTCAACGCAACTGAAGTCGTCCAGGATTTTCATCAACTCGAGGGAGGTTTCCTTCAATATGCCGTTCTGTTTGAGCAGCAGTTCGAAAAAATGGATGTTCTTGGGGAAGAGGGAAAAAGCCATGCGCGTTTCTCCGGTGTTGGGGTTGGTCCGGCCGGGTTGTCTGCCATCCCCAGGGATCAACGCGACAAGCAGCCGACGCGTAGGAATTTATCTCGTTGGTTCAATTGAGGCAATAACTCTTGTCAACAATTTGTAACATTCTGGAATCATTTGTGGCAAGAGGATGACAAGGTCGGGTAAAAAGGCGAGGGTTGAAGGTGTGGGGAAGCCCGGGCATGGGTGCTCCCATGCCCGGGAATCGGTTATTTTATGTACGTGTACTTTTTGGCGATCCGATCCGAAAGTTGGACATGGGCAAATCCAGCCTGTCGGCCTTTGGAGAAGCGCTCTTCAGCCTCCTGACTGCACAGGTCGCAGCCCTGCACAGGAACATACAGCCCCAGGGATCTCGGGGTCTGCGCAGTTTCGGACTCGGTGATGATCAGGCCGGGACAATGAGGGCAGTCCTTGACGCGTTCGACCTGGGTTTCCGTGATGTCGTCCGTGTCGTAGTAGATGGACCTGCGGCGGACGAAATATCCGCCCTCCCGAACCACGTCGACAGGTCTGGGATTGAAGTAAACCTCTGGGAGCTGATCGCACAGGGCCTTGAGGTAGTCCATGGTCGATTGCTGCTCGCGAATCCGGTCCCGATCCAATTCCGGCTCCTGCACGGCTGAAAAGTCCACCCCGGCCAGGGCCAGGCTGATGCCCAGATTGACATAGGGCAATGCCCCTTTGATGGCGTATCCGCCCTCCAGCACGGCAATGTCCGGTTTGAGCATGGCGGTCAATTTTGCATAGCCCTGGGCCGTGAAGTTCATGTTGGTGATGGGGTCCGAAAAATGGTTGTCCTGGCCGGCGGAATTAATGATCAGGTCAGGCTTGAAGTGGTCCAAAATGGGCATGACAATGTTTTTCACGGTCATCAGATATCCGTCATCGGACGTTCGCGGAGGCATGGGTATGTTGATGGTCCGGCCCAGGGCCTTGGGGCCGCCCGATTCCGAGGGAAAGCCCGTCCCGGGATAGAGGGTGCGGCCGTCCTGGTGCAGGGAAATAAACAGCACATCGGGGTCATGCCAGTAGATATCCTGGGTCCCGTCGCCATGGTGACAGTCCGTGTCGACCACGGCAACGCGCAGGTTGCCGTAGTGTTCGCGGATCCATTCGATCATGACAGCCTCGATGTTCACGTTGCAGAACCCGCGGCTGCCGTGGACCGTGCGCATGGCGTGGTGTCCGGGGGGGCGGACCACGGCAAAGGCCCGTTCACGCTCCTTTTCCATGACCAGCTTTGCCGCACGGATGACACCGCCGGCCGAAATGAGATGCGAATTGGTACACACCGAGGCCACATCGGGAAAGCAGAAATGGGCGCGCAGGATGTCCTTCTCTTCGGCAATGAGGGGGCGATATTCAGCGATGCCATCGATGTCGAAGATCCCTTCTTCCTTGAACTGGTCCTGGGTGTACAGGAGTCGCTCCTCCCGTTCGGGATGGGTGGCAGAGATGGCCCAGTCGAAAGCCGGAAAAAAGATGATGCCAAGGCGTGATTGTGCTTTGAGCATGGTCCCTCCGAAAGCTAGGAAGCCAGGGTGGTGATGACTCCGGGCCGCATCTGACAGCGGACGCGGATGTTGCGGCCGATGGTGTAGTGGCCTTCAACCATGTTAAAGGCATCGGCCTCAATGACCTGGATATCCCCGTCCTCGGCCGGAATGCCCTGACGGTCCAGTTCGGACCGCAACAGGGTGGTTGCGTCGTGCACGGCTTCTTCCAGCGTGTATGTCCGTTTGACTGTCTTGTGGATACCCAGGCCTGGCACGGTGAATCTGCCGCGGGAGGTGTCCGCGGTCAGGACCAGGGACTGGGTCGGCCGAGTCAGGCAGGCCCCGATGGCGTTGGCAACCTGGCTGAATTGAGGGGCGATGGCTGGCAGGGAGAACTTTTGCTCCAGCAGAGGCACCATGGCCTCGGCCGGTCCACCGATGAGCAGAATGCTTTTGGGCTTGACCATGCGGTCTTCCAGGATTTCCTGAATGGTGTACACTGGCCGTGCATTGATGGCCGCCAGAAAGGCATCGACTTTTTTCTTCAGGAGCGTCATGGCTAGGTCCACAGCCTGTTCTGCGCATTCCCTGGCCGACAGGCCCTGGGCCATGGCCACTTCCTTGATGCCTCTGGCCGACCGCTCGCGATCTCCAAAAGATGCGTAACCCAGGATGTTCATGGCATCCATCAGGGCCGGGGAAGGTCCTCCAGCGGCCATGCACGGACCGTGGCGATCCGGTCCCACCTGCAGGTGGCCACCGCGGGAGCAAATGAACGAGTCTCCACCGATGCCGATGGACTCCACCTTCAGGGCGCGGACGAGGGTCTGGTGCTCGCCGATGGAAATGCCGTCGCGTTCCAGGAGCGGGATTCCGTTCAGGAGCACGGCTATATCTGTCGTCGTGCCGCCGATGTCCAGGATCAAGGCGTCCTCGGACACCGGCACCGTGCTCAGGATACCCATGACAGAGGCTGCCGGGCCGGAAAAGATGGATTGAACCGGAATCTCCCGGGCCAGGCGGATGGGCATGGTCCCACCGTCAGCCTTGACGATGTTGATGTCGGACTGGAGGTTTAGGTTCCGCACGCTCTGCTCCAGGGCGTTGGCAAAGTTGTTGAACGTGCGCCAGACAGCGGAATTGTAGTATGCGGTGCTGATGCGGCGCCCGAAATTGAGCGCTTCAGACACACGATGACCCTGGGAGATGAAATCGGCCTGGGGGGCCAGGGCTCCGGAGATGGCCAGTTCCTGTTCTGGGTTGCGGGTGCAGAACTTGCCCACCACACCGTAGACCCGGATATCTTCTTCACGGCACTTGGCGGCCAGGGGCTTGACGAATTCGACCCTCGCCTTGGCGGAAACTGCCCCACGATGGTCTGTGCAGCCGGACAGGATGTGGTACTGGTCGCCCAGCGCATAGGAGCGGGCATCTATTCCAGGTCCGGGGATGACGAACATGCCCACTTTTTCGGTCCGGCCCGTGACAATGGCGTTTGTGGACAGGGTAGTGCTCAGGTTGATGGTGCGAATCTGTGCACCAGTACAGTCCTTCAGGATGGAATGAAGTGCTTCCGAAATGGTGGCCAGAAGATTGTCATGGTCCGTGGGGACCTTGACCATGGCCTCCACGCGTCCGTCTCTCATGCAGACGCCGTCTGTATGGGTTCCTCCGACATCGATACCGATAAGCATACAACCTACCCTTGCGGCTGACGGTTAGCAGCGGCGTGTGACGATTTTCCTGGGTCTCGACGAAAAAGCTTGCGATTATACCGACTTTTGCTTCGTCCTTGCCTCCGAGAGGGCCGTGAGGCAGGACAAACAGGAACAGAGGAAAAGTGCTCTTCAAATTCAATATTTACCCTTGAGCGGGCGAAGCGCAAGCAGAATTCCAGAGATGGAGGAAAATCATGGGCAACGAATTGGTGAACGGATTTCTGGCCTGCATGCAGGCCGCCGGAAATTTGGTCCGGGGGCAGTGGGGTGAAACGAAACAGATCATGCACAAAGGCCGCATTGATCTCCTCACCCAGACTGACCTGGCAGTGGAGGTCCTGCTGCGTGACGCCCTGCCGAGGCTTGTCTCTGGATCCACTGTCCTGGCGGAGGAATCGCACACCTCCCTGGAACCCGGAGAACTGACCTGGATCGTTGACCCTGTGGATGGGACGACCAACTATGCCCACGGCCTGCCCATGGTTGCGGTGTCCGTGGCCCTGTGGCGCAGCGGCCAAGTGGTCCTGGGCGCTGTGCATGTGCCCATGCTCCATGAGCTGTTCTGGGCCGTGCGCGGTCAGGGTTCGTTTTTGAACGGCGAGAAGGTGGTCGTCAGCAGCGCGACAGACATGCAGTCAAGCCTCATCGCCACCGGATTTCCTTACTCTTTTTATACGGAAGTGGATCAGATCTGTGACCGCCTGAAGCGGGTCCTTCTTGCCTCCCGTGGCATCAGGCGGATGGGGTCTGCAGCCATTGACTTGGCCTATACAGCCTGCGGCCGTTTTGACGGTTATTATGAAACCGGGCTCAAACCCTGGGACACGGCTGCGGGCTGGCTCCTGGTGGAAGAGGCTGGCGGCAGGATCAGCGCCGAAGGCGGCGCTCCGTATGGATTGGGAGAACACATGATCGTAGCCACCAACGGGCATATCCACTCTGACTTGCTTGATCTGTTGTGATCCGTGCCGGAGTGGCGCGCCGAACCCGAATGGCGTGCGCACATGCGCTCGCAGCGCCCAGCTCAAGGAGTCATGGGTGGTGTTGTTCGTGACTGTCCGCAAGGAAGTGGCCCGGAACGAGGAAAGTCATCGTGACGATGCCACTGGGGATCAGGAACTGAACCAGCTCAAGGCAGGCATGCCGGGGAGGAGGCCCTGACGCGTGCAGCGTTCCCCGAATAGGGCCAGTCCAGCTCTCTCCTGGGGACCCAGGTCGTAGGACATTGCCCGCCAATAGCACAGCAGCTCCGGGCTGTTGAGCCAGTGCGGAAGTTCTGGCAGACCGCACAGCCGTTCGAAATGCTGTTCCAGGCTGGAGGTGATGGTCATGATGCCCTGCCCCAGACGGCGGACCAGGTTTCTGGCTGGTTCCGGCAGTCCGCGGCGCACGATCCAGACCGCAAAGACAGCGGGGAGGCCTGTCCAGCTCGTCCATTCCCTGGCCAAATCGTAGACATGGTATCCTGCAGGTGGTTGGACAAAATGGCGCAGGGCCAAGTTCCCGATTTCCAGGAAGGGACGCCCTGTGGCCAAGCCGGTTCCAGGCTCGACCTCCTGCCAGTGTGGCTCGGCCAGGTTCCACTTCTGAGACCAGAGCACGCGCAGAAGTGACGTTGAGGTGGCCGAAGCTTTGGTCAGGCAGACCGGGCCGGGATTGAGGGCCAGCCAGGCGGGCAGCTCCTCGACAGTGACCGGCGAGAGGAAGAGAACGCTCTGTACTTCGCTCCTGGCATTGATGGAGGCTCCAGGCAAAAGCCGGTATTTCTCGGCGTGGAGCAGGTACTCGAAAGAGGATGACGGAGAAATGTCCAGGGTGCCATTCGCCAGGCTGCTGTTGAGATGGCTTGGATGGCCGGGTTCGTACAGGAAATCCGGTCCTTCCGGGCAGATGTCGGCCAGGAGATGGAAGACATGCCAGATATTGAGATAGTCTATTCTGCCGATACGGAGTGCCATGGTCCGAAAAAAAGGCGGGGTCGCCCCCGCCCTGTATCAAACAAAAGTGTGTCAGTTCAGCTGGGCCATGAGGGTTTCCTTGATCTCGTCAATGGCCCCCTCGCCGTCGAGTTCAATGTACTTGAAGCCAGCGCTCTTGGCCAGGTTCTTGAAGTAGTAGGATGCAGCCAGGGTGCCTGTTTTGGAATCATAGTAGATATCGTGGCGCTTATCGATGGCTGTCTCGTCCTGGTCATCGGCGCGGGCGGACAGGTCGCCGCCGCAGACACGGCATTTGTCACCGTTGGGCTTGATGGCGTCAATAAAGATGTTGTTGGGGTGGTTGTTGTCGTTTTTGCACAGGCGGCGGCCCATGATGCGGTTCTTGGCAACTTCCCGGGGAAGGAGGATTTCAATGACATAGTTCAGTTTGACGCCGTCGGCCTGCAGGGCTTCCCACAGTTTCTGGGCCTGAACGATGGAACGGGGGAAGCCGTCCAGGAGCCAGCCATTGGGGCTGGAGTTCTTGAGCACATCCAGAACCATGGGAATGGTGATGTCGTCAGGTACCAGTTCGCCCCGGTCGATGTATTCCTTTGCCTTCTTGCCCAGCTCCGTGCCCCCGCCGATGTGCTTGCGGAAAATGGCCCCGGATTCGATGTGGTCCAGATTGTATTTCTTCTTTGCCAGGGAGCCCTGGGTCCCTTTGCCACTACCGTTGGGTCCGAAAATGAGAATATTCAAGGCGAAAACCTCCTGTAAAAAATTTCACAAAGTACTAGCGGCAGCGATGCCGCCTGTCAATGAAAGATCATGCCGGGCTTGTCAGTTGGGATGCAGACGGATAGGGTTTATTTTCAACGCAACACAGGAGGCGGCATGGGGCTTCTGGACGAGTGGGGCGACGCCCTGGTTGAGGAAGGACTGCGCGAGGCAGCGGAGACCTTTTTCGGAGCCCGCAAGGCATTAGAGGATGAGATTGTCTTGTTCGAAAGCCGGGTGGAAAAGCTCAAGGCCCAGGCTGAGCAGATCCGGTCCTGGTTCGCTGGCCTGAATTGCCTGTTGGGCAGCGAAGAGAACAGCAGGTACCTCTTTGAATCCCTGGGCGTGCATTTGGAGGACGAGAGTCTCTTCACCCATCAGCTGTGCAGCCTGCAATTCCGTCGACCGCGCAGCTTCACCCGCAAGGGGCTCTTCATCAAAACCGTGTGGGAGGTGTACGAGCCCCTGGCCCGTCTGATCGAAGCCTATATGCATGGCTCCACCTACACAGACCCACTCCAGCCCGGGAGAATATTGATTGCCCCTCATCATGATCAGATGCGCAAGCATTGTGGCGAGATCAACCGGCGCATCCGCGCCATCAATGAATCCAACCGCCCTTCGGAATCCTTGGCCTTTGCCAAACGCATGGATCAGGCCCAGGTGGAAAAGGAATCCATCACCGGTGGAGGCGGGCAAGCCTGGAACCTGGACCGGGAGTTGGCCTTCGCGTCTCTCGTCTTCGAAAGCTATGGACTGCCGGCCTTCCCGGATCTGCCCCTTGACAGCAAGGCCCGTTCAGCCCTTGAGACATGCTGCGCCCGTATTTTCAACCGCCAGCGTGATCACGTTGACGCCATTCTGGATGAGGTTTTCAATCCCGAAGACAAGAAGATCTGCGTGCTGGACCGAAGCGGCACCTGAGATCCACCAAGCCAACCTTGTTTTTTGGTTCATCCCCGTCTGTGCACCTGTTCAGAGGGGGCAGGGGCTCCCTGGCCGGTGGGAAGCTCAGAACCACGCGGTCTCGAACATTCCTTCATGACTCGGTGTGCGTACGGCAGGTCAGAGTTACCCCCTGCTGCACGAAGAGACCTCCTGGATCCGGATCTGAGGCGGGCCCTGAGTGCCCTGGCGCATCCTCTTCCTGCGTCCACGGCGGGGAGATCACAGGCGTTCAAGGGCCTGGAAACGGCGCATGAACCGCCTGTCAATGATGTCCTTGAGCAGAAATGCGCTTCTGTTCCGAAAGCAGACCGGCCCCTTGCTGAAGATGGCTGTGCCGTCACCCATGTTGAAGAGCAGAAGATATTTGCTGCCTGGATCAAAGGGGATGAGTCGAAGGCCATGGAGGCGGGCTGTGACATTTCTGAGCAGGATCGGATTCTCGCGCACGGCATAGACCCCGACCTTGTCCAGAGGAGAGGGGCCAAAATCAATGCAGTCTCCCCCGCCGAAGATCTCGGTGTGCTCCACACTGTGGAGGTACTCATTGACCAGCAGTCCACCCGAAGGCCCCGTGGCCAGGCCGGAAGCTTTGAAAAGGGGGGATGGGCGCACGCCCGTGGCCATGAAGATGAGGTCCGGACACACTTCTGAATCGCCCACGGCAAAGCGTCCGTTGCGGATTTCCTGCACATACCCCTCTTCGTTGATGGCGATGTTCTGGCGGGCCAAGGATTCCCTGGCTATGGATCGGATGGCGGCGGGCAGTTTGCTGAGCAGTCCCCGACCGGCGAAAAGGGTGATGCGCGGCATATGCCGTCCGCGAAGGTTGGCCAGCCTGCGCAGGTTGCCCGCGATTTCCACGGCTGCAGGGCCGCCTCCGACCACGGCAATATGCGGCGTGCTGCGACTTGCGCAGAGGGATATGACGACCCGTTGCGCTTCCTGCAGACGCTCGATGGGTTTGACCGCGAAAATCGTGGATGTGTCGCCGTGAACGTTTTGGAAAGGGACAAAACTGCCCGTGTTGCAGGACAGCACATCGTATTCCAGGGTCAGGCCCGAGGACGTGGCGATGGTTCGGCCAGCCGCATCGATGCCCGTCACCTTGTCCCGGATAAAGGTCCCGCCCTGGCGTTCAACCACATGCCGGGTGGCAAAGCGGATGTCGTCAGCGGTGTAGGTCAGTCCGAGCATGCCCGGGCCCATGCCCGAGTAGTAGTGGTAGTCCGAGGGCTGGATAACGGTGACCTGATGCCCGTTGCGGACCAGGTTCCGGATGTGGGCCAGGATCATCATGTGCGCGTGGCCACCCCCGGCCAGGATCAGTCGTTGTCCCATGACAGGCTCCCGTGCTGATGTGATGCAAAAAAATAAATTATAACAACATGATGGAGACGGCGCAATGCCGTCTTGCTCTTGGCCTGCGGCGATTCAATCGCCGAGATCGCCTTGGATCCAGGCATCAAAGAGATGCCGTGCAATGGTCTCTGTGCTGGGCAAGGCCAGATCCCCCTTTTCAAGGAGGCCGGGGATCTCCTGGCGTGGAAACCAGCGCGCATCTTCAAGTTCCCGGTCGTCGAGGTGGATATCCAGGTTTTCGGCCAGGGCGTGGAAGCCGAGCATGAGAGAGGAGGAAAAGGGCCAGGGCTGGGAGGAATGATATCGGATGTCCCGAACCCGGATTCCCGTTTCCTCCATGACCTCGCGCAGCACAGCGTCCTCGGCGCTTTCTCCTGGCTCCACGTACCCGGCCAGGGCTGAATAGACCCTGGGTTTCCATGAGGACTGGCGGCCGAGCAGGCACATGTCCTTTTCCGGATGGTGGACCAGGACGATCATGGCCGGATTGATCCTGGGGAAATGTTCAGCCGCGCAGGACGGGTTGGTGCAGCACTGGGCCAGGGAGGAGGGCTTGGAAACGGTGGGATGTCCGCACAGGCTGCAGAAACGCGTCTGGCTTTGCCATCCGGCAGCGAAACAGGCATAACCGAGGAGAGAGGCGATCTTGCCGGACATGGTCGCCACATGCTGGCGCAACCGGGCAAAGGTGCCCAGTCCGGCCAGGCATTGAGCCAGGGATGCGGGCATCCTGTCGACATTGAGGGCAAAAAATGTTGTCTGCCCGTCGTCACCCAGGAGCATGGGCTGAAGGAATGCATGATCGCAGCCACCAAGCATGCGTGCGTCGAGCAACAGGGGATCGGTCCCGGCCGGGTCGAAGAGGATCTCGTCTCCGCGCACAGCCACAAAGGACGAATTGTTCAGGGCGAGGAATTCCTCCCAGGATGTGGGATTTCCGGGGAGCAAGGGTTTGCGGTTCAGGTCCAGGCCGGAAAAGGCATTGCGGGCCGAACGGCTATAGTGGTCTCTTTTCATCGTTGCAGGGCCGTGCCGGGTTCGCCCGGGCGTGCTGAGGTGCTTGCCGGCGGTTCGCTTCAAATCTGTGGCAATAGGAGCAATGACGGCAGAGGTCTTCCACAAGTTCGCCCCGACTGAAACCGTTGCGCATGGCCGTGGCCCGGGGCGAAGCCAAAATCTGGGCCAGGGGCGTCACCCGGACATTGCCGAGGGCCAGTCGACCCTCGGCGTCCAGGCAGCAGGGGCAGACCGTACCGTCGGCCAGAATGGCGCAGTGCGATGTCAGAGCATGACAGTAGCCCCGGTGTCGTTCGGCCGCAGGCAGATCCCCGGGCCAGGTAAAGACCGTATCCGCATGCACATAGACTCGGCCTACGAGTCTGCGGCTTTTGCGGCCCGGCACCAGGGTTGGGGTGGAAATGTGCAGGTCATGGCCGATGCGTTCCAGCACGGCTCGGTTGAAGGCACTGTCCTCCTGTGCGCGGAGATTGTCCAGGGTCCACAGCCGGAAATTGACATACAGTTCCGGTCGTTTCAACAGGACCTGAGAGGTGAAGTTCAGCACTCGGTCCAGGGTGTCCAGGTCCGGACCCGCTGCCCGGTCCAGGGATTGAAGTGAGAAGTTGATCTGCCGCAAGGCACGGGACTGCAGGAGGTCATCACTCCACCGGGAGATGAGGGACCCGTTCGTGGTCAGGTCAACAGCCACAGCGGCACGGGCACAGTGCTCCAGGAGAAGCGGGAGATCCGGGTGGGTCAACGGCTCCCCCAGAACATGCAGGGAGATCCGGCTTGTCAGGGGTGTGATCTGGGTCAACAGGCTGGCGAAGAATTCAGGATCCATCCTGGCCGGAGGGCGGGACGTGCCTGGACAGAAGTGGCAGCGCAGGTTGCAGGCGTTGGTGATTTCCACGTAGACGCGCTGCGGTTCCGCGGATGTTCCGGTCACGGGCATTCCCCGGGACCGGGTCCATCCCCCAGAGATGACTGCCAGGAGGAGAAATGGTCGGCGTTTTTCATCTGTGTCCTCGGGTCAGGGCATCGTTTGGCCGCGCCTGCCGATGACCCCGTTTTTGGCCGGGGGAGAAGGCAACGGTGATCACAAGGTTCATGAAGTGGTCCAGGACGTATTCATGCAGCCCGTCTTTTAGGCAAGGCCAATGCGGAAGGCAACTCCGGCATGGGCTGATCTTGTGGTGTGATCGGGCGGTGTGGGACACAGGGCGCCTTCATGTTCGGCGAGCCCGTCGCAGCGTGGGGCAGAAAAGAGGTTTTAGGTCTTCATTTTTTCCATTTGACATTCCGATTCCGCCTGCATAGAAAAATTATTCCGTTTGCGCGGGCCACTAGCTCAATTGGTAGAGCATCTGACTCTTAATCAGCAGGTTCAAGGTTCGATTCCTTGGTGGCCCACCAGTAAAGAACAGGCCGCGCCAGGATTCCCTTGCGGCATTATCCTTCTTCCGCACTCGTCATCTCCTCGCGTGAGCAGACCCGGTGCCCGACATCCCTGTCCGGGCATCATGAAGTCTTGGAGATTTTCCGTCATCCGGCATGTCCGGCCTCGATTGCAGATCACGCCAATCGTCTTTTTTCCCCTCAAGCACAGGAATTTTTGTGGACTTTTCCTCTTTTTCTCTGGACAGGCGCATCCTCGCCAATGTCCGTGACTGTGGCTATGTTTCCCCTACCCCCATTCAGGTCCAGGCCATGCCGGCAGCTCTGGCCGGGCGAGACGTTCTGGGCTTGGCCCAAACCGGAACAGGCAAGACTGCGGCCTTTGCCCTGCCACTTCTGCAGCATTTGATCGCCGCAGAGGCAAACGACGGGCACGGTGCGCCCAGAGTGCTTGTGCTCGCGCCCACGCGCGAATTGGCCCTGCAGATTCATGAATCCTTTATCACCCTGGGTCGGCAGACCGGGATCCGCTCGGCCGCTGTTTTCGGTGGAGTGGGCGAGAGCCCTCAGATCAGGGCCGCCCGTCAGGCCAGTGTCCTGGTAGCTTGCCCAGGCCGGTTGCTGGACCTGGTCAACCGCGGGCACGTGGACCTGTCCGGCATCAAGGCCCTGGTCCTGGACGAGGCCGATCACATGTTCGATATGGGCTTTCTGCCCGATGTCCGGCGGATCATGGCCGAACTTCCCCACAAACGGCAGAACCTTCTTTTTTCCGCGACCATGCCCCCGGAAATCCGCAAGATGGCGGATCAGATCCTCAAAGACCCTGTCGTGGTCCAGGTGGCCAATACCGCTCCGGCCGAAACCATCAGCCATTGCGTGTACCCTGTGCCAGGCGGGCGTAAGGCTGACCTGCTCGAGGCCTTGCTGACCAAAACTCCCCACGACTGCGTGCTGGTTTTCACTCGGACCAAGCACCGGGCCAAAAGCCTCGCCCGCCGGCTGGAAGGCAGGGGATGGCTGGCCACCTCCCTGCAGGGCAATCTTTCACAGAATCGTCGGCAGGAGGCCCTGGACGGCTTCAGGACCGGCAAATACCGGATCATGGTGGCCACGGATATCGCGGCCCGGGGCATTGATTGCGCGCGCATCACCCATGTGGTCAATTTTGACGTCCCGGACACGGCCGAGTGCTACACCCATCGCATCGGGCGCACTGGACGGGCGGACAAAAGCGGACAGGCCATGACCCTGGTCACTCCGGAGGACGCGGACCAGATCAGAATGATAGAGCGGATCTTACGCACTTCCCTGAGCCGCATGATTGTGGAGGGGTTCGCCTACGGTGACGAAAGGTCTGGTAACGACACTGCATTCGAGGAGCCGCGGGCTTTGCGCGGGCCCGCAAGGTCGGGGGCTCCGGCTCGGCAGGGCCGGCCAGGGAACCGCGGCAAGCAGGAGCCGCAAGGCCTTCCTGCCAGATCCGGTCCATCCAGGAGGACCAGTTCGGGCGGAAGAAGCGTGTTCGGCATGCGGCCTGCGGCAAATTGATCGACCCGGCCAGCAAAGGCCGACGCGACAAAAAGCATGGGTCCCCGGTGGCTTTGGAGGGGATCCGTGCTTTTTTTATTGCCGCTGCAGGCACGGGGCCTGTGCATTGATCAGGGCAGGGGGTTGACGGTAAGGGGCCTGGCTCCGGTCTGGTTGCGTACGTCGCCCGGGGTCTGGGTCGGGTCGTTGAAGAGCAGAATGCTGACCCGACGATTTTTGGGATCCTCGGGATTGTCGCGGACCAGGGGCTGGGTCGCAGCGTATCCGGCCACCCGGACGATGCGTTTGGGGTCCAGGCCATACTCCTCAAGAATAAGGCGGGCCGAGGAAGCCCTGTCGGTGGACAGTTCCCAGTTCGTGTACCGTGCGTTGGGGCCGCCCAGGGGGATTGAGTCGGTGTGGCCTTCCACGGCAATGAGGTTGGGCAGGTCTGCTACGGTCTGCGCTATTGTCTTGAGCACGTTGCGTGCATCGCTGGTCAGTTGGGAGCTGCCGGAATCGAAAAAGGGGTGCCCCTCTCCGTAGAGCATCTGAATGCGCACCCCGCTCTCGAACGTGTCGATGATCAGCTGGTCCTTGTACGCCTTGAGCCGTTCCTCAATCATCTTGGCCATGGCTTCCCGGAGGATTTCCTCCTGAGATTTGCCTTCGGTGAACAAACCCGGGGACCCTTCCATGAGAAGTGGTCTGGGTTGGTCGGCGTCGACGGCATTTGTGCTGGCCGGTCCTGATTTCAAGGACTGGGGAGGCCCATCGAACACAGAGAATTCCTTGAAGTAGATGGACAGGTTCTCCTTGGTTTCCTGGGGCACGGTATTGATCAGCCACATGAGGAGAAAAAAGGCCATCATGGCGGTGACAAAGTCGGCATAGGCGATTTTCCAGCTTCCGCCGCCGTGTCCGCCGTGTCCGCCCTTAACGACTTTTTTGATGATGATGGTTTTTTTCTCGGCCATGGGTCGTGAACTTCCCGGG
The DNA here is from genome assembly GCA_012729655.1 of Desulfovibrionales bacterium. Taxonomy (GTDB): domain Bacteria; phylum Desulfobacterota; class Desulfovibrionia; order Desulfovibrionales; family Desulfomicrobiaceae; genus Desulfomicrobium. The sequence continues at coordinate 23,998 of JAAYCS010000155.1, read as the reverse complement.
CTATTTTTTGCGGACCGCGCTTTCGAGCTCTTCGAAGGTCGGGCGAACGGAACTGGGCACAGCCCGGCGGGCGGCCTCCAGGGCCAGAACCGGGGCCCAACCAAGGGCAAAGGACATGATGGCGGTTTTAGCCACGTTCAAAAGGGTGTGCTGCTCGCGAACCTGATGCTCAACATTGGTCGAAAAAGGGCCCACAAAACCGTAGGCCAAGAGAATGCCCAGAAAGGTGCCAACCAGGGCCGCGCCGATGTGGTGGCCCAGGACTTCGGGCGGTTCGTTGATCTTGCCCATGGTCAGGACCACCCCCAGAACGCAGGCCACGATACCCATGCCGGGCAAGGCGTCGCTCAGCTTGTTGATGGAGTTGGCCGGAATGAGTTCTTCATGGTGATGGGTGTCGATGTCGATATCCATCAGGGTTTCGAACTCATGGGGCTCCATGCCGGCCATGGCGTAGGTTTTCACGTTGTCGCAAATGAAATCCAGGACCTGATGGTTGTTCATGACAAAGGGATAGGGCGTGAAGATACTGCTTTCCTTGGGTTTGTTGGCATGACTTTCCAGGGCGATGATGCCTTCGTGCTTGGCCAGGTTCAGCAGATCGTACAGGGCCCGCAAAAGCTGCAGGTACTCGCTTTTTCCGGGGCTTTTTGCAGTGAGAACGCTGGCGAAGCCTTTGAACGTCAGCTTGATGACCGGCATGGGCGAGGAAATCAGAAAAGAGCCCAGTGCCGCGCCAACGATGATGACAAATTCCGCCGGCTGCCACAGCACCGAAAGATTGCCATGTCCCATGAGGTAGCCCCCGACGACACAGCCAATGACGACCAATATGCCGATTACTGCGAACATTACGCTGCAACCCTTTCTTTCTGTTCGAATAAGTTCATGGTTCAGACCTGTGATTCTCTGCGGAGAGGCCTAACGGAAAAACAGGAAAACGTCTATTCCGCGCACGCGTGGATTGGCAGTGTCAATTTTTCGGTTCGAACACGGCACATCCTTCTGGGATTATTTGACACGAATGGCCTTGGCGCGATCGGCATACTGGATGGCTCCAATCGCGTCCCCGTTTTCTCTGAGAACTATGGCCAGGGCCTCCAGCGTCTCGGCGACCAGGGGGTCGGACATGCCGAAGACCTTCTCGCGGATGGCCAGGGCGCGCAGAAAGTTGGTTTCCGCCTGGTCCAGATTGCCGAGCTTGCGATTGAGAACGCCAACGTTATGCAGGAGTTGGGCCACATCGGCGTGGTCCGGGCCGAGTTGCGCCTCGCTGATGGCCAGAGCGCGTTCGTACAGGGGCTCCGCTTCGGTGAAGCGTTCCTGCAGATAATAGAGGGTGGCCAGATTGCCCAGGGAAAGGGCCATGTCCATATGATCCGCAGGGAGGGCCCTGGCTCGGAGGTTCAGGGCTCTGACATACACCTGTTCTGCCTCCTGGTACTTGCCCTGGGCAGTGGCCAGGTTGCCGAGGGTGGTCAGGGGTACGGCCATGGTCACGTTTTCAGGGCCATAGACCTTTTCTCCGATGGCGACGGCCCGGCGGATGACTGATTCGGCGTCGGCCACCTGCCCCTGGGCCATGAGGGTTTCTGTCAGGTTGGTCAGGGTGTTCATGAGCCAGGGATGATCAGGTCCAAGGGCTTTCTCCTTGATGGCCAGGGAGCGTTCCAGCAGGATCTGGGCTTTGTGGTACTCACGGCGGGTTTGGGCAATGCCTGCCAGGTTGTCGAGGGTCTGTCCCACGTGCGCGCTGTCCGGTCCGAGGGTTTTTTCGCGGATCAGCAAGGCGCGCTTGAGCGAGGTCTCGCCCTGGTCCAGGAGTCCCTTCTGATAGTAAAGCTTTCCCAGGTTGTGCAGGGTGTCGGCCAAGTCGGGATTTTCCGGACCCAATGCGGCCTCGCGGATTTCCAAAGCCCGGATGAACGCGTCTTCCGCTTCGGAAGGCATGTTCCGGGCCGCGTAGAGCTCGCCAAGATTCCCAAGGGTTGTGGCTACTTCCAGGTGATTGAATCCCAACAACTTCTCGCGCATGGCCAGGGCCCGCCGCAGCGGAGACTCGGCCTCGGCGAAGCGGCCCAGGGCAGTGAAGGCTACTCCCAGGTTGTTCAGCGAGGTTGCTAAGTCAGCATTTTCTCTCGGAGAAAATCCCCCGGCCAGATCCACTTCCCTCTGGGCTGTGATCAATGCCCTGTCATAGTCCCCCTGCGCGTACAAGCGGATGAACTCCTGATTGAGGGCCAGCCATTCGGCCGGACGGGTGGACTTTGCCTGATTTCCGGCACAGGCCGAGGTCAAAAGGAGTATGCAAACAAGATAATGTATTGTTTTCACGATCATACCTCACATACACATGGATGTTGCGTTATCCGTGTACGCGTGTCGTGCGCCAAGCACAACATGAGAGCAACGATGGGAATTCCTTGGCCCACGACCTCAGCCCGGGGCAGAACCGCTGCCGGAAACAATCCAGTCGATGGACGTTCCGGTCCGCAGGCCGGTGTCAATGATCCAATCCGGAGGGATGCGGAGGTTTCTGCGGGCGTTGGAGATGGACGCGGCCGAGACATTCAGAAAGGAGGCCAATTCCCGATCCGTACGTGATCCCGAGGCTTTCTTGAGCCGCTCGATGACCAGCGAGACCCCGCGGAGACCCTTCAGTTCAGAAATGTCCCGGGCCACTACGTACATGCGTGGCTCACCGTAGATGGAGTCATTGAAGATCAGCCTGGCCATGACCGTCGAATAGCTGCCAGCCTGGTTGCGGATGCGGCACTCCAGATACTGCTCGCGGTGTTCACGCATGACCACGTGCATGGCCTGGCGGACAGCGGGCAGGTCCGCGGCATGCAGGAGGTCGAGGACGGGTCGCATGTCCAGGGTGTAGGCGTCGTAAAGCCCAGGGCGTCCATAAATGGAGGGATTCAGGGTTTGCGTGGAGCGCCGCAGGATCCTGCCCTGGTCATCGGTGACCACGACCACATCCTCGGTGCAGGCTCGCAACTGCTCCATGAATGCGTTTTCCTGCAGGACCTTGGTGGTGATGTCCTGGGCAATGCCCAGCAGACCGATGACTTCCTGCCGGTCGTCGTCGAAGATGGGCCGGCGGATGACGCGATACCAGACCTGCGGGTCCGCGAGATGAGGGACCGCCGGGTGAAGAAGCTCCTGCTTCTCGTCGAAGACCTTGATGGCCGCCTCGATGGGGAAGCGGGCCTGCCGCGGCTCCAAGAAGTCGTACTCGGTGCGGCCGATGACCTCTTCGCGGGTCCGGCCGTAGGCCTGCAGATAGGCCTGGTTGGCGGCGACGATGCGCAGGTCGCGGCTGCTGACCCAGGCCAGGTCGGGCAGGGCGTCGACGATGAGGGAGAATTCCCCCGCCAGCTTGGACAAGAAGGGGAATGGCCGCTGCTGGAAAAATCCGCTGTAGGCCTGGATCTGGCCACTGCCGTCGCGGATGGCCTCGGCGCTGTACCACAGGGTCAGGGGCGAGCCGTCCTTGCGGCGCAAGGTCACGACGCCGTTCTCCACCTCGCTGCGTTCGTTCAGCTGGTTGACGATGCGTCGGCGCGAGGCGGCCGTGTAGTAGAAATGCCGGGCCAGGCGACCGACCAGCTCGTCCCGCGAATAGCCGCAGACAGTGCACAGGGCGGGGCTGGCGGCCTGAATGATGCCGCTGGACAGGACGGTGAAACCCATCTCCCGGCCCGGACCCGTGGACTTGAATGTCCCCCAGGCCAGCGCCGCAATGCCGTCGGCGGCGGGGACGGCCGCGCACTTCCAGTTCACGTGGCGCGTGCCCGCCCCGTCGGGCAGGACGACGCGCAGCCGGAATTCCCGCACAGGAGGCCGATCGTCTTCGGGCTTTTGGAGCTCCCAGTCGCGGACCAAGGATCTGAGCTCTTCCGTGAGATCCCCGGGCGCAAGTGCGCCGGACGGGGTGTTGCCCATTTCCCGCAGGGTGCGGTTGGCGTAGAGCACGTTGCCGCCCTGGTCCATGACCAGGGCAGGGTCCGACATGCTTTCGAGACGGGGGGCATAAAACGCGACGAGGTCGGAGCGGTTCATGGATTCACCGGGAATGAAGGGGGTTCGGGGTATTAATGAAATATGAATAATTATTGCATCACGATTCATTGAATTTTTATCTTTGCCTGCTACAGTCGCCGGGCCCTGTCAACTTCGGCCGGGAAAATCACAAGAGGGAGGGAAGAGATGCGCAGATGGATCGTGGGCTTGGTGTTGGCGCTCATGCCGTGGCAGGTCTGGGCGGCGGGATACGGAATCTACGAATGGAGTGCCAGGGGCAACGCCCTGGGCGGGGCAATGGTGGCCAGGGATGCGGACCCTTCGGCCGTGGCCTACAACCCGGCGGCCATCACGGACCTGCCTGGCGACCAGTTCCAGCTCGGCTTCACGGCCGTGGCCCCCTCGGCGACCATGGACGTCCATCAGGAAGGCCTCGAAAGCATGGACTTCGCGGACCACGTCTGGCCCCTGCCGACCATGTACTACACCCGGCAGCTCTCGGACAACTACTGGTTCGGCATGGGCATGTTCTCGCGCGTGGGCCTGGGCACGGACTACGACGACCCCGACACCTGGGCCGGACGCTACAGTTGCTCCTACGCTGCCATCAAGTCCGTGAGCTTCACCCCCAATCTGGCCATGAAGTTCTCCGACGCCTTCTCCCTGGCCGTTGGCGTGGACATGACCTACCTGGACTTCGGATACCACATGACCTCGGACGTTCTCAGGGCATACAACCCGGCGACGAACACGGGCGACATCAAGCAGGAGATATCCGCCGACGGGTGGGGGTACGGCATGAGCCTGGCTGCCCGTTACCGCCCCTATGACTGGCTTGCTTTCGGCATCCTGTGGCGCAGCGAGATCCAGCTCACGGTCGACGGGGAGGCCGAGTTCAGCCAGAAGGGTGTCGTCCCGCTCTCCATGACCCCTCTCAAGGACAGCATCGATGTCTCCGGCACCGAGCCCGTGCCCGAGTCCGTGACCATGGGCGTCATGGTCAAGCCCATGGACCGTCTGAGCCTCGAGTTTGACGCCGTGTGGACGAACTGGAGCGCCTACAAGGAACTGGTCATCGAGTACGACGAGATTCTGGGCGACGTCTCCGCCCCCAAGCACTGGAGCAACACCTGGCGCTTCGAGTTCGGCGCCGAGTACGCCCTGACGGATACCGTGGCCCTGCGTGCCGGCTATGTTTACGACCAGTCCCCGGTCAACGACGATTACGAGGATTTCGCCGTGCCCTGCACCGACCGCCAGATCGTGACCCTGGGCGCAGGATGGAGGATAAACGAGGCCTGGACCGCGGACGTGTCCTATGGCTACCTGTGGATGAAGGACCGCGATTACGAGCCGAGGACTCCCCGGGAGGGCATCGTCGAGCTGACGCGGGAAGATGCCCATGCGCACATGGGCGGTCTCAGCCTGACCTACCGATTCTAATCGCAATCGGCCGCGCACAGCGCGGCCGAGCCGGAAGGGCATGCCTCAGCCGATGCCTTCATGCATGGCCGGCTCCATGCCGGGACGCGGCCAGTGGGCTGTGGAATTGCTGAAAGGGCCTGTCTCCGTCATTTCAGCATGAGCGGGATGTTGCTGATCTGGTCGATGACATCGGCCATGACCGACACGGGATCCACCGACGAGGTGTCCAGCATGTTTCCCTGCAGCCAGTAGTCCTGGTGCGTGTCATCGGCTGCGACAAGGTCCGCGGCAAGATAGCGCGCATAGCGGAGCAGCGAGTGCAGAACGCGGCTGTGCGCGTTGAGGTCCGGGTTCGCCTGATGGTAAGCGCCAATCACATCGCAGAAGAAGTCCGGAAAGCCCCAGCGGCTGACCAGTTCCGACCCCAGGACGCAGTGGTCGAATCCGTCGAAAAGCCCCTTTTCCCGATGGAACATCTGGGGTTGGGATGGGTCCACCCCCTCGCGCAGGACTTTCGCGAAAATATCAAAGAAATTGATGAGCAGGACCGGAATGCCGATAGAGTGCATGAGTCCCAGGGGATAAACCATGGCCAACCTGTCCACCGGGAGGCTGCGCACTTGCGGACAGTCGGGTATGAGGCGCTGCATGATCAGGGCAACGGTCAGACTCAGGCGCCAGAGTTCGCGCAACACCGTGTTGGCTTCGGCATTGTCGGAGCGAAAGGCCGACTCCAGCACGACATGAAAAATGATGCGCCGAATTTCTTTGAGGCCCAGTCTGGGCAGGGCCACCCGCAAGTCGACCACTTCCGTTATGCCTCCGTAGAGCGGAGAATTGGCGCAGGCCAGGATGGATCCCAGAACAGCCGGGTCCAGTTCGGCGGTGCGGGCGATCTCGACCATGTTCGGTTCCGGGGCATTGAGCAGGGTTATCAGCTCCATCCCGACCACTTTTACGCCGGGTATATTGAAATCGATTCTGGCGAGTTTTCTGACCGAATGCATGGGCCCTCCGGGGCGTTGAGGTATGGAGTCGTGTTGTTGATACAGCGTCACCCGGGTTCCAGCAAGGGCCAGGGGTGGGGACCTCATGCAAGGAGGGATTTTCGACCGGTGTGGTTGACTGCCCGGACACTTTGGGATGGAACCTTTGTGTTGTCCGACATGGTTCTTTGGCATACTGTCGCAGCATCGAAGGAAGTACGCTGGGTGGTGAAGCATGTTCCTGGTGCGGGCCGTCGTTTTTCTTTTTCTTGCGGCATTGTCCGGTTGCGGCGAAAATGAGCCTGTCGTGACCGTGGACATGTTCCGGGTCGAAACGGTTTCTCCTCCGGGGCATGACAAGGCCGTGACCTATGCCTACCTGCCCCAGTATTCCCACTCTGTGTCCTTCGAACGCCACCGCCGATTGCTTGAATACCTGCGGCACAAGACAGGTGTGCCATTCCGCCAGGTTTTCCCCGATACCTTTGCCGAGCACATCAGGATGGTGGAGCGCGGGGAAATCGATATTTCCTTCACCAACCCCTTTGTCTACACCACCATGGCCCGCTTCGGCTCCGAGGCCTTTGCCCGCATTGTCGAGCCCGAAGGCGGTGCTGATTTTTCCGGACAGATCATCGTGCGTGTCGACAACCCGGCCATCAGAAGCATCGAGGATTGCCGGGGCAAGCGGCTTATCGCCGTGGATCCGGCATCGGCTGGCGGCTATTTGTACCCACTCGGCCACTTCTACGAACACGGCATCCGGCGGGAGGACTTCCGGGAAATTGCCTTTGCATCGGGGGCGGGAGGGAAGCAGGAGTCGGTGGTTTTGGCAGTCTACGCCGGGGCCTACGACGTGGGCACGATCCGCAAGGGAACGCTTTCCGTGGTCCGGGACAAAATCGACCTGGACCAGATCCGGGTTCTGGCCGAGAGCAGACCATACCCGGGCTGGGTGTATTCCGCGCGCAGGGGATTCGACCCGTCGGTCAAGGACAAGATAGCCAAGGCCCTGTTCGATCTGGACATGCGTCGAGCCGAGGACGCCGCAATCCTGAAGCCGGCGGGCATGGTTGGCATCATCAGCGCCCGGGACGAGGATTACCAGTCGGTGCGCGATTTGGAGAAGGCTCTGGGGCTAGGAGAGATAGGGCGGTGAAAACCCTTTTTTCCCGGCTTAAATTCGAGACCAAGCTCAATCTGGGCATCATCGCCATCGTTCTCGGCATGGCCCTGGTTCTTTTGCCCGTGGTGGCCAGGATGACATCCACCGCCATGGTGGAAGAGAACAAGCTCCGTGGAATCGCCATGGCCGAAAGCCTTGCCGCACGGGCCGTGGATCCCCTGCTGGCCCAGGACTATCTGCGCCTGCGCAACATGGTCGGGGAAACTGGGGACATGGTCTATGCCTTTGTGCAAAACGCCGACGGACGAGTGGTCACCCATTCCTTTCCAAAGGGTTTTCCCGTGGACCTGATGCAGGCCAATGCCGTGGGTGACGAGCAGGGGATTCATGTCCAGTTGCTCGATACGGGCCAGATATTCATCTACGATTTTGCCGCACCCGTCGTGGTCGCCGGCGAACGCATCGGCACGGTCCGGGTTGGGCTTTCCAAGTCCCGCATCAGCGGCACGACCCGCCAGCTCGTTTCAGCCATCGCCACCATGTTCGGTGGAGTGCTGCTGGCGGCCATGGCTCTGGGCAGCATTTTTGCCCGCACCGTGACCCAGCGGTTGGGTGAATTGCGAAGCCACGCCGAGGAACTGGTCACCGGCAGCCTCGAAACCCTGGCAATTCTGCCAAAGGAGCATTTCTGCTGGGAGATCATGCACTGCCGTGAAAATGAGTGTCCGGCCCATCAGGACCGCATGCGCAGGTGCTGGCTCATCCCCGAGACCAAATGCGCCAGCCATGCCTGCAAGCTCGGTCCCAAGCCGGCCAGTTGCCATGACTGTCCCGTATTCCAGCAGAGCGTGGGCGACGAGATCCAGGACCTGTCCGAAACCTTCGACTTCATGGCCTACACACTGCGGGACCATATCCGGGGATTACGGGAGGCGCAGCAGATCTTGACCCGCCAGCAACGGCTGTTGTCCACGGTCCTGGACATGAACCCTGATCTCATTTCCATGGTGGACACACGTATGGTCTATCAGGCAGCCAACCGTGCCTTTGCCCAAAGTGTGGGTAAAAGCGTGGCTGAAATCCAAGGGCTCAATGACTTTCATCTTTTTCCCGAAGACGAAGCAGAACGCAGGAATCTGGAAGGCCGCGAAGTCCTGGTCACGGGCAAGCGGGTGGACAGGCAGGAGCGCGTGGACGGGCAGAAAGGACAGAAGTGGTTTCATGTGGTCCAGATTCCGGTTCACGACGAATCCGGACACATCGTTGGTCTCATGCGCATGGACCGGGACATCACCGACATCAAGGCATACGAGCAACAGCTCATCCAGGCCCAGAAAATGGAATCCATCGGCAAACTGGCCGGCGGGGTGGCCCATGAGATCAACACTCCCCTGGGCATCATCCTGGGTTATGCCCAGCTGCTCAAGGATGACACGCCACCCGAGAGCCAGCAGGCCCAGGATCTGGGCATCATCGAGAAGCAGGCCAAGGTCTGCCGCAAGATCGTGGCCGATTTGCTGGGGTTCTCCCGTCAGGCCGTGTCGGACAAGCGGGAAATGTGCTTCAACAATTCAGTGATGGAGTCGGTCAGCCTGGTGAGGCATTCCTTTTCCCTGGACCGGGTGGAGATCGTGACCCGACTCGACGACAGCTTCCCCATCATTTATGGCGATCCGGAACGACTCAAACAGGTCTGGCTCAATCTTCTGAACAACGCCAAGGACGCCATTCCCAAAGGCGGCGGGGTCATCGTGGTCAGCACCCAGTTGAACACGCCGCAGGGCATCGTGACCATGCAAGTCATGGACAGCGGAATGGGCATTGACGAGGCAGCCAAGAAAAAGATTTTCGATCCGTTCTTCACCACCAAGGCCGTGGGCCAAGGCACGGGGTTGGGGCTTTCCGTGTCCTTTGGCATCATCAAGGACCACATGGGCGAGATCCGGGTGGACAGTCCCCTGCCCGCCGATGCCGATTTCCCCCCTCTGCCCCCGGGAGCAGGCAGAGGGCCAGGAACCGTCTTCACGGTGGACATCCCCCTGGATCATCACAGCGGATTCTGACCTGCCCATTCTATGAAGGAGGAATACATGGCATCGATCGTAGTTCTGGATGATGTTTCCGATGCGGGGACCCTGGTCAAGCGCATCCTGGACCGCAAGGGACATCAGGTCACGGCCTTTACGGAAGAAGAGGACGCCATCCGGCACGTGGCCAAGGGAACGACGGATTTGGCCATTCTGGACATGAAGCTGAAAAGGCTGACCGGGGTCGAAGTCCTGGCCGAAATGAAAAAGCACGCGCCTGACATCAAAATCATCATGCTCACGGGCTATCCGACCCTGGAAACGGCCCGGGAGGCGCTCAAGTTGGGGGCCAACGAATACTGCGTCAAGCCGATCGACAAGGAGGAGTTGGAATCCAAAGTATTGGAAGTATTGGAAAGTAACTCCTGACTCTGTTCGAGAGATGCCATGACCGCCTCCCGTCTGTTCCGCCACTGGTCCACCCGCATTCTGGCTCCGGACAAGTTCATCCGGAGAAAATACGAACATTTCATGGAATTGTTGCGTATCGATGCCCTGGCCCAGGACGTGATCGCGGATCTGGACAGCCATCTGTACGGGCATGATCCGGCCGACATGGCCAGGATCAGGTCCCTGACCACCCAGTTGGTCCAGGCTGTGCGTGACATGACCCTGGAGCTTTCGGGCATGAATCCCTCCATGCACGAACCCCTTTCCACGGCGTTGGAGCGAATTCGCGCAGAAGTTGCACCATGCTTGGCAGAGCAGGACATGGATGTTTCCCCCCCCTACGTCCTCAGTCTGGACGAGGCAGCCGATCATCCGCAACGGGTCGGCGGGAAGGCGTTCAATCTGGCAGTGTCCCGCCGGCTCGGGGCCCCCACTCCACCCGGATTCGTGATCACGGTCCAGGCCTTTGCCCGCTATCTGCGCGAGAACAAGCTGGAAGACGAGGTGGAACGGTGCTTCCAGGGTGTCTCCCTGGCCAATCATGACGGGATCATCCAGGCCACCGCAGAAATGCAGGAGCTGATCCTGGCCGGGACAGTTCCGGAGGACATCGCCGCCCAGATCAGTGCGGCCGCACATGATCTGTCCCATGGCGGGTTTCTGGCTGTGCGCTCCAGCGCCCTGGCCGAGGATGGCAGGATTTCCTTTGCCGGTCAGTACGCCAGCGAGTTGAATGTGCCTCCCCAAGATGTCCTTGCGGCCTACAAACGGGCCCTGGCCGGCAAATACTGCCCCCGGGCCGTGGCCTATCGCATCCGGCATGGCCTGTCGGACGCCGATACGGCCATGGCAGTGCTGGTCGTCCCCATGATCGAGGCCACAGCAGCTGGGGTGGTCTACACCCGGGATCCGTCCTGCGCAGTCCGGGGTGAATCCATGGCCGCCTACGTGGTCCAGGGCATTGGCGACCAACTGGTGGATGGATCGGCAACCCCGGGAAAGTACTGTTTGAGTCGGGAGGAGCTGCCGCGCATTCTGTCCGGGTCTGCCTTTGCAGGATTTTCGGTTCTGCCGGACGAGGCAGTCGTTGGACTGGGCGCGTGGAGTCTGGTCCTGGAAAGGCATTTCGGGGAGCCTCAGGATGTGGAATGGGCCTTTGGGCCGCAGGGGATCATCATCCTGCAGACCAGGAGGCTGCTGCAGGACCCTGAACAGGAGGTTTTTTCGGCACAGGAGATCGCAGCAGCGAAAATCCTCCTCTCAGGTCTGGACTGCGCCGCTCCGGGCGCAGCCTGCGGACCGGTATATCACGCCACGCTGGGTACCAATTTTCAGGATATTCCCAAGGGCTCCGTGGTGGTGACCTCTTCCATGCGACCCGCTTTGTCCCAGTTTCTGGACCGCATCGCAGCCATCGTTTCAGAAAGCGGCAGTCGGGCCAGCCACCTCGCCTCCGTGGCCAGGGAGCGCGGGATTCCAGTGGTGGTGGGCCGGGAAGGTGCGTCGTTAATGGCCGGGCAGGTTGTCACCGTGGATGCCGCGGCCGGACGAATTTTTTCCGACTGCCTGTCGACGATCGTGGAACGGGATCTGCACGCCGCAGAGGCCAGAACCCTGGTCCGGACCGGGACAGAGGCCCTGGTCCTGCGCACCGTGAAACTGAACCTGACCGACCCGCAACATCCGCAGTTTTCTCCCGAGGGGTGCCAGTCGTTGCACGACATGGTTCGCTTCTGTCACGAGCAGAGCGTGTCCGAGATGTTCTCTCTGGTGGGTCGGGGCGGCCGGGGCCTGGGCAAGGCCAGAAGATTGACCACCAGCTTGCCCCTGGTCATGTACGTGCTCGACCTTGGTGGCGGACTCTCGCCAGAGTCTGGAGACAATGGCCCTGTTCACGCAGGCCATCTGACGTGCCGCCCGCTGCAGCCCTTGTGGGCCGGCATGACCGACGGGCGCATTGCCTGGGATCACTCCCAGCTGCATGTGGACTGGGAGGAGTTCGACCGGGTCAGCGGCGGGATCTTTCGGCTCGATTCGAAAATCCTGGCCAGCTATGCACTGATCGCATCGGAATACATGCACCTGAACATCCGCTTCGGCTATCATTACTCCATCGTGGATTCTCTGTGCGGGGATGAGGCCGGGACAAATTATATCAAGTTTTGCTTTAAAGGTGGCGGGGCGGCCATGGAGCAGCGCGGGCACCGTCTTGTTTTTATCGAGCGTGTATTGTCCCAGAGCGGGTTTGACACGGTCATCAAAGGGGACATGCTTGACGCCGCCTTTTCCCGTCAGTCCGCTGCGGAAACCTCACGGGCCCTGCACGTCCTGGGTCTTATTCTGGCGGCCACCCGTCTGCAGGACATGAAGCTGCACGGCAGAACCCAGGCCGAGGAGGAAGCCCAATCCTTTATAGGTCGTTTTCTTTTGGGAGGGGACAGATGAGCGCCGCCTACAGCCCCACGTGGGTCACAGATCAGCTGGCAGTCGGGGCCGCACCCATGAGCTATGAGCAGCTCGACTGCCTGCGCGAGGCCGGAATCGTTGCCATTTTGAACTTGTGCGGGGAATTCTGCGATTTGCATGAGATCGAATGCGCAGCCGGGTTCGAGGTGTACCACATGCCCCTGGCAGACGAGGAGGCCCCGGAGCTTGAGGAACTGGAAAAGGCCCTGGCCTGGCTCGACGAGGCCATCTATCTGGGCAAGAAAGTGCTCATCCATTGCCGGCACGGGATTGGCCGGACAGGGACCGTGCTCAACGCGTACCTGTTGCGCAGGGGTCTCGGACACCGCCTGGCCTGGTTCAAGCTGCGCACGTTGCGCTCCAAGCCCTCGAATTTCGCCCAGTGGTGGACCATTCGCAAATACGGCAAAAGCAGCCCGCGTCTCTCGGTGCGCGAACCCACTCTGGAAATGCACCGGGCCGTGGATTTCAGTCCCTATCTTCGCGACTATGAAGCGCTGTGGAGCAGGGTTGACGGGCTGGCCGCTGCCCATGGAACGTTGCGGTGCGGTCAAGACCATGACCGTTGCTGCCGCACGCCCGTGACATTGTCCCTGGTCGAGGCGGTTTCCCTGACCCACCAGATGAACGTGAGGCTGACCAGCGAGAGGCGGTTGGAGGTCATTGCCCGGGCTGTGGAAACGGCCAAGCGCGAGCGGGCCACGGTGCAGGAGGTGCAGGCAGAGACATTCTGCCTTTCTGACGCGGGCGCCCTTTGCCCCCTGAATCAGGATGCGAAGTGCATGCTTTTCAGTTGCCGGCCCCTGCAGTGCAGGTCTCACGGCCTGGCGGCCGATGCCTCCAGAGAACTGTGGGAAACCGTTCTGGCTCCCTCCCTGGAAAGGCTGTCCCTGGAAATGTGGCTGGCCATTGCCGGCGTGATGGCCCGCGAAGTCCTGCCTGTCTTTGCCTTGGCCGATGTGGTGTCAGGGAGATATGTACAGAAACTTTTCCACCTCATGCTCAGGTCCAGCTGACTGGAGTTTTTAAATCGTCCCAATATGTTACATATGCACGAAGGTGACGTCCGGAACCGCGTGCATCCTGCACATAAGCTGCCATGCAGGCGAGGGCCGTCCCTTGGCCTGTCCGATCGCACGCCGGTCATGATCGGCGGTGAAGGCGCACGAGGTTGCCTCGGTTTAAGCCCGTGCAGGTCTGCGACCAGCTTGAACCGTTTGTTCGGCCCGGCTGCCGGCGATTGCGCGAAGCCAAGTCTTTGACTAAGGGAAAAAACCCGCGCGTTACTGAGAGTATTTCCCGTGCAAGGGATATCCAAAATCTCCTTGCAGCAGGGCCGCCGGGCAGATCCCGCTGGAAAACATCACATCGAGGAAGGAACATGCACAAAATCAAGGTGAAAAATCCCGTCGTCGAGATCGACGGGGATGAAATGACGAGGATTATCTGGAAGTTCATCAAGGACAAGCTGATTCTGCCCTATCTGGAGATCGATCTTCAGTACTACGACCTTTCGGTGCAGAACCGCGATGCCACAGAGGACAGGGTGACCATCGAGGCGGGCGAGGCCATCAAGAGGGTCAGGGTGGGCGTCAAGTGCGCGACCATCACCCCGGACGAGTCACGGGTCAAGGAGTTCCATCTGAAAAAGATGTGGCGTTCGCCCAACGGCACCATCCGCAATATCGTCGGGGGCACGATTTTCCGTCAGCCCATCATTTGCTCCAACATTCCCCGCCTGGTGCCGGGCTGGACAAAGCCCATCGTCATTGGCCGTCATGCATTCGGGGATCAGTACAAGGCCACGGATTTTCTGGTGCCGGGCCCAGGCCGGCTGACCATGACCTTCACCCCGGCCGACGGAGGTCCGGCCCAGGATTTCGAAGTCTTCAATTTCCCGGGTTCCGGCTGCGCCCTGGGCATGTACAACCTCGACGCATCCATCCGCGGTTTTGCCCGCTCATGCATGAACTATGGGCTGAACCTCGGCTGGCCGGTCTATCTGTCGACCAAGAACACCATCCTCAAAAAGTACGATGGCCGGTTCAAGGACATTTTCCAGGAAGTGTACGAAACGGAATTCAAAGACCGGTTCCAGAAGGCGGGAATCACCTACGAGCATCGCCTCATCGACGACATGGTGGCCTCCGCCCTGAAGTGGTCCGGAGGCTTTGTCTGGGCGTGCAAAAACTATGATGGGGATGTGCAGTCGGACACGGTGGCCCAGGGTTTCGGCTCCCTGGGCCTGATGACTTCGGTGCTGATGACCGAGGACGGAAGCACCGTCGCGGCGGAGGCGGCCCACGGCACAGTGACCCGCCATTTCAGGGAGCACCAGCAGGGGCGGAAGACCTCCACCAACCCCATCGCCTCGATCTTCGCCTGGACCCGGGGTCTCTGGTACCGCGGTACGTTCGACCAGACCCCGGAGGTGGTGCGTTTTGCAGAGGCCCTGGAGAAGGTCTGCATCGACACTGTGGAGTCCGGGGCCATGACCAAGGATCTGGCCATTCTGGTCGGTCCCGGGCAGAGCTGGTTGACCACCGAGGAGTTCCTGGCCCGGCTGGACGAGAATCTGCGGACGGCCATGGGGTTGTGGACGTAAGGCTCCATGGGTGCGGGGCGATAGAAAACCCCTGCGCGAGGGGTTCTGCAGGCAAAGGCCGGAAAGTCTCCGGCCTTTGCTATTTTCCGAGGGTGCCCATGATCCCCCGCACGGCGGCGGGCAGGTCGGCGGGCAGGACCAGGATCTTGGCGTTGTCCGTCTCGGCCATCTTGCGCATGGAGTCGACGTAGCGCTGGCCCAGGAGAAAGACCAGGGGGAGCTCGCCTTTCTGGGATGCTTCGGCCACCTTGGTGATGGCCAGCTGGTCGGCCTCGGCCAGCACGACCTTGGCCTGGGCGTCGCGCCGGGACGCTTCCAGGCGCCCGTCGGCCTGCAGGATGGCGGCCGTTTTCTCGCCTTCGGCCCGAGTCACGGTGGCGCGGCGGGCGCGTTCTGCGGCAGCCTGTTCCTCCATGGCCCGCTGCATGGTTTCAGACGGGTTGATGTCCTGGATTTCCACTGTCTTGAGCATGATGCCCCAGTCCGAGATGTCGTCGGAAATGGCTTCCTTGAGTTTGGACTTGATCATGTCCCGCGAGGACAGGGCATCGTCCAGATCCATTTCGCCGATGATGGACCGCAGCGAGGTCTGGACCAGGGTCTGGATGGCGATGCGGTAGTCCTCGACGCCGTAGACCGCCTTTTCCGGGGAAACGATATTGATGTAGGCCACGGCGTTGGTGATGATGACCGCATTGTCCCGGGTAATGACGTCCTGGGAGGGGATGTCCAGGACGATGTCCTTGGTGGTCACCTTGAAGGCCACGTTATCCATATAGGGGATGATGATGTTCAGCCCCGGGGCCAGGGTGGTGTGGTATTTGCCCAGGCGCTGGACCACGTATTTGTATCCCTGGGGTACGAGGCGCACGCCCATGGAAATGGTGATGATGACGAGGATGAGCAGAAAAACGACGACAGTCAGTCCCGGAGTGAGCATGGCGGATCTCCTTGTGGGCTTATTTGTTGGTTTTGGTTGCGACGACCAGGGTGTTGCCTGACACGTCCCGGATCTGGACCCGGTCACCCACACGAACAGGCTCGTCGCAGATAAAGGACCATTCGTCCGATCCCAGGAGAGGCTTGGTGAAGCGGACCAGGCCGCGGCGTTCGCCGTCGGGCACGCGGATGACCTGACCGACCTCCCCCAACAGCGCCTCTCTGGACATGCCGGCCCGGGTCTTGTCCACCATGCGAGGCTTCATGACCAAAAACCAGAAGGCCGTCAGCATGGCGGAAAACAGAGCCCAGAGCAGGAGCTGCGTGGTCAGGCTCAAGGTCGGAGTGAGCCAGATCAGTCCGCCCACGGCCAGGGCACCCAGGCCGAACCAGAAGATGGTGAAGCTCGGCACAAACAGCTCGGCAATGATGAGCGCCATGCCGAAGACAAGCCAATGCCAATACTGAGGATCCATGCAACCTCCAGATGTTGGGTGGAGAATACCCTACAGCTACCAATGTCCCGTCCGCAAATCCAGCACAAGCTTGTGATGATTTCCTGGGCCTTTCATCTTTTTGGGCACGCGGCAGGGGGGCCTCGAGAATATGCGGACAGGGTATTGACAGGATGGTGTGGAGACTATATTTTGAACATAATTTCAATTGGAGGCGGCGTGGGAAGACGTAGAAAATGCCGGATCGTGTCCATGGCACCGGAGGTGACTGTGTTCAAGCCTCAAGGGGTGCCCATGACCCAACTGCAGGGCGTGGCCCTGCTCCTGGATGAACTTGAGGCCATGCGTCTGGTCGACGCCGAGGGGTTGAACCAGGAAGATGCGGCCACGCTCATGCAGGTATCCCGTCCCACCTTGTGCCGCATCCTGGGGCGGGCCAGGGCCAAGGTGGCCCGTGCCCTTTCCAGGGGGTGGGCCATCCGGATCGAGATGGATTCGCCGGAGGTCAAAAGCCAGGACAAGACAAACATGGCGTGCCAGGGCCGCGGCCAGGGCCGGGTCTCCGGTGCGCATAAACAGCAAGGAGGGCGAACATGCCGGGTCGATCAGGACAAGGTGGCAGAGGTGGACGTGGCCAGGGCGGAGCGGGTCGCGGCCAGGGCGGCGGAGGCTGCCGCGGGCAGCGGACAGGCGTCGGAGCCGGCGCAGGCAGCGGCGGCCGTGGCGGAGGAGGCCTGAGGCGCACGCGGCGGGACGGTTCGTGCGTGGACGACGTGACGGCCCCGGGAAATCCCGCTCCGGGTGTTGACACTAGGAAATCCGAGGAATAAGCGCTCATTTGAGCAAAAAGGAGGAGGCGTGCCGAGACCCAGGAAATGCCGCCGGATCGAAGGATGCCCCAGGGCGCGCTTTTTCAAGCCCCAGGGCATTCCCCTGCAGGAACTGGCCGAGGTCTACATGACCATGGACGGGTTCGAGGCCCTGCGCCTGGCCGACTATCACGGCCTGACCGCCGCAGAGGGGGCCGCCCGCATGCATGTGTCCCGGCACACCTTCGGCCGCATTCTCGGCGACGCCCGCCGGGCCGTGGCGCGGTCTCTCGTGGACGGGTTGGCTCTGTACATCGCCCACGATGCCCAGACGCCGTGCATGCACCAATATCCGGACCGTTCCGCGGCCCGCAGCAAGGAGCTTAGTATGACCAAGATCGCCATCACCAGCGAGGGCCCGAACATGACGGACCGCGTGGATCCCCGTTTCGGCCGCGCCGCCGGCTTCATCGTCGTGGACCTCGACACCATGGCCTCGACCTATGTCGACAACGGCGGTTCCCAGGCCCTGTCCCACGGGGCAGGCATCCAGGCGGCCGAGAACATCATCAACGCCGGGGCCTCGGTGCTGCTGACCGGCAGCGTTGGCCCCAAGGCCTTCGCGGCCCTCAAGGGCGGTGGGGTGAAGATCGGCCACAACATGGGCGGGATGACCGTGGCCCAGGCGGTGGAGGCTTTCAAGGCGGGCAAGGTCGAGTACACCGACGCCCCCAACAGATAGGTGATGCCATGATCGTATCCGTTGCCAGCGGCAAGGGCGGCACGGGCAAGACCACGGTCACCGCGTCCCTCGCGGTGGCCTGGCCCAGACCTCTGATGGCCGTGGACCTGGATGTGGAGGAGCCGAACCTGCACCTGTTCCTGAAGCCCGACGTGTCGAGGACCGAGGTCGTGACCCTCGAGGTTCCCGACGTGGACGAGTCCAAATGCACCTTCTGCCGCAAGTGCGCGGAGCTGTGCCAGTTCAAGGCCATCGCTGTCATGGGCAAGGCCATCATGACCTTTCCCGAGATGTGCCACGGGTGCGGCGGGTGCATGGCCATCTGCCCCGAAGGGGCCATCGGCACGGCCACGCGCGAACTCGGCGTCATGGAGTCCGGCGTCTCGCGCGGGCGGATTCCCTGCATGACCGGGCGGCTGCGCGTGGGCGAGGCCATGAGCCCCCCGCTCATGCGCGTCGTGCGTGCGCACATGCGGGCCGAGAGCAGGGAGAAGGGTCTAGACGTGCTCGTCGACGCGCCTCCCGGCGTGAGCTGCCCGGCCATGAGCGCAGTGACCGACAGCGACGTCATCGTCCTCGTGACCGAGCCCACCCCCTTCGGGTTCCACGATTTCAAGCTCGCCTGGGAGGCCTTCGAGCCCTTCGGCACACCCATGGCCGTGGTCCTCAATCGAGCCGGCCTGGGCGACGACCGGGTCTACGGATTCTGCGCGGCCCACGGGCTACCCATCCTGGCCGAGATCCCCTACCGCCGGGACATCGCCGAACACTATTCCAGGGGTCTCGTGCTGGCCGAGATGGATCGAGGTCTTGGTCAGCTGTTTGCCGGCCTGGCCGCGAAGCTGATGGCCATGGGCAAGGAGGACGAGCATGCGTGAGATCGTCGTCATCAGCGGCAAGGGCGGCACGGGCAAGACGTCCATCACCGCGGCCTTCGCCCATCTGGCCGCAAACAGGGTCATCTGCGATCTGGATGTGGACGCCCCCGACCTGCATCTGCTGCTGGACCCGTCCGTGGTCCGGGAAGAGGCCTTCATTTCCGGTCACGAGGCGGTCATCAACTCCGACAGATGCACGGCCTGCGGCCTGTGCGCCTCCATGTGCCGGTACGAAGCCATCGAGCCGGACGGGGACGTCTACCGCGTCGCCCCCCTGCGCTGCGAGGGCTGCAAGGTCTGTGTGGCCTTTTGTCCGGAGCAGGCCATCGACTTCCCGGATCGGCACTGTGGGCAGCGTTACCTGAGCGACACCCGCTTCGGGCCCATGGTCCACGCCCAACTCTTCGCGGGGCAGGAGAACTCGGGGCTTCTGGTTTCCCGCCTCAAGAAGGAGGCCCGCGCCCTGGCCGAGGAGCGCGGCCTGGGTCTGATCCTCTGCGACGGCGCACCGGGCATCGGCTGCCCGGTCATCGCCTCCCTCTCGCAGACGGACCTGGCCGTGGTCGTCACGGAGCCGACGCCCTCAGGGGTGCACGACCTGGAGCGGGTCGCCAGCCTGTGCGAGCATTTCCGCACCAGGGTCGCGGTCATCGTCAACAAGCACGACCTCAATCCCGAGCATACAGGTCGAATAGATGCCATGTGCGCCGAAAAGGGTTATGTCCTGCTGGCCCGTCTGCCCCACGACACGGCGGTCACCGAGGCCATGGTCCGCCGGCAGGCGGTCACCGAGGGCCCCGATAGCGAGATCGCCCGGAACATTCGGGATGCGTGGCACAGGATTATGGATCTTTTGCAATCATAAGCGTTTCGTACAAGGAGATCGAAGCATCATGGAAAAGTTCAGAATCGCCGTCCCCTCGGCCCTGCCTGGCGGACTTGAAGCGGAAGTCGGCGCCCATTTCGGGCACTGCGACCTGTACACCATCATCGACGTGGAGAACGGGTCAGTGTCCCAGGTCAGCACCCTGCCCAACGTGCCCCACCAGCAGGGCGGCTGCATGGCCCCGGTCCAACACCTGGCCCAGAACGGCGTCAACCTGCTCATCGCCGGCGGCATGGGCATGCGGCCGCTGATGGGCTTCAATCAGGTGGGCATCGACGTCTTCTATGGCGCCGGCGCCCCCAATGTGGGCACGGCTGTCGAGGCCCTGCTGAAAGGGGCACTGGTCCGCTTCACCCAGGAATACACCTGCGGCGGCGGGCACTAGCCATCCTCCCTGGCCTGGTTCGTCAGTGCGCGGCGGACCCGGCCTTTTCACGCACACAACCGAGGAGGAGACATGGAGGTGGTCATTGTCACCGGCCGGAAGGAAGCCCTGCTGGATTTTGCGCAGGGCCTGGGAGCCGACGTCGAGTGGACCGCCGACGCAGGCGGAGTCCTGAGCCGGGCGGGAAGCAGGCCCTGGAAGCTCGTCGTGGTCGACGCCATGACGCCGGGATTGGATTACAAGTCCTTCCTGATGGATCTTCTGCGCGTCAACGCCATGCTCAACACGGTGGTCGTCACGGATATGGACGAGGAGACATTCCACGAGGACAGCGAGGGCCTGGGCGTACTCTGCTCAGTGCCGGAACACCCCGGACGCGAAAGCGGGATCAAAACCATGGACAGGCTTTGCCTGCTGCTGGGTCAGGGTTAGGCCACAGGCAGACGGAATTCAGTGCCTGGGGGGCGTTCATTCCGACAGGTTCAAGTCAGCCACACCGCACTGGGCAGGCATGGAGTTGAGATCACAAGCCCACACTGCCCACGCACTGCCCGAAGTCATTCCCGCCTTCGCGGGGATGACTTCGAGGCAACGCGAACATTGCAGGAAAAAGGGAACCATCCTGCCGGACTGTCCCCTTATTTTTGTACATTGCCGCAAAACCTCAATTGTACTCGTTCAGGGCCGCGTCGGCGTAGGTGTCTTCCAGCACCTTGCGCAGGCGGAAGGCGCCTTCGATCATGGGGGCCAGTTTGGGCAGGCCGTCGATCTTGTCCACGTAGCTGAATGCGCCCAGGACTTCACCCATGCGGCGAGTTTCGTCGCTGCCGTGTCCGGTGAAGAGCACGACCTGGATCTTGGGGTTGATCTCCTTGATTCGCTTCAGGGTTTCGATGCCGTCGATGCCGGGCATTTCGATGTCCAGGACCACGACATCGTAGTTTTTCTTCTTCACCATCTCCAGGGCATCATCGCCCGTGTGGGCCATGTCCGGGGTGATGCCGTACAAAATATTCAAGCGGTCCGCGAGAATACGACACAGATCCTTCTCATCGTCCACGATCAGCAGCTTCATCTTGTTCATGTTCACTCCTCCTTGGAAGACGCCGGATGTTCCGGCCTGGTGTGTTCGTTTTGCGCATGCATGGCCACGGGCACCCGTATGGTGAAGGTCGAACCGTTTCCGGGCGAGCTGCGCACGGAAATGGTTCCTCCCATGGACTCGATGATGCTGTGGCAGATTGCCAGCCCCAATCCGATGCCCTTGCCCACGTCCTTGGTGGAGAAAAAGGGCTCAAAAATTCGTGTCAGCAGATGGGCTTCGATGCCACAGCCCGAATCCCCGACAGACACAACCAATTCGTGTCCCTGGGTCTCTCCGAGCAGGCGCAGGTTTCCCCCTCCCTGCTCCATGGCATCCAGGGCGTTGTCAATGACGTTGGCCAGGATCTGCTCCCATTCCGACTCG
Organism: Desulfovibrionales bacterium; assembly: GCA_012729655.1. GTDB lineage: Bacteria > Desulfobacterota > Desulfovibrionia > Desulfovibrionales > Desulfomicrobiaceae > Desulfomicrobium. Next base: position 2,322 of record JAAYCS010000155.1, on the reverse strand, counting down.
GGGACCGGAACGTGGCCCAGATCTGATCCCCACGCCTCATGGGTGGTGACCCCCAGACCGTCAATTCTGTCCCTGCGCCGGTCCAGGATGACTCTGACCAGCGACGGGAGCGTGGTCAGGGACGCCCGCGAATTCCGGACCGGGCGCAAGGTCAGCAGCTTCGAGGTGATGGCCTTGCAGCGTTGGGCCTGATGGCGGATCAGATGGAGGGCTTGACGGATTTCCTCACCCAGTTTTTTTTCGATCCCGGCTTCTTCCAGAAGCTCTCCGATCCAGCCCACCTCGTTGACCATGACATGCAGGGGATTGTTGATTTCATGGGCCACACCCGTGGCCAGTTCGCCCAGGGCGGCCAGCTTGGCGGTTTCGGCCATGCGCTGCCGGGACAATCCATCCATGCGACGTGTCTCGGCCTCGCCAATGGCCGCGACCAGGGTGTCGATATCGGCCGGTTTGATCAGGTAGTCTCCGGCGCCAAGCTTCATGCCGCTCACGGCCGTACCTACGGTGGAATCAGCCGTGAGCAGGATGATCTCGGTGCGGGGGCTGATCCTCTTCAATTCCTCCAGGGTGTCCAGTCCGCTTATGCCAGGCATGGTCACATCCAGAACAACCACGTCGGGCGGAATGTGCCGTGTCTGATCCAGGGCTTCCTGCCCACTGTAGGCGACACGCACATCAAGGCCGCGCGCCTGGAGTCGCTGGGACAGAATGTCGGCGAAATCCCGCTCGTCATCAACGACTAGGACATTGACCATGGGAACCTCAGAGGGTTGGAACCGGGCCCTGAACCACGGACAGGATGCTTTCCAGCAGGACGGCAATGTCCAGCGGTTTTTTGTGATAGACAGATGCTCCCAGGTTCATGCAAGACTCGAAGTCCTGGTCAGACCCATGCCCGCTGAGCATGATGACGGGCATGCCGGGCCACTGGGCGCGGATCCGCCGCAGGACATCGGTGCCGCTTATGCCCGGCATGCGCAGATCCAGGACAACCACGTCCGGGGGATCGGCTTCGATCATCTGCAGACCGGTCCTGCCGTCAAGGGCCACCCGAGCATTGAGTCCCCGCAGTTCAAGTCTTTCCTGCAAGGTGGTGACGAAGGCCTCTTCGTCGTCGATCAGGAGAACATTGATGGCGTCCATGACACCCTTACTTCCGCACCGGGAAAAAGATGCGCAGCATTCTTCCGTCCCATTCCAGGCGGCCATCATCGAGGAGTTTGCGGATGCAGTCCAGTGCCTTGGCATCGGGAGTGACTCCTTGGGGAGGGACCACGGTCATGATGTGGAAGTCCTGGCCTGGCTCCAGTTCCACCTTGACGTGCCCATCCTTTGTGCCTGATCCCACGGCCCATTGCACGGACTGGTAGCCGATCATGAGCACGCGCAGGGCACCCACTGCCACGGGCAGGGGTGCGGGAACAGGGGTGAAGTTCACGGACGCTCCCTTGAGGCGGACCAGCCGTTCGGACAGGAGGGCCACCACCCGGGCATGGACTGCCAGGTCGCAACTGTCCAGCATGTCGTCGTCCGGGGAGTGGGCCAGCCGGCTGGTGGCCTCCAACAGCCCCTTGCCGCGCTCCACATGGGTCGTGATGTGTTCAAGGGTGCGCTCCATGTTTGGCCGATGCTTGAAGTCCACCCTGGCATTGACCTTCAGGATGTCGCCCATGAGTCCGGCCGATTCCCGGATGATGGCCAGGATGTTCTGCATTTCATGCATGGTCAGGGCCGTGACCGCACCCATAAATCTGGCTTCGCCCGCGATATCAGTCATGGCGGTTTCCTCGTCCGGACTGGAGGGCGTCCTTCAGGGTATGAATGAGTTCTTCCAGGTCAAGGGGCTTCATCAGATAGGCAAACGCGCCATGCTGCATGCCTTCGATGCCGTCCCTGGTCTTGCCCTGGCCGGTGAGGAGGACGACCTGCACCTTGGGGTGGGCTTCCTTGACCCGTTGCAGGACTTCGAGTCCCTTCATGCCCGGCATCATCACGTCCAGAACGATGACCTGGGGTTCGTTCACAGCCACTTCCTTGAGGGCCGATTCTCCGTCATGGGTGCCCCTGGCGTTGATGCCGCGCAGTTCCAGACGCTCGGCCAGGGTAGTGATGAATTCGACCTCGTCGTCCACCAGCAGGATGTTCCACGTGCTCATGTCCATAATGTCTATCCTTCCACTGGCTTTTTGGGGAGCATGATGGTGATCGTGGTCCCTTCGCCAAGTTTGCTTTTGACCTGAATGTCACCACCCAGGCGTTTGACAATGCCGTAGGTGATGGACATGCCCAGGCCCGTCCCTTTTTCCTTCTTGGTGGTGA
>JAAYCS010000154.1 GCA_012729655.1 Desulfovibrionales bacterium | reverse complement strand
TCCTTCTGGAATTCCGGGTTGCCGATGAACTTGCGGGCGTTGTCGACCATGAGGGACAGGGTGTAGACGTGGTTCTTCAGGTCGTGGACCACAAAGGCCGAGACCTTGCCCATGATCTCCATCTCCCGCGAGCGGGCCAGCTGCTCCGTGAGGCGCATGTTCAGCAGGGCCGAGGAGATGTGCCGGGCCATGGTGTTCATCAGCTCGAAGTCCTCCTCGTCGTACTCCTCCTGCGGGTTGATGGACGGCCCCAGGAGCACGAACCCGTCCAGGTTCTCCTCCCGCAGGAGGGGAATGGCAAAACCGGCCCCCTCCAACCAGTCCGACGTCTCCGCCATGTCTGAGGCGCGGACCACGGACCGCTGGCTTTTGAGCTGGGAGACCAGGACCGACTCCACGCCGAACACCCCTTCCCTGGAGTCCATCTCCACCAGGCTGACCGGGACATAGGCCCGGCTGGAATGATCGTACAGAAAGAGGGCCGCCCCCACAATGCCGAAGGTCTCGCAGCAGGCCGACAAGGCCGCCTGGCGCAGTTCATCCTGGGTGCGGACAGAACTCAGCCTGTCCATGAACTGCGCCCACTGGATGCGATAGTCGTATTTCTCGCCGTAGAAATGCAGCTGCAGGAAGAGGCGGATCCTGCGCTGCAACCGGTCCGAGAGGAAGACAACGACCAGGCCAAGCCCGGACAGAAAGCTCACGCCCAAAAGCACGGCCCGCCCCAGCTCCTCGCCCAGGATGCGCACCCCCTCGCCCATGAGCCCCAGGCCCACCAGGTAGAGACCCGTCACGGCCAGGACCACGGACTTGATGGCCATCCTCCTGGAGAAGCTGATCCTGACTTCCGGCCCCCGCCGCAGGTCCGAATACCACATGAGCAGGGCGCCCAGGAGCAGAGCCAGGGAGCGCAGACCGGCCAGGCGCATGTCGATGGATCGGTACAGGAGCCCCTGGCTGAAATAGAGGAGTTGGGAGGCCAGCACGCACACGGCCCCCAGCAGGATGAACTTGATCTTCCAGCGCCGGAAATGCACGGCCCCGGCCAGGGTGGCTTCGATGTTGACCAGGGCCGCCACGCAGCACAGCGACAGGGCGATGTAGAAATAGAAGGACCCGGGCAGCAGGAAGAGGACCTGCTCGGTGTCGAAATCCGGGGTAAAGTAGGCTCCGGTGGCAGCCAGGAACCCGGCCCAGGCCGGCATGAGGGCGGACAGCGCAATGAGTCCGCGCTGGGTCCAGGGCAGGCGGCCCTCCTCGTAGTCCCGGGCGAACAGGGCCGTGAACCAGACCCAGGCCGGAGCCAGGGCGCCTTCGACCACGAGCCCGGCCTGCCGCCATGCCTGCATGTCCATGGGATTGAGCATGGTCAGCAGGTCCAGAATCTCCAAGGCGGCCACCAGGGTCAGGGCCAGGGCCAGCACGCCCGATGCCCTGGAGCGCTCCCCTCGCACGAGGCCGCGAACCATGCGCGCGGCGAAGCCCAAGGCGACGATGACGGCGGCAAAAGTGGCCAGAGTGGAATGAATGGGAATGGTCATGCTGAAAGGAGGTGCCCCGCGCTGTTGAAGTCCGAAAAATGGGTGGTCAGATCAGGCGATACTGCAAAAAGCCGCAAATGCGTCTGCGTGTCATCCCTTTCAGACAGTTGAAAAGTCCATACATGGATCCCCTTCTCCAAGAGGATGACGACTTTTTGCAGTCAGGTCAGATTATGCAATGCCCATGCCTGCGAACACAACTGATTCCGATTATGCATAACGCTCTTTGCGCTGTCCATGGTCTGGTCAAACAGAAAAACCCGCAGCATGGATTCGGGACAACTCGGGCAGCCAGAAATGAAGATTCAAGACCTCGGTCCTTTTGATGGGTGAGCCCTTTTTTGCCTCATATTTTTTTCCATACCAATCTTGACGGTATGGAAAAATATCCATACCATTTCTTTCAACAATATTTGAGGTGGCGGCATGAAGAGAAAGGATATCCTGAAGAGGCTGGCGATAGAGGGTTCACGTTTCAGGAAGGTGGAAGCCACACCAAGGCATATGATTGTCATGGCATCTTCAGGGCCATCATCGGCAGACACACGGAAATTCCGGAAAAGATTGTACGCCAAATCGAAAAACAAACCGGCGTCGAGTTGCATTAAAAGGAGGGCGTCATGGCCTATTATTTTCTGGTTTTCTTGCCTGTCGTTGAGGGCGGGTATGCCATTGTATCTCCTGATTTTCCTGAAATTACGTCGCAAGGGGATACTCTGGATGAATGCATGACCATGGGAGCCGATGCGTTGGCCATTGTGTCCGAAGAGTACGCCAAGGCGCGCAGACCGCTACCGGAACCATCCAATATGGCCCAGGCCCGGGCCTTTGCCGCGAGCGAAACAGACGAAAGTGTTGACCCGCACCGCGAACCGGTCTTGCAGCTCATTCAAGCTCCGAACGCGGACATGACCCCGGTCAAGATATCCATCAGCCTACCCAAGGCTGACCTGGAAGCAATTGACGCCAAGGCACGCCGACTGGGCATGACCAGGTCCGGCCTCCTGGCCAGTGCCGCCAGAGTGTATCCCGGAGGACAAGGACGCGGAACCTCTTGCTGAAAATGCCCCTCACGGGGCACGAGTGAATGGTGATTGGAAAAATCCTGGCCTGACACCCTGAAGTTTTCTTTCTTCCCAATCACCAATCACTGTTCACCAATCACCACTCGGCATACCGGTGGTGCGCATCGCGCCCGTGCCGCAGTAGATCATCCCCAAGGGCATCGCCACGCCGTGCCTGCTGGCGCAGGTCATCACCGCAAAATTCTTCGACGCCATGCCGCATGCATGTGAATTTGGATGCGGTGGGGAACCAGCATTGGATTTGGCATAACCATGAGATTTGATTGGCAGCCAGCGCTTCCAGCTTTTCGGATGACTTTGTTTCGTCGACCACGACATGAGACAGCAACGGGTTGGTTCGCAACCATGAGATCTGTAACAACACTTTGGACATGGCGTGGGATCGAAGATTATCTGGCCGTCGCAAGACGGTGGGGCGGCTCCGGCGGCCTAGATCCTGATGGGTGACTGGTGCGGCGAAATACGCCAACACGCAATACTGATAATTCGAGAAAGGCAGAAAGCAAAGAAATCCGAGGCGTTATCCAGTGGTTTTTCCCGAGGCGAGAAAACCTGATTTCCTGGCCCGAAGGAGCACTTTCTCTTGACCTCGGTCCTTTTGATGGCTGACCCCATGCCACGCTCCTGGCCCCATACCTGTCGCCCTCAACTTTCCAGACAGCCGACGGCTCGACAGATTTCCTTGTGGACCTTAGCGAATGCTTCGGAATTGAGGGCTCCGAATCGGGCGACGACGCAATCTCTGTTCAATGTGTAGAGCTTCGAAACCCTGACCCAGCTTGTCTTAGGCAATTCTCCTTCAGCCAGATCATTTGCGGATAAGATCAAACCATCCTCGTGCCCGGCCTGAGAAGTGATTGCGGCGGCAAGAAAGTCTCCGAACCCGTCGCAGGATCTCAAACGAGAACCGGCCTACGCTTGGCCGCCTGCTTGTCTGAAAACGGAAAAGGAATGAGAACCACCTCACCTGGATGCAACGTCATTC
>JAAYCS010000153.1 GCA_012729655.1 Desulfovibrionales bacterium | reverse complement strand
CTGAATGCTCCTGGGCTTTGACGATTAACGAAGAATCCTTGCATGTGTCGGCGATTGGGTTTGATCCAGATGCGCAAACGAAAGAGCCGTATGCCGTCTATTGGAACTGGGAAAGCGGCTTTGAACAAGATCAGATCTTTGAGGCGGAGAAGATTCGTGATCATAATTTCCGTGCTATGTTTGGTGCTTGGGACTTTTTAAAGAACAGAAGTGTCCAGAAAGAGCGTTATCGCAAGGCGGAACTTTGTTGGGCGGCTTATATCACGGGGAAACGGGAGTCGCGCCGATTGATGGGGGATTATATTCTCACACAGGATGACCTGACACAGCATCGCCTTTACGAGGATGGATGCGTAACGACAACATGGTATTTGGATATGCATTTTCCGCATCCGGATAACGCACGCTTCTTCCCGGGGCAAGAGTTCCGGTCGGCGGCTTATGATGATCCGGATATCAAGAGACTGTTGCCAGAGTCCCCGAATGAGATGATTCGGATCAAGCCCTATCCGATTCCCTTCCGATGTTTTTATTCCCGTAATATCGAGAACCTTTTTATGGCTGGTAGGAATATGAGCGGCACACATGTGGCCTTGGCTTCGCCGCGGGTCATGAACACGACTGCGCAGATGGGTGCGGTTATAGGACGGGCAGCTTATCTATGTGTAAAAATGGAGTGTTCACCGCGTGAATTAGCTGCTAATCATTTTGGAAAACTGAAAAGCTTGCTGTCCGATCCAGGTGAGCAAACCGGGCTATCCATTGCTGGCGAGAGGATGTTGCAGGGACGGGATTCGATGTTGGGCGAAATCAAATGGCAAATCCGTAAGTATACCGGCATGCCGGTCCGGCGGGTGGCAATTTATGGTGCCAGTGCTCTGGGCGTTGCCCTGTTATTAGCGATGGGGTGGCGGAGTCGGGCGAACGCTCAACGCTTAACATTCAATACGCAACGCTCAAAGCAGGGACTATGAGAGCCTCCTCGCGTATTTTGCTGAACACGGGGGGCACCTATGCTAGGAGTTTGCTTGTTCTTGCGTTGGGCCTGTTCAGTACCCGCTGGGTGTTGCAAGGACTTGGGGCTGTCGATTTCGGACTGTTCGGCGTGGTGGGATCCATCACGGTGTTCATCACGTTTCTTAATGCGGTGATGGCGACCAGCGCCTCCCGGCATCTCTCCTTTGCCATGGGCCAATGCCGAGCGGCGGAAAGTTGCGCGTACGACGAGTTGCGCGCTTGGTTCAACGCTTCGCTTTCCATTCACGCGTTGGTGCCCGCAATCCTTGTTTTGGTCGGGTATCCGTTGGGCGTATGGATGGTCAGGAATTGGCTGGTGATCCCGCCTGAGCGGTTGGCGAGTTGCGTCTGGGTCTTCCGCCTCTCCGTCTTTTCTGCCTTCATCTCCATGACACTTGTACCCTTTCGGGCTGTTTATGTGGCGCGGCAGCGAATCGCGGAACAAGCGGTGTATGAGTCCATCGGCACCGTGTTGAATTTCTTCTTCGCCTGGACCCTGCTGCGTTATGCAGGTGATAGATTGGTTTATTATGCCTGCTACAGTGTCGGTGTCGGTCTCTTGTCTGCGCTGATTTATGTGACACGTGCCTGGATCTCGTTCCCTGAAACACGGCTGTGCTTTAGGCAGTGGTGGGATAGGCGCAAAATCAAAGAATTGTCGGATTTTGCGGCATGGAATTTTTTCGGGGCATTGGGCTGGTTGGGCTGTAGCCAAGGCGTTGCTTTGATCGGGAACAAGTTTTTCGGACCTCTGGTCAATGCGGCGTTGAATGTCGGAACGCAGGTGTCCGGGCAGGTTACAGCGCTAACAAACGCATTGACAACGGCATTGAATCCAGAAATTGTCGCCACAGAGGGTGCTGGAGATCGACAGCGTGTGATGAGACTCGCTTTCAGTTCGTGCCGTCTTGCCTCTCTGCTCAATCTATTGTTCATGCTGCCGCTGGCCTTTGAGAT
>JAAYCS010000152.1 GCA_012729655.1 Desulfovibrionales bacterium | reverse complement strand
GCCTGCACGAATTCCGGGGTGCCGAGGACCGACGGCAGCTTCTTCAGGGAAAACACGCGTTCGATGGTTTCGTCGACATCCTCCGCCATGGAGCGGCGGTATGCGGCCCTGGCCTTGGCCGGGTCGTCCGAGAACCGCGCCAGCAGGGGTTCCGCGTGCAGCCATTTCCACTCTTTGCCCCGGCGCAGGTAGCCGTGGTGGCTGCTCCAGGGATAGTCCGCCAGGTCCTGGGCCAGGCCGGCCTGCAGCGGGTTGCGGTGAATGTAGCGGAGCAGGCCGGCCAGATACTCCTCGTCGCCGACCAGCATGGCCTTGTACCTGCCCCGGAAGAGCTGCCCGTCCACGCCGTGCCGGCGGTTGAACCACTGCGTGTACACCCCGCCCAGGTGGCGCATGGCCCGGGCCAGGTTGGCCTCCGAGGTCTGGAGCAGCAGGTGGTAGTGGCTGGGCATGAGACAGTAGGCCGCCACCCCGACTCTGAACATGGCGGACGTGCCCTGGAGCAGGTCCACGAAGGCCGTGCAGTCCTGGCTGTCGTGGAAAATCCTCTCCTGCCGGCGGCCCTGGTTCATGATGAGGTACCAGGCGCCGTCAAATTCGATGCGCAGTGGTCGGGCCATGGGAAGTTGATAATGTCTCAGGGATGTTTCGTCAAAGGAAGATTTGACCCGTTTTGCCTATCAAAAGAAAGCCGGGCTGGTGATCTACACCGAGCCCGGCACACAAGACTTTTAGAAAGTAACCAGCTACTAGTCAGCAAAAGTACAGTTAGCGCCGTTATCATCAATCTGGGCACTCATAGTAACACCATAATAACTATTTGAAACTGGTACAGCTACAGAATCAGTGGCATTTTGATCTGCAGCCGTGTTGCTCACCAATGTTCCGTTCGTCAGCGTAGAAACATAACCTGGGAACTTGTTGCCAGGAACTGAATTATTGCAAAGGAGTTCACTAATTGAATTATTAAGCGCGAATTGTCCTGCAACTTCAGTCATACAGTTCCTCAGATCAGACTCACAAGCCGATTTAGAAGCATTTCTCTTGTATTTAACATACTGCGGGATGGCGATGGCGGCCAGGATGCCGATGATGGCCACGACGATCAACAATTCAACCAGGGTGAAGCCTTTTTCGCCTTTTCTCATTCTGAACCGATTCATACGTCCTCCAAAAAAATGGGTTGATGGTAGTGATGCTCGTGGCGACCTTCTATCATGAATCGTGCCAGAATTGAATTTTCTTTGATTTCGGCTCGTTGAGGGAAAAATGCCGGAATGCGACGATCCGGAACGACAAATTTTGTCAGCGCCGGTCCAATTTTGGAGGGAAGACCGGCGAATTCTGGCGGGAAATGCGGGGTGGTGCGGAGTGGTAGGGGCAGGTCCCGGACAAACAATCAGGAAAAACATGGATTGCTTCGCTGCGCTCGCAATGACCGAGCCCTGAGCCTGAGCGCTCCGGGACGCCCTGCATATATGTCCTTCGGCTGTCCGGCACGCTCACAGCCCAGGGCAAACGGCAGTTCGTTGATTCCGTGTGAGGATTCACGGTCCGGCACGCTTACAGCCCAG
>JAAYCS010000151.1 GCA_012729655.1 Desulfovibrionales bacterium | reverse complement strand
GGAGGGACGTGAAGATCAACATCGTGGATACTCCCGGGCATGCTGATTTCGGCGGGGAGGTGGAGCGCGCCCTGTCCATGGTCGATGGCGCTGTCCTGCTGGTGGACTCTTCCGAAGGCCCTCTGCCTCAGACCCGTTTCGTGTTGAAGAAGGCCCTGGACGCCAGCCTGCCCATCCTCGTCGTCGTGAACAAGATCGACCGCGCCGATGCCCGGCCCCAGGAGGTGCTGGACGAAGTCTACGACCTGTTTATCGATCTCGGGGCGGATGAGGAGCAGTTGGAATTCCCTGTGCTGTATGCCATCGGGCGGGAAGGCATAGCTTCTCCCACACTGGACCAGCGGGAGGGGAACCTGCATGCTCTTTTCGATCTTATTGTGGAGCGTATCCCGGGTCCGCGCTTTGATCCGTCCGCGCCCTTTCATATGCTTGTCTCGGATCTGGGGTATTCAGACTACCTGGGCCGGCTGGTCATCGGCAAGATCAAGGCCGGCACCCTGCGCGAGAAGACGGACCTCCTGTGCATGGGCGAAAACGATGCCCAAACTCTCTTCCGTCCGACCAAAGTTCAGGCATACGAGGGCCTGCAGCTCAAGGATCAGGAGCAGGTCGAGATGGGCGACATCATGGTTCTGGCGGGCCTGGATAAGGTCAACATCGGCGACACCATTTGCCTGAAGGAGAGCCCGGTCAGACTGAAGCGCATCGACGTGGACGAGCCCACGGTATCCATGCGTTTCACCATCAACACATCGCCTTTTGCCGGCCGGGAAGGCAAGATCGTGCAGTCCCGCAAGATCAAGGACCGTCTGGAAAAGGAGGCGTTGATCAACGTGGCCATCCAGGTGGATGAAAGCGAGGACAAGGATTCCATGATGGTCAAGGGCCGGGGCGAGTTCCAACTGGCCATCATCATCGAGACCATGCGCCGGGAGGGATTCGAACTGGGCGTGGGCCGTCCCGAGGTTATCTACAAGACGAAGAACGGCAAGCGCATGGAGCCCCTGGAACATGTGTACGTGGATTGCGACGAGGCATTCATGGGTGTGGTCACGGAAAAACTGTCCATCCGTCGTGGAAAGCTTCTGAACCTGGTCAACAACGGCAGCGGCCGCGTGCGCATGGAATTCTCCGTACCGTCCCGGGCCCTGATCGGCTACCGGGACGAGTTCCTGACCGATACCAAGGGCACTGGGATCATGAACTCCCTTTTTGACGGGTACGGCGAATACCGGGGGGATTTTCCAACCCGCTTTTCAGGTTCCCTGGTCAGCGACCGCCAAGGCCAGGCCATACCCTATGCCATTTTCAATCTGGAGCCCCGTGGGCGCATGTTCGTTCAGCCGGGAGATCCCGTTTACGAAGGCATGATCATCGGCGAGCACAACCGTGAAAACGACATCGACGTCAACCCCACCAAGGAAAAGAAGCTCACGAACCTGCGGGCTTCAGGAAAGGATGAGGCCATCATTCTTACGCCGGTGCTGCCCATGACCCTCGAAAAGGCGCTGAATTTCATTCGGGATGACGAGATGGTGGAAGTGACGCCCCAGAGTATCCGCCTGCGCAAGGTCGAGCTTTCGGCCCAAAAGCGCCATACCATGACGGCCAGGAAAAAGAAGACCGAGGGCAAGTGAAATCCGTGGAAAGGAAGAAATTCGACGTCATCATCGTTGGAGGTGGTCCGGCCGGGCTCTTTGCCGCCTTTCATCTGGCGGAGCACTCCAGCCTGGAGGTGCTGCTGATTGAGAAGGGCCGGGCCTCCAAGTCCAGAAACTGTCCTTTGGTGGGAGAGCAGGACTGCGTTCACTGCAAACCGTGCAACATTCTTTCCGGCATGGGCGGGGCCGGGCTCTTTTCCGATGGCAAGCTCAACTTCATCCACAAGCTGGGCAAGACCGACCTGACCCAGTTCATGAGCGCGGGCCAGGCCATGCGATTGATTGACGAGACCGAAACCATTTTCAACCGTTTCGGTATGGACGGCAAGGTCTACCCGACCAACATCGAGGAGGCCAAGTCCATCCGCAAGGAGGCCCGCAAGTTCGGTATCGACCTGCTGGTCATCAAGCAGAAGCATCTGGGCAGCGACAACCTGCCCGGCCACATCACGGGCATGGTCGAGTACATCCAGTCCAGGGGCGTGACCGTGCGCACCAGGGAGGAGGTCCGCGACATCCTGGTCCAAGGCGGCCGCGTGCGCGGAGTGATCACGGACAAGGGCGAGCACCGCGCCGAAAACGTCATCCTGGCCCCGGGCCGGGTCGGCGCCGAGTGGGTCGGCCAGCTCGTGCAGCGCCACGGCCTGGCCGTGACCCAGCGGGGCATCGAGGTCGGGGTGCGCGTGGAGGTCCACAACGAGATCATGCAGGACCTATGCTCCATCATCTACGACCCGACCTTCTTCATCCGCACCTCCAAGTACGACGATCTGACCCGCACCTTCTGTACCAATTACGGCGGGTTCATCGCCCAGGAGAACTACCAGGATTTCGTCTGCGTCAACGGCCATGCCTACATGGACAAGAAGAGCGAAAACACCAACTTCGCCTTCCTGTCCAAGGTTGTCCTGAATGAGCCGGTCACGGACAACCAGGCCTACGGCGAGTCCATCGGCCGCCTGGCCACCCTCATCGGCGGTGGCAAGCCCATCCTGCAGCGCTTCGGGGACCTGAAGCGCGGGCGGCGCTCCACCTGGAACCGCATCCGCAACAGCTACATCGAACCGACGCTGAAGAAGGTCGTCTGCGGCGACATCGCCATGGCCCTGCCCGAGCGCATCCTGACCAACCTGGTGGAGGGCCTGGAGAAGCTCAATCTCGTGGTGCCCGGCGTGGCCAACGATGAAACGCTCCTCTACGCGCCGGAGATCAAGTTCTTCGCCACCCAGGTGGAGTGCAACGAAAATCTGGAAACGGCCATTGCCGGGCTCTACGTGGCTGGCGACGGGCCGGGCGTGGCCGGGAACATCGTCTCGGCCGCAGCCACGGGGCTCATCCCGGCCAAGAGCATTGTGGCCAGAAGCAGGGAGTCAAAGATCCAGGGCATGCAGGCTGACCCGGAATGACGGTATCAGTCCGTCATGCAGAGACTGTTCTCCTGACCGCGATTGCCCGGAATGTTCAGTTGTTGTTGCAATAAATTGAGGCTGCTGTAGGGTCTTTGTGCATGTGGGCCCGGATGAGAAGAACGCAGGCCCTGATCAAGATCCAGCCCACAAGGAGTCTGGCATGTCGACCGTTGTCCGAGAAGGTGTCCTCGTCACGATCAGCCCAGAACACGATCTTGTGGCAGCGACGGTTCCGGGTTTCAAACACGAGGTGGTCAACCTCCTGCATGAAGGTCCGTTGGAATTGCGGCTCGATCTCGACGGCACCAAGAAGATGGACATTGTGGGAATGGGCATGGTCATTGCCATGCACAATTCCATGCAGAAGATCGGTGGACATTTCTCGCTCGTCAATATTCCGGAAAATATCATGAAAATGTTTCGATCCATGCGTCTTGACCAGCATTTGAACATGCGCGCCTAGGAGGTGGTCTCCAGCTCCGGGTCAAGGGTGGAAAAGAAGACGACCTTTGCTGACAGCCACGTAGGCTGGTGGAACACGAGGGTTCACCGGGTGGCCTGCTCTTTTACGGAGATCTGGGGCAGGGTTGGTCATGCCCGCTGGTTGAAAATTTCACGGAGTTCACGCCATGATGATGGATGACGAGACGCTGCAGATGTACGTGGAAGAATCGGCCGAACACCTTGGCGATATCGAGAATGATCTGCTGGCCATCGAGCAGGCCGGAGCCCAAATCGACGAAGAACTGGTCAACAAGGTCTTCCGCGCGGCCCATTCCATCAAAGGTGGCGCGGGCTTTCTGGGTCTGACTAAAATCAAGGATCTTGGACACAAGATCGAAGGCGTGCTGGACATGATCCGCAACCGCGAATTGACCCCGGAACCGGACGTGGTCAACATTGTCCTGTTGGCCTTTGACAAATTGCGGGACCTGATCGGCAACGTGGCCCGAAGCAATGACGAGGATATCGAGGACCATATTGCGGCTTTGACAAGCGTTGCTTCCCATCGATCTCAGACCTTGGAAAACAAGGCGGCGGACCGTGCCGTCGATATTGCGGACCGTTCTGGTCGCATCATTTTTTCTCTGCCCGAGACCGTTCTTCTGCAGCACTGCAAAGGCGGCAAAAATCTCTATCTCCTCGAATTTGATCTCATTCATGACGTTCAGGATAAGAACAAAAATCCCCTCGACCTCGTCCAGACCATGGATTCGACCGGAACGATCCTGGATCTGAAGGTGGATGTCGAGGCGGTGGGGGACCTGGAAGACGGGCATTTCTCCCAGCGGATCCCCCTGTTCGCTCTTTTTGGCTCCATCATCGAGGACGATATCATCCCTGCACTGCTTGAACTGAAGCAGGAATGCATCATGCCTCTGCGTTTTGGCACCTCTTCGGCCTCGTCCGCCGCCTCTGCGGACAGGCTCAGTGATCCTGAGACCCCTCGCCCTGGCTCCCTGCACGAGGGGCACGCCGACATCCAGAAGCAGCAGTCCCTGGATGGCGACGTTGCCGTTCCCCCAATGCCCGCTGCGGCACCCGGCCAGCCCCTCTCGAATCAGGTCGATCAGCCCATGGAGCAGCCCACGAAGGCAGGGCTGCCAAAGTCCTGGTCCCAAGACGGACCAAAGGTTGAATCAAGGACTTCCAGGTCGGCCGCATCCCAATCGGATACCCTGCGGGTGCACGTGAGCCTTCTGGAAAATCTCATGAATCTGGCCGGGGAGCTGGTCCTGAGCCGCAATCAGCTCATGCAGGCCATTTCCACCAATACCTTCCACCAGATCGAGGTGGCGGGTCAGCGTCTGGACCTGGTCACCTCGGAGCTGCAGGAAACGATCATGCTTACGCGTATGCAGACCGTGGGCAACATCTTCAACAAGTTTCCGCGCGTTGTCCGCGATCTCGCCCGTAACCTGGGTAAAGAGATCGACCTGCAGCTCGAAGGCAATGATGTGGAACTGGACAAGACCATCATCGAGGGACTGGGTGATCCGCTGACCCATCTGGTCCGCAACTCTGCTGATCACGGGATAGAGACTCCGGATGAACGGGTGAGGGCGGGGAAGCCTTCCACAGGCACAATCATTCTGAAGGCCTATCATGAAGCCGGACAGGTTATCATTGAGATCGTCGATGACGGCCGGGGGCTCAACACCGACAAGATTGTGGAAAAAGCCCTGGCCCGCGGGCTCATTACGCTGGATCAGGCCAAAAACATGTCCGGCAAGGAAAAGGCCCACTTGATTTTTCTGCCCGGGTTGTCCACGGCTGAGAAGGTGACAGATGTCTCAGGCCGGGGTGTGGGCATGGATGTGGTGAAGTCAAACCTGGATCAGCTGGGCGGGCAGGTGGACATCGAAACATCCCAAGGGCACGGAACGACCATCCGCATCAAGCTCCCTTTGACGCTGGCCATCATCCCGAGTCTGCTTGTATCCATTGGTCAGGAACGCTACGCCATCCCGCAGGTCAATGTGGACGAGCTGCTCAGACTTTCTGTGGACCAGATCCGGGAACGGGTGGAATTGGTCGGTGATGCGGAAGTGCTTGTGCTGCGAGGTGAGCTGATTCCGCTTTTGTATCTGTCCAACGTGCTTGGTCTCGATGCCGGGGCGTGTCAGGCCTCACGCATGGTTGCCGGAATACTCCGGGGGGATGCGTCTGCATCCCAATGGGGAGATGAAAAATGTGACCGGGATGACATCCATGTGGTGGTCGTTTCTGCCGGCCAGTTTCGTTATGGGTTGGTGGTGGACCGGCTGCATGATTCCGTGGAGATCGTGGTCAAGCCTTTGGGCCGCCATTTCAAGTCCTGCCAGGGATATGCCGGCGCGACGATCATGGGAGACGGCCATGTGGCCCTGATCCTGGATGTGGTTGGCCTCGGCCGCCTGGGCGAGTTGGGCCTGGGAAGCGCCCGTGAGCGGACAGTGCAGGTGGCCAGAGGCAGCGCGTCCGACGAGAATGAGGAACGTCTTTCCCTTTTCCTCTTCCGCAACACCCCGCAGGAGCATTGCGCTGTGCCGCTTGACCTTGTGGCCCGCGTGGAGCTGGTCAATGCAGAGGAGATCGAGGAATTGGGCGGCCGAAGGGTGATCAAGTATCGGGGAGGGACCCTCCCGGTATTCTCCATGGATCAAGCCGCCAACGTGGGCATGATGGAGCTTTCGGGGGAACTGGTGGTCATCGTTTTTCTCATGGCTGGGCATGAGATCGGACTCCTGGCCAAGCAGCCCGTGGACGCCATGGAGGTGAGCCTGAGGGTGGATACCTTCACCCTCAAGCAGCCCGGCATCAGCGGCTCGGCTGTCATTGGGGGCAACACGACGTTGCTCGTGGACATTTTCGAGCTGATTCAAACTGTGCAGCCGGACTGGTTCGCCGTGCGGGGAACCGTTGAAATCCCGGACGACGCGGGCCAGGTGGGTGTCCCGCACCTTCTTCTGGTGGAGGATTCGGATTTTTTCCGCAATCAGGTCAAAAAATTCATAGAGGATGACGGGTACACCGTGGAAGTGGCACCGGACGGCCTCGTTGCGTGGACAATGTTGGAGGGCGAGCCTGAAAAATACGATTTGGTCGTCACCGACATCGAAATGCCCAACATGGACGGTTTTGAACTGGCCCGGCGCATCCGCCAGGACACCCGTTTTTCCATGCTGCCCATCGTTGCGCTGACCTCACTGGCCGGTGATGAGGATATGGCCAGAGGCAAGGCCCTGGGGATCGATGAGTATCAGATCAAGCTGGACAGGGAGCTGCTTCTGCAAACCATTTATGACTGTTTGAAGCGCTACGCGAGCTGAATGAGAGAGGGAAAAGTCCATGGAGCATGCATCCAAGGCAATGACCGGTCCAGTACAGCTGGCCTGTTTCTTCATAGGTTCCGCACTCTGCGGAATCGACATCAATGCCATTCAGGAAATGAACAGGCAGCTGGAAATGACCAGGGTTCCCCAGGCCCCCGCATACGTGCTCGGCATCATGAATCTGCGCGGCCGGATCGTGACCATCATCGATCTCGGACGAAAACTGGGACTCGC
>JAAYCS010000150.1 GCA_012729655.1 Desulfovibrionales bacterium | reverse complement strand
TAGGTGGCCGAGAACATGGCGGACTGCAGCCCGCGCGGCAGATAGCGTTGCAGCTGCTTCATATCCGGGTAGAAACCCATGGACAGCATGCGATCGGCTTCGTCAAAGACCAGAATCTTCAGCCGGTCCAGATTGAAATTTCCCTTGAGAAGATGATCCAGAATGCGGCCTGGCGTGCCGATGACGAGCTGGGCTCCGTCATCCAGTCCCTGGAGCTGGGCTTTGTATCCTACTCCCCCGTAAATGGGCAGGGCCCGTACTCCAACATCCCGCCCTAAGTGTTCAGCATCTCGGCTGACCTGGACGGCCAATTCCCGGGTCGGGGCCAAAACCAGAGCCTGTACGGCCCCCAGGGCCGGGTCAATGCGATGCAGAATGGGCAAAAGAAACGCTCCAGTCTTGCCGCTGCCGGTTTGGGACTGAACCATAACATCCTGACCGCCCAACATGCGGGGGATGGTCTGTATTTGGACCGGCATCAGTTCGGTCCAGTTGAGTCGTGCAGCAGCATCCCGGAGGCCTTGGGGCAGGTCATGCATGGAAAAAAATGCTGTGTCGGAAAGTTTGGTTTTTGGGGCGCCAGATTGGGCGTCGCCAAATTCGGTGGTATCTGTCATACGTTTCCTGTGTCGTGCATGCGATCTATGACATCGAGCAGGTGTTCGATGACGGAGTTGCTGACCAGCATGCCGTTGCGTGTCAATTGAAGATGACCGGATCGAAGACGGACCAGCCCTCCGGAGCGCAGCGGCTCGACGGCGGACAGCAGTCCGGAAAAATCCATTCCGGTCAGTGCCGTGTTATTTTTCAGATCCAGTCCCCGGCCCGTGCGCATGGCCAGCATGACCTGTTCGCGCCGGCGCGTGTCCCAGTGGAGGGTTTCAACCGCCCGACCTTTCCCGTTCCCTTGCACAGTTTCGGAATACGCTTCAAGCCCTTCGGGGTTGGTCCATCTGTACTCGCCCAGAGTGGAAACCGCCGAGGGCCCCAGTCCCAGGTAGTCCTGACCAGTCCAGTAGCCGAAGTTATGACGGCTTTTGCACCCGGGGCGCGCAAAATTTGAAATCTCGTAGTGCTCGAAACCACGTGTTCCGAGAAACGCCGCACCCTGCTCGAACATGCTGGCTTCCTCCTCATCGTCCGGAAGACCCAGTTCACCGGCCGCGGCCCTCCTGGCCAGGGGCGTGCCGTTCTCCAGGGTCAATCCATAGCAGGACAGATGATCCGGGCCGAGGTCCACACTCCTGGCCAGGTCCTCCAGCCAGATGGCCAGACTCTGGCCGGGCAGGCCCCACATCATATCGAGGCTGAGGTTCGCGAATCCCGCCTTTCTGGCCGCATCCACTGCCCTGCAAGCCTGCACGCTGTCGTGGGGTCGGCCGAGCAGGAAAAGCAGGTCATCACGCAGGCTCTGCACCCCGAGGCTCAAACGATTTACACCCAGTTTCCGGATCTCTGACAAAAACCCGTCAGCCAGGGCTGATTCCGGATTGGCTTCCAGAGTGATCTCGGCATCAGGGGATACAGCGAAGTGCCGATGCGCAGCGGCAAGAATCGCCTCGACCTGGTAAGGCGTGAGCAACGAGGGCGTACCCCCCCCCAGGTAGACCGTCTGCACCTCTGCGGGACCCAGCGTTTTGGCCCACCAGGCCATCTCCATAACCACCAGATCCACGTACCTGCCCGCTTCTCTGAGTGAGAACAGGCCGGAATGAAAGGCGCAGTACCCGCATTTGCGCACGCAAAAGGGGACATGAATGTAGAGCAGCATGAAATCAGGCAGTCCTGTCAGCGAGCCTTTCAAGCTCGGGCCTGTAGCGTTCGAACTCGCTGTACAGGCAGCCGCAATACCGCTGCCGGTATATCCCCCATTCCTTCGACAGGGCAATGCCTTGGGACCAGCCCGTCCGAAAGTCCTGGTAGTGAAAGTCCGGGTCCGACCCTGCGGCCAAGTCTCGGCCCAAGGCCTGGATCACGTCGTGCTTCTGAAACTTGCTGTACAGCAGCGTGGTGGTGAAGGCGTCAAACTTCCCTCGCCGGGCAATGGACAGTGTCCGCTCCAGGCGCAAGGCGTAGCAAGAGAGACATCGGTTGGCCTCCCGAAAGGTCACGGACCGGAAATAGCTCTGCGGATCGTATTCGTCATCCTTGAAGATGACCGGGATGCCGAGCCGTTGGGCGACCTGGACTACCCCCTCCCGGCGGCGGAGGTACTCCTGGAGGGGATGAATATTCGGATTGAAAAACAAGCCAGTAACATCCATTCCGGCCTCGATCAGGGCCGAAACGGGGGTGATGGCGCACGGCCCACAGCAGAGGTGAACCAGGATCTTCATGCTCAGATCCCTAGCAAAATGAGCACTGGGTGGTTGCTATGGGAACGATGAAAATTTTGCGCTCGAATGTCGCCTCGTACTCCATGAGTTTTTCTCGCTTGCGGTTCAAAAGGTACTGCATGAGTTCGGCGTCGGTCTGATAGGCCAACGGATCTGACTGCCGGTCCTTGCGCAACTCGCGATAGATGTCTTTCAAGGCCTGCATGGACCGCCACTCAAGATTACGGCGGCTGCCGGCCCCGGCGCAATGCGGGCAGGGCTCCAGGCTGGCGGAAAGGGCTGAGGTGCCCAGACGCTGGCGTACAATCTCCATCAGACCGAACTTGGAAATGCGACCAATGTCCGTGCGCGCCCGATCCACCTTCAAGGCCTGACGCAGGACCTTCTCAACTTCGCGGATGTGCTTCCCGTCCTTCATCTCAATGAAATCCACCACGATCTGGCCACCGATGTCCCTGAGCATGAGCTGGTTGGGAATCTCGCTGGCCGCCTCGATATTGGTCCGCAGAGCCATCTCCTTAAAATTCTTTTCCCCGCCAATCTTGCCGGAGTTGATGTCGATGGCCGTCAGGGCCTCGGTGTGATCAATGACCAGCTGTCCGCCGCTGGGCAGGTTGACCTGGCGGCTGAAAATCTTCTGCAGCTGGGCCTCGATGCGGAACCGTTCGAACAGGGTCTTGTCGGTTTCGCTGTGGGCCTTGATGAAGGTCTTGCGCCGGGGAAAGAGCAGGGTCGCGAATTCGGTGATCTGTTTCGCGGTCTCCTCGTCGTCCACCCAGCACTCGGCGATGTCCGGGGTCAGATAGTCGCGGATGGCGCGGAAGGCGAGATCCTTCTCCTCGTAAATCAGGGCGGGAGTGTCCGAGGCAATGCCCTTCTTGCGGATCTCCTTCCACAGGCGTTTGAGGACCTGCAGATCCTTCGACAGGCTGCTCTTGCTCTGAGCCTCGCTGACCGTACGCACGATCACGCCCAGCCCTTCGTCGAGCTTGAGCTCGTCGACGATCTCCTTGAGGCGGTCGCGCTCCTTTTCGTCTTCGATCTTGCGCGAAATGCCGAGCTGCTCGCGACCAGGAGTCAGTACGAAATAACGGCCCGGAATGGACAGATACGTGGTCAGAAAAGCGCCCTTGGAACCTGTGGGCTCTTTGACCACCTGCACCAGCATTTCCTGACCGGGCTTGAGCACCTTTTGCAGAGGGGGATATTTGCCCCGGCTGGGCACATCGCCCTGATAGTATTCCGGATGAACTTCGTCGACCTGCAGGAAGCCATTCTTCTCGGCCCCGTAGTTGATGAAAGCGGCCTGCAGGGCCTGGTCCACGTTGTGGATCCTGCCTTTGTAGATGTTGCCCTTGGTCTTGGTCTGGTGCAACATTTCCACGTAATACTCGACGACAACACCATCTTCCATGATGGCCACTTCGACCTGTTCACCAGGCAGCACGCTGATGAACATCTTGCGCTTCAGCTTTTCGCTCATACGAATCCTTGAGGAAAGAGTTTCCGGCTATGCCGGGAAAGTTGATGCCGGGGATTCCCGAAAATTTAATTGATAATGGCGTGCGGCGAAAAACATGAAAAACCGGTCACTGCCGGGCGCACGACACGCCGAATATCCGGAGAGTCCTCTACCTGGGCAACGCCCTCATAGCAAGAGAAACCATGGAGAATGGGTTGCTTGACATCGGGAAATACGGTGGCTACTCCCGCCTACGCACGTTTCAGGAGGCCACATGCTCGAACCGGGACAGCTGATAATGCTGCTCAACGCCAAGGACAAGCGATACTTTGTTTCCGCCCAGGAAGGGCAGGTCATGCATACCAACGAGGGCATCCTGCACCTCGATGAAGTGCGCGCAGCAGGCTGGGGGCAGCAGGTTCTCACGCACAAGGGCTATCCGTTCACCGTCATGCGGCCCACCCTCTACGACCTGATCAAGTCCGTCAAACGCCGGACCCAGATCATCTACCCCAAAGAAATCGGCTATATCGCCATGAAGCTGGGCATCGGCCCCGGCTGCCGCGTTGTCGAGGCCGGCTGCGGATCGGGAGGACTGACCACGGCGCTGGCCTGGCTGGTGGGTGACGAAGGCAGTGTGTACAGCTACGAACGCCGGGAAGAATTTTTCAACCTCTGCCGCCAGAACCTGGAGCGCATCGGCCTGGCCCACCGCGTAAAGCAGTACCATCACGACATTGCCCAAGGTTTTCATCCCCACGAGGCCGACGCCCTGTTCCTGGACGTGCGCGAACCCTGCGATTACGTGCATCACATTCCGAACGCAGTGGTGCCCGGGGCACCGGTGGGCTTTTTGCTGCCGACGACCAACCAGGTCCAGGACCTTCTGAAAGTCCTGCAGGCCGGGCCGTTCAGACAGATCGAAGTGCTTGAGATCTTCCTGCGCCACTACAAGCCCGTGCCTGAACGGCTGCGTCCCGACGATCGTATGGTCGCGCACACGGGCTTCCTCGTCTTTGCACGCACCTTCGCCCAGTTCGAAACGCCCGATCCGGAAGGGTTCGAACTCCCGGCGGATGAAGGCAGCGAAGACGGCGAATTCCGGGCAGAAGAGTAACAGCCCCCAATTTTCATCTATTCCAAGGATTTGCAGGAAGGCTCTTGCAAATCCTTTTTCCGTTCCTATAGAAAAGGATTTTCTTTCAATTTTCAACCCCGACCCTACGGCCGGATCGAGCCCCGTAAGGAGAAGCGCTGATGACCCGCAAGGATCGCACTGAAGGCATTTTCAGCCGGCGAGAAGTCTTGGATGCCACTGAACGCCAGAAATACTATCAAATCCAGCTCAAGGAACTGCTCTCGTACGCGTACAGATACTCCGAAGACGTCAAAAAACGCTTCGACCGCGCACAGTTTTCCGTCGAAAAATTTCGCGACCTCATCGACCTGAAGCACGTTCCCATCATCAAGAAAAAGGAACTCATTTTCTTGCAGTCCATGGGTCCGCGTCTGGGTGGCCTGCTGACCAAGGACCTGGGCGAGTTACGGCGCGTCTTCCTTTCTCCCGGACCCATCTTCGACCCCGAAGATCGGGGCGACGACTACTGGGGATGGACGGAAAGCTTCTACGCAGCCGGGTTCCGCTCCGGAGACCTGGTTCAGAACACCTTCCCCTACCACATGGCTCCGGCCGGCCTCATGTTCGAGGAGCCACTCAGGCAGCTGAGCTGTGCCGTGGTGCCCACCGGCCCGGGAAACACAGGCAGTCAGCTGGACATCATGAAGAAGCTTCGCGTGACTGGGTACGTGGGCACACCCAGCTACCTCATGCACCTGGCCCAGAAGGGCGAGGAAAAAGGTCTCAACCTGCGCAAGGACCTCTATCTGGAAGTGGCCTTCGTCACAGGGGAAAAATTCTCCGAAAAATTGCGTTCCACCCTGGAAAAGAAGTTCGACCTGATCATGCGCCAGGGCTACGGCACTGCCGACGTGGGCTGCATCGGCTACGAATGCTTCCACAGGAACGGGCTGCACATTGCCAACCGGGCATACGTGGAGATCTGTCACCCGGATACAGGCATCCCGCTGAAGGATGGCGAAGTCGGTGAAATTGTCGTCACTGCCTTTAACAAGACCTATCCCCTGATCCGTCTGGCGACCGGTGATCTCTCCTACGTTGACCGCGCTCCCTGCCCTTGCGGCCGGACCTCCCCACGCCTGGGCAACATAGTCGGCCGAGTGGATACCACGGCCAGAATCAAGGGTATGTTCGTGTACCCCCACCAGGTCGAACAGGTCATATCCGGGTTCGAGGAGATCAAGCGCTGGCAGATCGAGGTCACCAATCCTGGCGGGATCGACGAGATGACCCTCCTCATCGAGGCGTCCAGCTTCAAGCGCGAAGAGGAGCTGCTGCACATGTTCCGCGAGAAGATCAAGATCCGCCCGGCCTTGAAGATCCTCACCCCCGGCACCCTCCCGCCGCAAATCCGGTTCATTGAGGACAAACGCAATTGGGATTGATGCCTGCACTCATCATGCGCCTCGCGCCGGTCCTGTTGGCCTTTTTGTGCGGCTGCGCCAGCAGGCCTCCGGCGGTGCCCACCACGTGGACGTTGCCGTCAGGCTCTTTCCTGTCGGCCACAGGGGAGCCCCTTTCGGACGGGCACGTCGTGGCATACACCAGCACAAAGGACTTCATCCTTGTCGGTGAAAGCCATACCAACCCCTGCGATCATGCCGTCCAGGCCCATATCATCGAGATCCTGGCCCAGTCTGGCATGCATTTCTCCATTGGTCTGGAGATGCTTCCCGTCACGGCCCAGCCTGTACTGGAGCGCTTCAACGCCGGCAGGATCAGTCCGCATGACCTGGGTCGGGAAGTGGGATGGGAAAAACTCTGGGGGCACCCTTATGCCCAGTATCTGCCCATCTTTGAAAAAGCCCGCGCCTACGGACTGCCCGTGGTGGCCCTCAACATACCTCGCAAGGTCGTGAACAGGTATCGAGACCAAGGGACCGCAGGTCTGGACGAAGGCGAGAGAAACCTCCTCCCGCGCAGGATCGTCGAAGCCAGCCCGGTCCAGAGAAATGCCCTGCTGGAACAGGTCGACATGCACCAGAAAATGCGCGAGGCTGAACCCGCCAGAGGCGATCTTGTCCCCAGCGCCTCCAATCCCATGGCCAGCATGGCCGAGCGCTTCTTCCTGGTCCAGGCCCTGTGGGACTCCATGATGGCCGAACAAGCCCTGGCATGGCGCTCCAGGCTGGATCTGCCCATGCTCATCCTGGCCGGCAGTGGGCACGTGGAGCATGGATGGGGCATCGAATACCGGTTGCAGACCCTGGATGCTCAGGCTCGCTGCCTGAGCATTATGCCGGTGCGCGACAGGGAGGACTTCCAGATGCAGGCCGATGCCTCGCAGCGTGCTCTGCCCGGAGACAGCCTTTTCTTCTCCTGCCCATCCCAACATAAAAGCAGGTTGGGCATGAACATCGTCTTCGAATCCGGTCAGCTGAAGATCGACAGCGTCGATACGGATTCCTTGGCCGACAGGGCAGGCATGCGCCCCGGTGATGTGCTCATTGCAGCTGGAGGGAACAATCTGACCGAAGTCACTGATCTGCACTTCGCGGCCATGGCCTCGTCCCGACAGAAAAAACCCCTGCAGCTGACGGTCCGGAGAGCAAACCAGGACATCGTCCTGCACATCCCCCTCGACTGATGCCCGAACTTCCTGAAGTCGAAACCATCGCCCGCGGCCTGCACACCCTTGTCCACGGGAAACGCATCGCGTCGCACCGCGTGCTGACCAAAAGCGTCCTGCGCGCTGGCGATCCGTCGCGACTGGACGGGCAGGCCATCCTTCGCGTCCACCGCCGGGCCAAGCTTCTGCTGCTCGACCTCGAAGGGGGCAGCCTGCTCGCATTCCACTTGAAGATGACCGGACGGGTGTGGCTGGCTGGCCCGGACCGGAATTTGCCCAGGCACGCGCATCTGGTGCTCGAACTGGCGGAAGGGGACAGGATCGTCTTCGAGGACCAACGCCGGTTCGGCTTCTGGGGCATCTTCGAACCCGAGGATCTCGATGGCTGGAAATTCTTTCGAAGTCTGGGGCCTGAACCACTGGAAACCAGCGCCGAAGAGCTGGCGCAGTGCATTGGCGCACGTCGTGCGGGGGTGAAAGGCCTGCTCCTGGATCAGAGGGTTTTGGCCGGCATCGGCAACATCTACGCTGACGAGTCCCTCTTTGCAGCCCGCATCCATCCGGCCAGTATCGCCTCCAACATCCCACGCCCCCGACGCGTCACCCTGTTCACTGAACTGCGCCGCATCCTGCTTGATGCCATTGAGGCCGGCGGCAGCACCATCAGTGATTTCCGCAACGCCTACGGCAAAAGCGGCATATTCCAGGAACACTTCAATGTGTACGGCAAAAGGAACAGGCCCTGTCCTGCCTGCGGCCGGCCGCTGACGACGTCACAGATCGCGGGTCGCACCTCGACCCATTGCCCGGACTGCCAACGCCGTTACTGAAGCCGCGGCTAGGATTCCTCATCCAGTAATGGTGTCCCACAGAGGTGCTTCTGCTGGCCTGCCTTGGACACAGTCTTGACACCCCGTGATCTGCGGGGCTTGGCTTCCCCGTCGCCATGCCCTTCGCCATGCCGGTCCAGAATGGCACGGTAGCGTTCGGTCCGGCTGAGGTTGAGGGACAGGACCACATGCTTGCGCTCGTCCTTAAAGCCTTTCTTGGTGAAGAACTTCAGCGCCGCGGTATTGCTCGGATCGGTATCGGCAATGAGGTAGCGCGCCCCGGCCTCGACCATGCGCTCCACAAGACGGTCATAGAGCCTGTGAGCCACCCCCGTGGATTGATAGGGCCTGTCCACTCCCAGCCAGACAATGTACCCATAGGTCCACGAGGCCTTGCTGATAAGGGTGCCGAGGATGAATCCGGCCAGAACATCGTCCACCTCGGCCACGAGGCTGAATTCCGGATCCGTGTTGTAGTGTCCGACAACTTCCCACTCGTCCCAGGTGCGGTACAGGAAAGGATAGAGGTCGCAGGTGAACAGGCGCTCCCCCATGTGATATACGGGCGCGAGGTCGTCCAGTTCCATCTCGCGGATGGTGGTTTCAGGGCGTGAGGGGCGTTCGGCTGGCATGGCTGGGGGTTGAATTTGAATGATCTTGATGTGGTTAAACCGACCCAGGACGCCTGTCAACGCGGCCTGAGGCAGCCAAAAAATGCATTCCTGCCCTTGACGCAGCACCCTTCTTTCCCCATGTTGTAATCCTAACATTCCCAACGAGGTGCCACATGGACATTCGCCACATCATTGAACGGGAAATCCCTTTTGACCGTTTCCTGGGGCTGCAAGTGGAGGAGATCCGGCCCGGGTACGCTCGTTTGCGCATGCCGTACCGACCTGAATTCATAGGTGATCCCCGACGGCCGGCCCTGCATGGCGGGCTCATTTCCATGCTGGCGGACACATGCGCCGGCTCGGCTGTGTGGGCGGCCTGCTCGGTCAGGGACAGGGTGGCCACCATCGACATGCGGGTGGACTACCTGCGGCCGGCCGATCCTGCGGATCTCATCGCCATCGGTGAAGTGAAGCTCCTTGGCAATCGGGTCGGCAACGCCACGGTACAGGTCTACTCCGCCACCGATCCGGACGTGGTCATTGCCGAGGGCCGCGGGGTGTACAATATCCGCAAGGCCGGCAGCAAGGCCCCGGACAATGTCCTGGCGCCGGTGGAATCACGCTGAAGGGGCTCCGACCGCCTAACCCTGGGCAACCACACGGGAGGATTTCATGAAAACATCACGCGTCGTCAACATCATGCTGGCAATCCTGCTTCTGGTTCCGTCCGCAGCCGCGGCCGGAACCATTGTCGACGAATGGGCCGCCGTCCAGCCTCCAGCGCCCGTGGAACTCAAGGCCGTAACGGTGAACGCCACGGACACGGCCTTGCTCGTCCTCGACATTGAGGAGCGTACCTGCAACATGGAGGTTCGTCCGCGCTGTGTGGAGTCCGCACCCAGAATCGGAGCGTTCCTGGCCAAGGCCAGGGCAGCGGGCATGCCCGTGGTGCACAGCCTGACCACCAGGGGCACGCCGGAGAGCATCCTGCCACCGGCCAGACCCCTGCCGGCAGAGCCCATTGTCCAGTCCACGGTCGACAAATTCTACAACACAGAACTCGACAGCATCCTGAAAAAACTCGGGGTCAACACCGTCATCGTCACCGGCACGACAGCAGAGGGAGCAGTCCTGCACACGTCCACCGGCGCCGCCATGCGTGGACTTTCCGTCATCGTGCCCGTGGATGGCATGTCTGCCGGCACCCTCTATGCGGAACAGTACACGGCCTGGCACCTGGTCAACGCCCCCGGGACCCGCACCAGGACCAACTTGACCACGCTTGAAGCGATCACCATCAATTCACGATAGCCAAGGGCGGGCGGCCTCCATTTCCCCCCTGTCCATGGCCTGGAGGCTTCTCCACCGGGCCACACCTCCTTTTCAAAACCGCCACCCGCACGGCCGCCCCACCCTCACCGATCTCCTGCGCTGGCACCGCGAACGTCGCCGGCGGGGTCTGCCCATGCCTCCCAACCAGGAGCTCTCGCCCGCAAAACCAAATCTGAGCCTGATCCACGGCGACCACTGCGACGGAAACGTGACCTGGATTGGTCATTCCACTCTGCTGGTGCAGATGGGCAAACGCAACATACTGACTGATCCCCATTTCTCTCTTCATGCCTCGCCGTTGCCGGGACTGGGGCCGAAGCGGTGGCAGGCTCCGGGCATCACCCTGCATGACCTGCCGGACATCGATGTGGTGCTTATTTCGCACAATCATTACGACCACCTCGATCGTGCATCGGTGCAGATCTTGGCCGAACGGAACAATAAACTCCTTTTTCTTGTTCCTCTGGGGCTTGACCACTGGTTTGCGTCCAACGTTCCTCGCGCAAAAATCCGGACCATGGGGTGGGATGAGTCAGTGCAGATGGATGAACTTGAAATCGTCTTTGTGGCGGTGCAGCATTGGAGCGGACGCAATCTGGCGGACACAAACCGGTCTCTGTGGGGGGGGATTCGCGCTCCGGACACCGCAAACCCGATTTTTCTTCGCAGGTGATCTCGGGTATTCCGCTGACTGTACGGTAATTGGACACCGCTACGGCCCCTTCGACCTAGCGGCCATCCCCATCGGGGCGTATGAACCACGCTGGTTCATGTGCAACCAGCATGTGAATCCCGACGAAGCGGTGCGGGTACACAGAGACATCCGAGCCCGAAGGTCCCTGGTCATCCATTGGGGTACGTTCAATGGCATCTCGGACGAGCCTCTGGACCAGCCTCCTCGGGACTTGGCACTGGCCCTGAAAAAGGCGGGGATTTCCGAAGAGGAGATTTTCGTGGTCCGGCACGGGGAAAGTATTCCCATCTTGCCCAGGAATTCAACCTGAAATGTGGAGGCCCTTACCGTGGACGCCCCCACTGGGCATGATCGAGCACATGCGCAAACCCGACCCGGGCCTCCTGCACGAAGGAACGCACCAGGGTTTCATCCTTGGATCCATCGGGGGCTTCCACGCCGGTGTGTGCGTCCACGGCTGCAGGACGCACGATTCTGATGGCCTCCCGCACATTGTCCGGATCCAGCCCTCCGGCCAGGATGACCGGTCGTGTGGAACAGCGGACCAGCTCGGCGCTGACGGTCCAGTCATGGGTCTTCCCCGTGGCGCCGCTGGCCCCGCTGACGGGATCGAAGGTATCGGTAATGAAGGCATCACAGGATACGGCATAGGCCCGTACAAAATCCTTTGGACTCAAGGAGTCCCGACCCACGACGTAACTTTTGATGATGCGGAGAGCAGCTCTGGCTTTTATTAGGCGTATGGTTTCAGGCGGGACGTCGGCATGGAGCTGGACAATGTCCACCCCCAGAAAACGACAGAATGCCAAAAGGCTGTATGGATCCGTCTCGTACGTGATCAGAACGCAGTTCTGCGGACCCACCGCAGCCATGATCGAGCGAGCATCATCCTCGGTCGTATCAGGATCATGCACCGACAGCCGCAGGGGAAAGCCGAGGAAATCCACCCCGCAGGCCCTGACCATGCGCGCCTCGGCCAGGCTGCGGATACCGGCTACCTGCACGAGGCCGGCAATGGCCAGGTCCGGGCCCGTCCTCATCACTTCTTCTTGGATTCTTTGATGAGATAACGGGCCATCTCCAAGTCGTAAATCTTCGTCGGATCGCCCTTGGAGCCGCGCTCCTCGTACATCTTGGCGCCGCGGCGGACGATGTCGATGTCGATCCAGCCATGCTTCTCCCAGATCTCGGGATAATCGGCGTTGCTCATCCGGAACTCGATGTTGCCCTCGTTTTCGCGCACGTACATGCGGATGCGCTTCTTGGCCGGGTAGGGGTAGTAGAATATTCCGTCCTTGTCCTGCACTGTTGCCTCCAGAAAAATATTTGTTCCCGGGATTTTCAAAGCGCGCGGCAATTGTCAATCCCCGGACAAGAGCCGGCAGTCCCGTCCGCGACCGGAACAGGGAGTCGGGACCACTGCTCCTGCTGCGGCAACGGGGCGTTGTGCACCTTTCCGCCACGTCCAAAATTCAGTTTGACAATCAAAATTTCCATTTTTATTTGATATTCAAAATTTGAGACAATCAAACAAATAGAGGACCCCATGCACGACCACTCCTGTTCCTCCGGGCACAACCACGACCATGAATACGGCGAACGCGGCACGCGCCTCGTCTTCTGGCTTACCATGGCCACCATGGCCGTGGAGATTATCTCAGGCTGGCTCTTCGGCTCCATGGCCCTGCTGGCCGACGGATGGCACATGGCCAGCCACGCCGGAGCCATGGCCGTGGCCTGGTTCGCCTATTTCTGGGCCCGCCGCAACGCCGACAACCCGGATCTTGTCTTCGGAGCCGGCAAGGTCAACGCCCTGGCCGGGTTTGCCTCGGCCGTGGGCCTGTTCCTCGTGGCCGCCTTCATGGGCGCGGAGTCGGTCATGCGAATCGTGTCTCCCGTACCCATCTCTTTCGGCCCCGCAACCCTGGTGGCCGTCATCGGCCTGACGGTCAACCTGGTGAGCGCCTGGTGGCTGCGCGACGAGGACCATGTCCACGACCACGACCATAACCTGAAGGCCGCCTATATGCACGTTTTGGCCGATGCCTTGACCTCGATCCTGGCCATCATGGCCCTCCTGGGCGGCAGATTCTGGGGTCTGGCTTGGCTGGACCCGGTCATGGGCATCGTCGGGGCGCTGGTCGTAGGCCGCTGGGCCCTGGGCCTGTTGCGCCAGACCGCCAGGGTCCTCCTGGACCACCGCGCCGACCCGAGCCTGCACAAGCAGATCACTCAACGCATTGAGCACGGCGGCGAAGTCCGGGTCCGGGACCTCTATGTCTGGAACGTGGGCCCCCGACGCCTGGCGGCCCACCTCACCGTGGAGGACACTACGCCCCGGCCCCCGGAATATTACAAGGAACTTGTGGTCGGAGTGCCCCATCTCGGTCGCGTCACTGTGGAGGTCCACGCCTGTCCCTGTCCGGCCGAGAGCGGCAACCACCCCTGCCTGGAGTCCAGCCATGGGTGACCTCGAACGTCTGAGCGACCTGCTCGTCGAATTCTACGAGAAACTGTCGTCCTGGGAGCAGGCCGTGGTCAGGGACACTCCCATCACCCTGCCGCAGATGCACACCCTGGAGATCCTGGGACAACACCCCCCCCTGCGCATGAAGGAGCTCGCGGCCAAGATGGGCGTGACTACCGGGACCCTGACGGTCAACGTAGACCGCCTGGAAAAACTCGGGCTGGTGGCGCGCATCCCCCACGAAACGGACCGCCGCTCCATCCTGGTAGGGCTGACTGAACAAGGTCGAGTCCTCTTCCAGGAACATCACGCCCATCACCTCAACCTGGCCCACAAACTGAATTCGGCCCTGCCCGCTGGAGAAGCTTTGTGCTTGCAGGCCATGCTGAAAAAACTGAACCAGGCCCTGTGATGGGGTGACGAACCGGCCCTGACTGGGCTAGGAGACACGGACCGTGTCAACCTTCATCCCGCAGAACATGCTCGACATCACCGCTCCAGCTACCACCGGTCTCGTCCTGGGTCTGTCCGCCGGACTCTCCCCAGGACCGCTCCTGACCCTCATGCTCTCCGAAACTCTGCGCCACGGGATCCGGGCCGGGTTCATGGTTGCCATGGCTCCCATCTGTTCAGACCTGCCCATCATCGCCCTGGCCCTGGGCATGCATTGGCTTTTGCCAGATCACCGCGCCTTGGAAATCGGCCTGGGCTTGGTCGGAGGCGTCTATCTGACCTGGATCGGCCTCAGGGGTCTGAAACCCCGGGTGTATCGAGCCTCCATCCCGATCGTGTCCGACACGGCGATTCCGTCCCTGCGCAAGGCCGTGATGGTCAACCTGCTGAACCCCAATCCCTACATTTTCTGGCTGACCATAGGCGTGCCGGCTATGACCCAACTCCTGCACCATTCCCTGAATGCGGCCGTCCTGTTCGTCGCCTCATTCTACACGCTCCTGGTTGGCAGCAAGGCCGTGGTGGCGGTGCTGGTCGGCCGCAGCGCGTGTTTTCTGGGCAACCGGCCGTATATCCTCAGCCTGAAAATCCTGAGTCTGATACTGTGTGGATACGGATTCCTGTTCATCTGCCGTTCAGTCAAAGCATGGACTGGCGCCTGATCCGCCCGCATCCCGAATCCAAACCTCAACCCCGACACGCCATGACCACCATTTCCGACACCTACACAACCCCGGATCGTCCCCTGTCCACGCTGAGCAGGATGTTTCCGAGCCTGGTCTTCTATGCCAGGACCCTGGCCATCGTCTTCCAGGCAGCATGGCGGACCCGCAAGCGATACTCCATGGCCGAGTGGGCCGAGGACAGCATCGCTTTTCGCAACGCGTGCGAGGCCTGCGGGCTGCGCCTGCACGCAGAGAACATCAATGCCTTCACCAGTCTGCCCGGGCCCTGCGTCATCGTAGCCAATCACATGTCCACCCTGGAAACCTTCATCCTCCCTGGACTCCTGGCGCCCATCCGGCCCGTCACCTTTGTGCTCAAACGCAGCCTGACCACCTACCCCGTTTTCAGACACGTGGTGAACGCCATCGAGCCCATTGCCGTGGACCGGGTCAATCCCCGCGACGATTTCAGGATTGTCATGGACGAAGGCGTGGAGCGGCTCGCGCGCGGCATTTCCCTCATCATCTTCCCCCAGACCACGCGGACCCCGAGCCTCAACCGCGCGGCCTTCAACACCATCGGCATCAAGCTGGCCAAGAAGGCCGGGGTGCCAGTCCTCCCACTGGCCCTTAAGACCGATGCCTGGGGTGTAGGGTCCCTGATTAAGGATTACGGTCCGATCCATCCTGAAATCCCGGTGCACTTCTCCCTTGGCAGCCCGATCCATATCCGGGGCGCCGGCAAGAACGAACATGAGGAAGTCATGGAATTCATCCACTGGAAGCTCGAATCCTGGAGAGCGCTGTGAAAAAACGGGTTTGCATTCTCTACACCGGAGGGACCATCGGCATGCGTTCCACCCCAATGGGATATGCCCCGGATCCAGGCTACCTGGCCCAGACCATGGCCTCCATGCCGGAATTCGCCAACCCTGAGGTGCCGGACTATGTCATCCGCGAACACTCGCCACTCCTGGATTCCTCCAACATGGACCCCCGGCACTGGCTGGCCATTGCCCGCGACATCGCAGCCGCATACCTCGAATTCGACGGTTTCATCGTTATCCATGGCACCGACACCATGGCGTACACGGCATCGGCCTTTTCCTTCATGCTGGAGGGTCTGGCCAAGCCCGTGATCCTCACCGGATCACAGATCCCCTTGTGCAGGGTCCGCAGTGACGGCCGGGACAACCTGATCACCGCCCTGATGGTCATTGCCCAGGCCCCGGTGCCCGAGGTCTGCCTGTGTTTCGGAAACCGACTGCTGCGCGGGTGCCGATCCACCAAGGTGGACGCTGTCGGATTCCAGGCCTTCGATTCTCCCAACTATCCTGACCTGGGCACCATCGGAGTGGGCATCCGTTCCCATCTAGACCGTATTCACCCGCCGCACCCTGCGAACGGGCTGACTGTGCATCCGCTCTCCAGTGCCAGGGTCGGTGCACTGCGCCTCTTTCCGGGCATCTCGGCCGAACTGGTAGCCAATGTCCTGCGTTCGCCGCTGCAGGGACTGGTGCTGGAAACCTATGGCATGGGCAACGGGCCATCGGAAAACCTGACGCTCATGGCCGTTCTGGCCGAGGCCTGCGCTCGAGGTGTGGTCATTGTGAACTGCTCGCAGTGTCTGCGGGGGACGGTCGACCAGGGCGGCTATCAGACCGGTTCCGCCCTGGCCCGGGCAGGTGTGATATCGGGAAGGGACATGACTGCCGAAGCCGCCTTGACCAAGCTGATCTATCTCTTCAGCCTGGGACTTAGGCCTGCGGAGATCCGTACCCGCATACCGCAGAACCTTCGCGGGGAACTGACCGAAGCCGATGCCGCGACCTGAAATTCCCATCCTGTACCAGGACTCTCACCTGCTTGCGCTCCACAAACCGGCAGGACTCCTGGTCCACCGCAACGCCCACGCCGGTCGGGAACCCTTTCTGCTCCAGCTCCTGCGGGACCAGCTGGGCCAACGCGTCTTTCCGGTCCACCGGCTGGACCGGCCCACATCTGGGCTGATGATCATGGCCCTTTCGGGTACGGAGGCAGGGATTCTGGCCAGACAGTTCGCGGCGCAGGCCGTGGTCAAGACCTATGTGGCCGTGATTCGCGGCTTTGCTCCGCAAAACGGCGTCATCGACGCCCCCCTCAGGTCCGAGTCCGGGAAAGAGCAGCCGGCCCAAACCGAATTCACCCGCCTGGGCACGGCGGAAATCCACATCCCCGTTGGCCGCTACGCCTCGGCCCGCTTCAGCCTGGTCCGGGTCCGCCCCCTGTCCGGCCGCACCCACCAGATCCGGCGCCACTTCGCCCACATCCGCCATCCCCTCATCGGCGACGTGCTGCGGGGCGACGGCCGGCAGAACCGCTTTTTCCGTGAACATTTCGGCCTCAGCCGGCTGCTTCTGGCCAGTACTGAACTGCGCTTTGAACATCCGGCAACCAGGGAGAACCTCTGCCTGTACTGCCCCCCAGCCAGAGAGCTTCAGAATCTTTTTGACCTTTTGAACTGGAACATCCTGGCATGATGGAAAAAAAAGGCCCGGAAAACCGGGCCTCGCATGGTTTCTCGAAATACACCGTTGTTCGCACTCAAATGGTTCTTATCCCGCCTGGATTTCTATCCTCCGGGGCTTGAACCTGGCCGCCTTGGGTAGAAAAAGCTCAAGAAGGCCTTTCTTCAGGCTGGCGCGAATACCTTCCCTATCCACGCCGTCGGATATGGTGAAGGTCCGCACATATTCCCCGTCCCCGAACTCCACGTGCAGGGCCTTGGCATTCTCCTCCCGGGGATAGACCGCCCGCCCCCTGACCTCCAGCTCGTTTTCCCGCAGATCTATGGACAATCCGTCCTTGCCCACTCCGGGCATATCCATGAATATGTGGAATCCGTCCTCACGCTCCAGGATATCGGTGTTGGGCCGGAACCTGGCAAGGGTCGAAGGCGTTCTTTTCTCGATATCATTTGCCATGGCACACCTCTATTGCTCGTCGATTGCTATGGTTACGGGACGGCATTCCTTGG
>JAAYCS010000149.1 GCA_012729655.1 Desulfovibrionales bacterium | reverse complement strand
GCTTCCAGGGAAATGATGTAAATCTGGTACAGGAATGCACAGAAAAGAGCGAGAAGAACCATTGTGCCGCAGAAGCCCCACTCCTCGCCGAATACCGCGAACGCAAAATCAGTATGTTTTTCCGGCAGAAAACGGAGCTGACTTTGGGTGCCCTCTAACAACCCTTTTCCCCAGAATCCTCCTGAACCGATGGCAATTTGGGATTGAATGATATGATACCCTGCCCCAAGGGGATCATTCCCGGGATTCATGAAGGTCAAAATCCGTTGCTTCTGGTAATCGTGCAAAAAAAACCACCCAAAAGGAAGGAGCCCCGGCAGGGCAACGACGAGTACTTTAAAAACAGACGGAGTGATCCCCTTGAACAGAATCATGCCCCCGAGAATAAGCAGAATGTTTAGAGCCGAGCCCAAATCAGGCTGTTTCACAATCAGGGCAGCCGGAACCAACCCAACCAAGAGGGTTTTCCCCAAATTGACCCAGCCAAGCCGCCCCCCCATTCTGGCCATAAGTTGGGCGCCAAGGACCAAGACTGCCACCTTGGCCAGTTCTGTGGGCTGCAGATTGAAAAAACCCAAATCAAGCCAGCGCTTAGCTCCGTAAATTGTCTTCCCGGCCACGGTGACGCACAGCAGGA
The DNA here is from genome assembly GCA_012729655.1 of Desulfovibrionales bacterium. Lineage (GTDB taxonomy): Bacteria > Desulfobacterota > Desulfovibrionia > Desulfovibrionales > Desulfomicrobiaceae > Desulfomicrobium. Next base: position 8,527 of record JAAYCS010000149.1, on the reverse strand, counting down.
GGAAAATAGACAAAAAAAACAGCGGCCAGGACAGGGCCTTGAAGTGACGGTAGTCGAAAAGAAGCAGAGCGGTCATTACGCAAAAGCTGGCACCACCCCACAAAAGTTGCTTGTTGAAGTACGCATCCAGTTCCAGGCCGGAAGCCACACGCAATGTGCTGGCGGAATACAGATTCATAACCCCAACCAGGAACAGCACTGCGGTCAGGAGAACGAGGGCCCAATTGATGTGAAAAATCAGTCTTCTGTCGAACATAGACGACTCACTGCTGCATGGACTCGTTGAAAATCGCGTCGATCACTGACCCGACCACGGGTCCGGCATCTGATCCGCCGTGTCCTCCGTGCTCGACCATGGCCACAATGACATACCGTCGATCGTCCTTTTCCGCAAAGCTGGCCATCCACGCATGATCCCGGTACTTGTAGGGGATCTCCTTGGTATCCTTTTTCTCGTACTTGTCCATCAGCTTCACAACCTGGGCCGTGCCGGTCTTACCGCCAACACGTATTCCTGGCCTTCGAATGAGACGTGCTGTGCCGCGGTCTTCCTCCACCGTAGCGACCATCGCATCGAGAATCAGATTCCTGGTTGCGGCTGACATGGGCAATTTTCCCACCACATCCGGAGATTGGGAGCGCAACAAGGTTGGGCGAAGCAGCGCCCCCCCGTTGATCAAGGAAGAAACGTAGCGCGCGATCTGCAATGGCGTTGTCAAGGTATGGCCCTGCCCAATGGCAAAATTCAAGGTCTCTCCGCCTTGCCACTTCTCTCCAAACCTCTTCATCTTCCATTCTGCCGAGGGTATGTTGCCTGCACGTTCATGTGGCAACTCGATACCCGTCTTCGACCCAAACCCCGAACGGATGGCGTAGTCGCTGAGGGCGCTTACGCCGAGGCGCTCCCCAAGCTGGTAATAGTAGACATCGCACGATTCGCGCAGCGACTTCCTGAAATCCGTGGCCCCATGCCCGCCTTTGTTCCAACAACGGAATTCCCGTTGCCCGAGCTTATACTTGCCTGAACAGTAAATCTTGGTGGATGGATGCATGATCCCGCTGTCCAAAGCCAACCCGGCAACAACCAACTTGAAGACAGAACCCGGAGGATAAGCGCTTTGAACGGACCTGTTCTGCAGTGGATGCAACGGATCCTCAAGCAGCTCATTCCATTTGGCATGACCGATGCCAACCACAAACTCATTGGGGTCATAACTGGGCACGCTGACCAAGGCCAAAACCTGCCCCGAATCGGCGTCCATGACCACCACGGATCCGACCTTGCCGGCCATGATCTCGGTCGCCTTCGTCTGTAAGCGCAAGGATACGCTGAGATTCAAATCCTCTCCCTTGGAGGGCTGGGTCACGATGCGAGAAGACAACACCCGCCCCGACGCATCGACTTCAAACTCCTCCAGCCCCTTTGTTCCCCGCAGGCGTCGCTCCAGCACGAACTCTACACCTTGTTTCCCCACGTCGTCGCCAAGCTGCAGAGCAGTATCGTTGTTCAGTTCCTCCTCGTTGGCCCGGGCCACGTAACCGAGCACATGGGCCAGGACAGGGCCATAGGCATAGGAACGCTTGGGACGCACGGCAATAGTCAAACCTGGCCACTCCTGGTGATGGGCTTCTACCACCGCCACGAGATCAAAGGGGATGTTGGGAACAATAACCTGTTCGTCGAAATGCTTGATCCGCTTGCGGCCAATCTCGAAAGCCCGTTGCAGTTCATCCAGTGGCTGGCCTGTCCAACGACTGACTTGGTCAAGTGTGGCGGGAATGTCATGGCAATCCTCTCTGACCAATGCCAGGGCGTAGGCTGGGGTATTCTCCGCCAGGAGAACACCGTCCCGGTCCCTGATGATTCCCCGGGGAGAAAACATGGTGCTCTGCCGAGTCCTGTTTTCCTGGGCTCGGCCCTGATAGAACTCGCTTTTATAGATTTGCAGATACCACAATCGGATGCCAAAAAGGCAAAAAAGGACAACCAGCAGCAGGAGGAGCAGAGGCGGGCCCGAAAATATCTGCGGCCGATTTGGAGAGTCAAACACGCCCATGTTGAACCCAGCGTCTGTATGCAAGCAGTGCAATGGCCCAAAAAACCATGTACGCCACCCACTGCTTGGCTACCCAAGGAGCGAAGGCAGGCAACTGCGCAGCAAGTTCCTGGAAGGCTCCTGCACCATTGAGCGCACCCCAGGACCAGATTGCCAAAAACAAGGAAAACGCGATCACAAAAAATGGGTTTTCAGGTTCCAGAATCCAGCGGGATACAAGAAAAAACAAAAACATGCCGGCGTAGAACAAAATGGATACACCGAAGACAAGATTCCCGACGCCTTCCTGCATGAGGACCCACAAGACTGCAAGCCAGACCGCGCTCCACCAGTGCCTTGATTGCAGGCAGATCAAAAGCCCAGGGGACAGAAAGTCCAGCCCGCCGGAGAGTTCCTGGGCCCAGACAGCGATCACGAGGTACCCGGTCCACCAGAAAAAGATCGGAATGGTGTTTTTGGTGGGCATGGCGAATCAGGACGAAAGCAGTGTCACGGCTTCTTCCGCACTGCGTGGCGGGCAGCGTTGGAGGATTTTGTTGTCGCGGTGGTGCTTGCGGAGGCATTGGCCGCCTCTGGTCCGGGAGGCTGAGCCGCAACGACTGAGGAAGAATTGCCGCCTGCCATGGCAGACGACGTAGCGTTCACGACCTCGTCCCTGCTCAACACCAGCAACTCCTCGTAATAACGCAAGGCAAGCAATGGTTCGGCGTACACCTTCTGGAATAGGGATACGTCGGCGGGCGTCACCTCCACCACCCGGGCCACGGGGATTCCTTTGGGAAAAACACCGCCCAGTCCGGAAGTGAGGAGAACCTCACCGGGCGTGACCTTATCGTTGCGTGGAATGAACTTGACCTCAAGAAAAGCGCCTGGCCCCTGGCCCTGGAGAATGGCTGGCACACGCCCATCGCTGGTCAAGACCGGAACACGGCTGGACAAATCGGTAAGGAGCACAACCGAAGAATAATGCACTCCTGGCTTGGCGATGCGTCCCACCACACCTTTGGTGGAAATCACCGGGTCGTTGAAACGGATGCCGTGGGCTGAGCCTACGTCAACGAGCATTGTCTCCAGAATCGCATTCGGGCCGAGCTTTTGCCCGATGACCCTGCATCCACGCTTGGACCATGGGGGTTCAGGGTTGAAGCGAAGCAGGGCAGTCAACCGGTCGGCAGCCTTGGCCTTTTCGGCAGTGCGGGCTAGCTCAGTCTCCAGGTCCTTGATCCTGGCCGTCAAGTCCTCGTTCTCTTGGCGGACTCCGACGAGATAGACATAGCGGTTCCAGAATTCATCGATATTGCTTTGCAACCAGCGCCCAGGAGACAGAATCCATCCTGCTAAGTCAAGACCGACCAGACTGGAGAAACGATCCAGATGTCCTGTCTTCCAGTTCCATGTATACATGGAGAAATAGAGGAACAGGGGCAGAAAAAAAAAGAGAACCAGCTGTTTGAAACGGGGAGACATGGTTCTACTCGACGGTGACCTCGCGCAGGACGTTAAGGTTGTCCAAGACCTTGCCCGAACCCAGGGCCACTGTAGACAACGGGTCTTCGACAACGGTGATGGGCAGAGAGGTCTCCTCGCGCAGCAGGTTGTCAAGACCCTTCAGGAGGGCTCCGCCACCCGTAAGCACGATACCCCGATCCACGATGTCTGCGGCCAACTCCGGAGGGGTCTGTTCCAGGGCAATACGGACAGCCTGGACAATGGAGTCCACAGGTTCCGAAATGGCTTTTCGCACTTCCTCCGAGGTGATGGTGATATTCTGCGGGATGCCGGAAACCAGATCCCTTCCCTTGACGTCCATGACCAGCTCGGGTTCCAAAGGATACGCCGAACCAATGGTGACCTTGATGTCTTCTGAAGAACTTTCACCAATAAGCATGTTGTACTTACGCTTCACATGCTGAAGAATGGCCTCGTCCATCTTGTCTCCGCCGATGCGTACGGACTTCGAATAGACGATGCCTGCCAGGGAGATAACTGCCACTTCGGTGGTGCCCCCGCCGATGTCGACCACCATGTTGGAAGTAGGTTCGGTGATGGGTAAATCCGCGCCGATGGCCGCGGCCATCGGCTCCTCAATGAGAAATACTTCTCTGGCTCCCGCACTCTGGGCCGATTCACGCACGGCCCTTTTCTCCACCTGGGTGATGCCCGTCGGAACACAGATGACGATCCGGGGCCGGACCAGCCTGCGGCTGTTGTGCACTTTGGAAATGAAGTGCCTGAGCATGGCTTCAGTCACCTCGAAGTCGGCGATGACGCCGTCCTTCATGGGCCGGATGGCCACGATATTGCCCGGGGTGCGGCCCAGCATCCTCTTGGCTTCACTTCCCACAGCCAGGACCTTATTGTTGCCGCGGTTATCCCGCTTGACGGCGACAACGGACGGCTCCCGCAGAACGATTCCCTTCCCTTTGACATACACACACGTATTGGCGGTCCCGAGATCAATAGCCAGATCATTCGAAAAGAACCCCAAAATTTTATCCAAAATTCTGGACATACAATCCCTCTTTAATCATGTTCAACGTGGCTCACCGAGATTGAGCCGCAACAGAGTCGCGACAGGGACCTCCCAAGCAGGAAAAAAGGCGTTCAGCAAGCCCTTTCGCGTATCAGAACAGGACACTTCAGGCAACCACCTCCGGTCCAGCAAAAATTCAACATCCGGACATGTCAACCTACAGATACTTCTCACTGCCGGTTTATTTCCAACGGCGCTTCGGCCACAGGATACAGAAAATTCCTCTTGATGCGGGCAGTACCTGTCCCAATCGGGATGGAACGCTGTCCACCCGTGGGTGCTCATTCTGCAACGAGCACGGATCTGGAACCGGCATGGCCCAAATCGGACTCTCCCTGGCAGAACAGTACATGCTCCTGCGGGAACGCGCCATGCGCCGCAGGCCTCAGGCCAGATTTATGGCCTATCTGCAGTCGTTCTCCAACACCTACGGGCCCGCCTCCCGCCTCCGGACTCTGGTCACGGAACTTACGGATCTGCCCGATCTGGTCGGACTGGCCATTGGGACCCGCCCAGATTGTCTGGATGAAGAGAAACTGGACATCCTGAAGACAGCCCCGATGGGGGAAATCTGGCTCGATCTGGGCTTGCAATCGGCCAATGACCGGACATTGGCCCGCATCAACCGTGGGCATGATGCAAAGAGCTTTGCCACGTGGACACAAAAGGCCAATGCATGCGGCCTGAAGGTCTGTGCCCACGTCATCACGGGGCTACCAGGGGAAGTCCTGGCGGACTTCGAACAAACCATGGCCTTTGTCAACATGCTGCCCGTGGCCGGAATCAAAATACATAACCTGTTTGTCTGCCGCGGAACCGCTCTGGAAAAAGAATGGCGCTCAGGCACGCTCAGACTCCTGTCCCGAGAGGGCTCCCTGGCCTGGCTTGTTCGCGGGCTGTCCCTGCTTCGTCCGGACATGGTGATCCATCGTTTGAACGGCGATCCCAGAGCTGAGGAGTTGGTGGCCCCGGGTTGGGCCGCTGAGAAGCAGACATTCCTGGCGGCTGTGAAAAAACGCCTTCAGGACGAGGATATCTGGCAGGGAAAGGCCCTCGGACATCCCTGGGCCGAATGGTTCAACCTGAACGACCGGGAGGGGATGTGCACATCCTGATGGAAACTTTTTCGAACGCATGTTTTTCGGCCACGTTCCACTGGGAGGATGGACTTCTGTCAGGGATCGACCTCGCTCCTGGGCTCAGACCTTCGACCCGGCCACAGTCACCGTTTGGAGTGGAACTGGCCCTCATTGTCGAAAACTACGCATTGCTGGACAAGGATGAATGGCCAGAACTGCCGCTGGCCACGCGCGGCATGAGCCCTTTTTCCCTGCGGGTATTGGGACATCTTCGCGAGCATGTGACCCGTGGCACATGGACAACCTACAAGCAACTTGCCGCTGCCTGCGCATCACCGCGAGGAGCCAGGGCCGTGGGTCGGGTCATGGCCAGCAACCCTTGGCCCCTGGTCTTTCCCTGCCATCGGGTTCTGGCAGTGAGGGGGCTGGGAGGATTCGGTCCCGGTCTCGACCTGAAGCGCGCATTGCTCAACCTTGAAGGGGTTTGTCCTCCGCTGCAAAGGCCGACGTGAGCAATTCTTCGTCCACGAGATCAGCATCTGCCGCGTAAAGACGCACCAGATTTCGCAAATGGGTGAAACTGGCCTGGTCCATGCTCTCAAAGTCCACTGCGCCTTCGACGCCTGCCCGCACCACCCGGCCATGGATGTGCACGTTGATGCCGGAATCGAGTTCCAGGGTGACGTCGCACTCCTTGCCGGGCACGATCCATCCATCTGTCACGCAGGACAGCCCCTTGAGGCTCAAATCCCGCACGCGCCCCCGCGTCCGTTTGCCTTCAGAATCGATGGTCAACGGCAGATTAAGGCTGACCCTGCTCCTGCGGCGTCGCTCCCGTGTCATCCATCCTCCAGCTCAACTCTTTCACTGTGCATCAACAGCCTGACGACTCCCTGGGCTGGACCATTCTCCAGCCTCGGGCAGCATGTCCGCCTGAGTCTTGGAAAAAAGACAGAGAATGTCCATTTTGGTCAGGGACACCATCATTCGAGAAAGATTTTCTTTTTGGGCTTGGCCGCAGGAGTCTGGGATTCGGTCTCCTTTTTGCGGGGCGGCCTCGCCTTGCTTTTGCCCTGGGGTTCACGATCAGTTTTCTGATCTTTGCGTTCCTCCCGCTGGATGGTCGGCTGCGGCTCGGGTTTGGACACCATCGGCGCCTCTGCAGGTCCCGTTGAGATTGCCTCGGGCTTGGCCCCTGACGTCTTACGCGGGCGACGACGGCGGCGCTTTTTCGGGGCTCCCGTATGCTGCGCCTCGGTCAGTCCGGATTCAGGCTGATCCCAGATGGATTCGAGGTCTGATTCAAAATCCACCTCCTGAACCGGAAATCCCTCCAATCGCTGCTCCTGAACCTGCGCAGAACTCCCGGACAGGTCGGAACCCAATGGCTTGGGAGGGCCGGACTGGAGATGCCCCACGACCTCAGCGTTGGACCCATCCTGAGGAATTCCTTCCGCAGGAGCGGTTGGCTTGACGGCCTCGGCCTGGACTTCCCCACGGCCCTGACCTTCGAGGCTTGAACCCGGCTTTTTGCGGTTCCGTTTACGCCGCCGCTTGTCGCCCTCGGATCGCCCCTCCTCTTCCCGTAGCTCATCTATTCGCCCGCCCTCTGCCGGCTGGCCCTGGGATGATTCAAGGACGGCCTGTGGCCGAGCCGGCTCGAACAATTTCTCAGAAGGTTGTTCCAGTGGGGCATGGAACGTTGACTGATAGAATTCATCCACCAGCATGGCCAGAAGGGCCCGTGATTCCTCGTTGGCCGCCAGCTCCCCCACGGTGCGCACGAAACGTTGCATGCGCTCCTTCTGAATGTTGTCCGCCTTGCGCAAACGGGCTTCGAGCAGGAACACGGCCCGTTGGGAAATCAGTGTTTCAAGCTCTTCATCCGTCGGGATCTGCCTCTCTTCCAGGGCGATGGAAAATTTTTTGGCTATCTGTTCCAGTTCTATCTCTTCCATCCCCGAAACAAGTGATATGGCCACTCCGGCAGCTCCGGCCCGTCCTGTGCGGCCCGTCCTGTGTACGTAGGCCTCGTGGTCCTGCGGTGGCTGATACTGGAAGACATGGGACAGCTCATGGATGTCGATTCCCCTGGCGGCCACATCCGTGGCGACCAGGAACTTGAGCCGGTTCTGACGCAGCTTCTCCAGCACCTCTTCCCTTGCGGCCTGGGACAGGTCCGCGCTGATCTCACCGACATCGTACCCAAAACGCCGGAGCACAACGGACACGAAATGCACGTCCGCCTTGGTATTGCAGAAGATGATGCCCGAGGACGGATTTTCCTGCTCGATGATCTTGACCAGGATGCGGCTCTTCTGCATTGCCGGGACTTTGTAGACCACGTGCACCACATCGCTGGCGTGGACCTGATCCTGGCTCAGGGAGACAAAAACTGGGTCCTTCAGGAACTGCTGGGCCAAACGCTTTACGTGCCCGGGATAGGTGGCCGAGAACATGGCGGACTGCAGCCCGCGCGGCAGATAGCGCTGCAACTGCTTCATATCCGGGTAGAAACCCATGGACAGCATGCGGTCGGCTTCGTCAAAGACCAGAATCTTCAGCCGATCCAGATTGAAATTTCCCTTGAGCAGATGGTCCAGAATGCGGCCTGGCGTGCCGATGACGAGCTGGGCTCCGTTATCCAGTCCCTGGAGCTGGGCCTTGTATCCCACGCCCCCGTAAATGGGCAGGGCCCGCACTCCGACATCCCGTCCCAAGTGCTCGGCATCCCGGCTGACCTGGACGGCCAATTCCCGGGTCGGAGCCAAGACCAGAGCCTGCACGGCCCCCAGTGTCGGATCGATGCGATGCAGGATGGGCAAAAGAAACGCTCCAGTCTTGCCGCTGCCGGTTTG
>JAAYCS010000012.1 GCA_012729655.1 Desulfovibrionales bacterium | reverse complement strand
TTTTCGGCCTTGAATTCCTGCCAGAAGCTGAAGGCGCCGTTGATGATGTTCACGGCCCAGATGGAAATGGCCAATTGCGGCATGCGCGCCACCAGGGCCGCGGCTCCGGCGGCCCAGAGCAGCATGGCCATGAGGTGGACGAAGTTGGCCAGAAATTTGAGCAGCAGGGATGTTTTTTTGACAACCCTGATGATGTTGAGGCCATGGCGCACCAGCCGGGTGGCGGCCTCATCCTGGCTCAACCCGTCGGGGGCGCTGCGCAGCGCGGCAAAGACCTCCGAAGGGGAAAGGGTCTCGATCGGTGTCGCGGCGTGGAGGACAGGTGTATCGGCCATCTGGACCATCGGCGTTGGGGCCCGGGTTCGTGGGGGAAAACCGGATTTCACACAACCCTGTGATGGAAACGCTGATTACATACCTTCCGTTCATGGCCCGACGGACTCACCGTGGACGGAATCAACGAGTTACCGTTCGTCCTGAGCTCTGAGCTTGCCGAACAGTCGAAGGACATAATCAGGGCTTCCTTATATTCCGATCCTAGGCGTTCGTCACGTAGGGAGTCCAGCAGAGGAAACCAGCCTGTCCGCGCATGGTCCGCCTCCAAGGATGAAACCGGTCGCATGGCCGTGGTCCTGAAAATCCTGCGCGACCTGGACCGCGAGCCACGGCTGCGGACATCGCCGCCCGCGTCAAGGGTGCATCCGCCGCCAGCATCGCTGCGGCGGCCAGCGGCAAGAGCCTGAACCAGTTCATCGCCGAAGCCGTTCGAGACGCCGTGGCCCACATATGATGAACAGTTGTCATCCCCACGGAAGGATACTGCATGCACCTTGAAATCCATCCCAACGCCGTCCGTCTGCTGGCCCAGATCGACGACCTCAGGCAGCGCGTCGGTGACCTGCTGGAAGAGCAGGCCCATTTGCGCTCCCACGCCATCCCCGTCCTCATGGCCATCTACGAAAAGGAAATCGGCGCCTACGAATACGCCCTGCTGGCCGTGCGTGTCGAGGCGAACGAACTGAAATTCCGGGTCGAGAGCCTGATGCAGATCATCAACCGGGGCGGACGCGTCGAGGCGGTCGACCTGGAGCGCATCGACGCAGAGGTGCACGAACTCCAGTCCGTGTGGGAGCGGGAAATGGCGGACAAGGCCCGGCAGGTGGATGCAGCCCAGGAATTTCTGAAGGAGATCAAATACCTGAGCCAGGATCAGGAGTTGCAGATGAAGAAGCTCTACCGCGCCCTGTGCTTTCTGCTCCATCCGGACATGAACGGCGACATGGCCCTGCGCGAAACGTACTGGGACCATGTCCAGGCGGCCTATGGGGCCGGAGACCTTGTAGCCCTGGGAGCCTTGTGGATCGCGGCGCGGGACGGACGCGGTGTAATCGTGGACGAGCGTTCCAGCCTGGACGCTTTGACCGCGGAGCGCGACCGGCTGGAACAACTGGTGCTGGAACACACCCGCCGCATCGGCCAGACGCGCAAAAATCCGCCCCTGTGCCTGGAGCGGGAGCTGCGCGACCCGGCCTGGATCGCGGCCAAACAGGAAGAACTGCGCTCGGCCCAGGCCGCCATGCGGGCCCGACGCGACGAACTGCGCGCCCTCTGCCACCAGCTCATGGCCCAGGGCGCGGTACAGGTGCACTGATGTCCGATATTGTCGAAAAAAACAGCCTGACCGGTTTGCTCATGCGCGTGTCCGTGGACGGCGGGGAACTGACCCTGCCCTTTGGCCGGAACATTTTCCTGATCAACACCCATGTCGCGGGCACGGCCTACTACGAC
>JAAYCS010000148.1 GCA_012729655.1 Desulfovibrionales bacterium | reverse complement strand
TCAAAAACTCTGCGCTGCCCTCCTGCAGCATGTCGAGGGAGCGTCTCAGTGCGACCCCGATATCCGATTCATGCAGGCATTCAAAACGGGAAAAATCTTCGGCCGCAAGCTCGGGAAGCCTCCTCATGCCCTCCACATCGCCGACAAAGACTGGTTCAGCCAGGCCCTGACGCTGGGCTTCAAGGACGGCCAGCACGGCGTTGGGGTCAGCGCAGGCGGCGATGACCACCCTGGCCGAAGACGCCCTGGCGCGGACCCCATCGACCATGCGGTCCAAAGAGGTCACGGTGGCCATCAGCCGTCACCTCGTGACAGGGCGATGAGGCCGGTACGGCTCAGGGACCGGATGCCATGGGGGGCCAGAATGCGTATGAGACCAGCCACCTTGGCCTGGGGCGCCGAAAGTTCTGCCGAGATGGTCTCGTTCCCCATATCGATGACATTGGCCCGAAACACCTCGAAAATCTGGAGAATCTGACTGACCGTCTCCTTGGTGATCTGCACCTTGATCATGACCAGTTCGCGGTCGATGAGCTCCTGGCCAGAAAGGTTCTCCATGCCGAGCACAAAATCCAGGGACCCTATTTCCGCGGTGATGGCCCGAACTTCCTCTACCGAGGCCTCAACGCAAAGAATCATGCGCGAAACGTCCTCGCGCTCGGTTTCAGCGCAGGAAATGGACCGGATGTTGATGCCGTGGTGTTGAAAGCCTGCGGCCAGAGCGGCCAGAACCCCAGGTTTATTCTGGACCAGGGCCGAGATGGTATGACGCATGAATGCTCCTCGATTACCGGTTCAATACGCGAGCAAGGCCTGGGATCGGTTCGAAGGAATGTCCGCCACGGAAAAAGGCAGGCTTTTGCAACCCACGCACCCAATCCTGTAAACCAAGCATGGATGCCCTTTTCCGGGGATGACACTGCCCATCGCACACCGTTTCGTCATGCCCTTTACGGCAAAGATCCCCGTTTTCCTATCCTTTTCGCCTCGGAATTGGAATCAGGCATCCCAATCCAAGGACCGTGTGCTGTCCATAAAGGCCCTCTGGCATCTCTGCTGCAGCAACCATCACTGATTGAGAAGGCTGGACGATCGCCATGGCAACCCTTGACGGAGTGCAGTCCGTGAACAATTTACAAGCGTTGTTCAGCGAACTGGTGGAAACCCATGTTTGCTCCCCAGGCGTATTGCGCCGCAACCTGGTCCATGGTCTCTCCAACCGGAGAAGTCTTCTGAACCCGAGGATCTTTCTGTACTTACACCATAGGCAACTGGGCGCCGCAGCGCCCCGAAGGACACGAATGAGCCACATCCTGCACGGGTTCACGGACCCGAAATACCTGGACGCACTGATCGGCAAGGCCGAAACGCAACTGCGCGAAGCGGAGAACAACGAGGACCGGCAACGTTTCGCCGCCTATTTGGAAGTGCTCAAGGTCTGGAAAGACAAACTCGCCGCGAGCCGCGACGTCTGTGGGCCTGAGGTGCCGAAATAGCAAGAGTCACCAGATCCGATGCCCTGGCCCACCCGCAAGGCCACCAGTTCGACCCGGTCCAGCCGGGATCCGTGGTCATCACGCAGAATCCGCAGCGTGCCTGGACCCCGTTTCCACCCAGCAGATTGCCGGCGAGGAATCCCATTGGGCTCCTACAACCCGGTCCTGATGACCATATCCGTGATGGGTCCGCGCGAACGCTCGCCCTTCAGCACGATGTGTCCGTAGCCAGGCAGGCCCTTGAGCATCTTCACGGTCCAGTTCAGGCCGTTGTTGGACTCGTTCAGGTAGGGGTTGTCGACCTGGCGGGTGTCACCCAGGCAGATGCACTTCACGTTCTCGCCCATGCGGGTCAGAAGCGCCCGGGTTTCCGCCCGCGAGAGGTTCTGCATCTCATCAATGATGACCACCGCATTCTCCAGGTTCATGCCGCGTATGAAGGCGATGGGCAGGATTTCGAACCGTTTGGGGTTGTATCGGAAATTGCCACCCTCGCTGTCGGCAAAGATGCGGTTGGCAGGACGCAGATCGTGGAGCTTCATGAGCAGATCCCCGATGTAGCGCACGTAGGGCGCCATCTTTTCCTCAAGGTAGCCGAGCTTGGCCCCGATCTCGATGACCGGCTTGACCAGATAGATCTTGCGGTAGGGGTTGTCCTTCTGCTCCAGGGCCAGATAGAGGGCCGCGGCCAGGGCCAGCGTTGTCAATGGCCTTCAGGGCGACGCTGATGTCCCTCAGCAGCGTGATGTTGCGGTTGTAGCGTACCATGATCCAGTTCTGGGAGGAAGCGGCGCAGGCCTGGTCTGCCAGATCCGGCTCCGGGACCCTGTCCTGGCGCATCATCTCGCGCAGTGCATTGTTTTCCACCTCGATTGCCCTGGATTTTTCCCGCAGCTGGACCTCGATTCCGTGTTGAATTCTTCTGGGGTGCGTCATTGATGCCTCCTTCTGTTGGACCGGTCCGTCCGGACCATCCGGACAAGACACCCAACAGTTGACGCAACCTACCTGTCCCATGTTGCGGATCAGCGTCAGTCAGGTGGAGACTTCATGGCAGGCACCCACTGTTTCCCGGGTACAACTCCGGGACGGAAGGAACATCCTTCCCTTCCATTTCCCTGAGTTTGTCCCATTAATGCTGAGAGCGCCTGTCCTCCTTGCGCTCTCCTGCACACCCGTTTCCCAGGCTCGACACGATGATGAACTCCTTTTCCGTCACCGGCATGACGGACAGCCGCGAGCCTTTTTTCAGGACCTCCATCTTTTCCAGCCCCTTCACCCCACGGAGCATGGCCAAGGGAACTGGACACGAAAACTTTTCCACGAATTGCACATCGACCATGAACCAAAGTGGCTTTTGCGGCGTGGATCTCGGGTCGTAATGCGTGTCGTCCGGATTCCACGCAGTATGATCCGGGTAGCTCTCCCGTACCACCCTGGCGATACCGACCACGCATGGATCTGTTACGCTGTGATAGAAAAGAACCAAGTCCCCTGGGCTCATCTCGTCACGCATGAAATTGCGGGCTTGGTAGTTGCGCACCCCGTCCCAGCATGTGGTCTGCTGCGGAGCCGCGGCAAGATCATCGATGGAAAAACACCCGGGCTCTGATTTGATCAGCCAGTACTTCATTCCGTCCTCCGTCAATCTCTGATGTCAGCCGCAGCGTTACAGAATTACACCGACCCAGCAACCCCTGTATATTCCCTGAGTGCGTCATCAAAACAGGGGGAAGGCTTTCTCTCCAAACCAGCGGGCATGTGTTCTCTGCATCCGAGCCGCGCTCCTGCCTGGGATTTCTGGTTGTCTGGCCAGATTTGCCTGCAGTCTCCTTCAGATACATTCCTGGACACCCTCGCGGTCCGGCTAGTGCATTTCGCATTCGTGCGTGAAGGATGATCAACTCCAAATTGGATTCGCTCTGCCTGACGAACGCCAAAAAAAAGGCTCCTCCCGGAGGAGAAGCCTTTCATCTTTCAGGACTGAACGAGTCTTACCATTTGGCGTCGGCAAAAGGATCCTGGGCGCCACCCGAAAAACCAAAGTCGTCACCGGCGCCGACTTCTGCCGGGGCCCCGGCAGATTCTCCCGCAGGAGCAGCGCCCGCAGCGGCGGCGACGCCAGCCACGCCAGCGACAACGACACCGGTCTTCTTCACTTCCTCGACTTCTTTCAGCAGGGCTTCCAGCTTGCCGGTGAACTCGACAATGCGCGCTTCGGTGGTCACGAACAGGGCTTCGGCCTCGCCCTTTTTCTGGCCTTCGAATTCCTTGACTTTGGCAGCCAGGGCGGCAATTTCGGCGTCCTTGGCGGCCAGGGCCTTGGTCAGCTCATCGATTTTGGCAGCCTTGGCATTAATCTGCCCCTTGTAGTCTGCCAGTTTGGCGAACACCTCGTCCACTTCGGCCTTGGATTTCACGGGCATGGGCGCCACGGATACGGACTGGCCGAGTTCGACGACCTGTCCCTTGGACATCTTGGTCAATTCCGGATGCTGCTCGTAGATCCACGCCTTGGTCAGAGCCGCGGCAAATGGAGTGAAATCGGCATCGAGATCCTTCTGGGTCAGATAGGAGAGCATTTCGGCAACATTGGCGCTGCCATCACCCTTCAGGTAGGCCACAAAGGTGTCCATGGGAAAAATCTTGCGAGCTTCAGACATGATGTCCTCCTTTAATTAAATAACTAAGATTTTATCGTCTTCGATGAGCTTTTCACCACTGGGCAAACGGCCAATGTACCGGGCGTAAATGAGGGCCGTGGTACGGTACACCAAGTGCCCCAGCTTGGACCAGGGCAGGTACGCGATCAGCATGAAAATGCTGACCAAATGGAGATAATAGGTGAAGAAGGCCAGGGGTGCCACGCCGGCCAGACGGAACACTTCCGACCCAATGCCGGTCAGGGTAACCGCCCAGATCACGCCCAGCAGGTACCAGTCATAATAGTTGGACCGGGACTTTTGGGTGTCCGCGTTCAGGCGGCGGCGGGTCAGCAGGGTCAGCCCCGTAACAAGGAGTATGGCGCCGACGTTGGCCAGGATCTTGACCGGATGCCACAGCGGCATGGGGGTGTGCCCGACAGGCTCCAGCAGATGCACGACCTTTCCGCCCCAATGCGCCATGGCCACGATTGAAGTCACAATAAAGCAGGCCACGAACCCATAGAACAAGATCTGGTGGCCCTTGACCCGCTCCTCATCGGCCGGGCTGTCCACACAGTTCTTGAAGCGGGAGTGTTGCAGGATATCGAATTTGATGGTGTCGATGATCGCATCTTTCAGGGAAGGCTTCTTGTAGCCGATGACAAATGTCTGCGGCACATTGGCCTTGAATCCGTCTATCATGTTCTTGATGCCCAGCCCGAAGCAGATGGCCACGCAGATGGCCACCAACCCGAACAGCGGATCAATGGTGAAATCCCCGGGAAAGAGGTTGCCGTATACAATCTTGCCTTCTTCCGTAACCGGAAAAAAGGTGCCGACAATGGCGGCCCGGATCATCCAGATGAGCGCGAAGATAACCGCCGGGATACCCGCCAGGATAGGCAGATGCTTTGGCGAACTCATCCACTCGCCGATGATGGAGGGCGGGACGAGCTTGCGGTAGGTCATGTTGCGCAACGCGGCCAGCAGGTCACCCGGTTTGGCCCCGCGCGGACACAATTCGGAACAGGTGCCGCAGTTGTGGCACAGCCAGATGTCGATGTCGTTGACCAGCTTGTCCTTCAAGCCCCACTGAGCCCAAACCATTTCCTTGCGTGGATACGGGTTGTCGGCAGGAGACATGGGGCATGCGACGGAGCAGGTAGCGCACTGGTAGCATTTCTTCAGATCAACGCCACCAACCTCCTGCAATTCCTTCACGAACTGCAGATTGGGCTCAATTTTTGTTGTTTTGGACATACATGCTCCTCCTAGTATCCCTTGAACGGGTTGGGTCCAAGTTTGATGATTTCCTCAACAAACTCGTCGATCATCTGCGGGACCTTGTCATATTCGTCAATGGCGACTTGCAGCTGCCGTACCCGTTCGGTTTCAATGCCAAGCTTGCCCAAGGTTTCGCCCACGTTGGCCATGCGCCGGTTGCACAACTCCGAGCCTTTCACGAAGTGGCACTGGTAGTCCTCCCCGTATTTGCAGCCCAGGAGCAGGCAGCCATCCGTTCCCTTGGACATGGCGTCTGCAATCCAGATGGTGTTGACAGAACCAAGGCAGCGCACTGGCACGATGCGCACATAGGGACTCCACTTCTTGCCACGCAAAGCCGCCATGTCGAGTGCAGGATAAGCGTCATTCTCGCAGGCCAGGATGAGCATGCGCGGACCGCCCACAGCCATGTCATCAGGCACCTCAACGGCCTTGATCATGGACCCGATCTGGTCGACGTTGTAGTTGTCAAAGGAAATGACGCGTTCCGGGCAGGCGCCCATGCACGTGCCGCAACGACGGCAGCGAGAGGTGTTGGGCATCGGGTTGCCCTTCTCATCCTCATCCAGGGCCCCAAAGGGACATTCCTCGGTGCAGCGCTTGCACTGGGTGCAGCGCACCAGATTGAACTTGGGGAAGGAGAGGTCGCCAGATCGGGGATGCACCGCCATGCCGCGGTTGGCCGATTCCAGACACTGGATGGCTTTCAGGGCTGCACCCGCAGCATCCACCTCTGCTGCGGCCAGAGTCATGGGCTGGCGCACGGTACCTGCGGCATAGATGCCGGTCCGGCGGGTTTCGTAGGGGAAGCAGATGTAATTGGAGTCGGCGTAACCGCTGAACAGTTCCAGGTCAGGCATGGCCGGACCCTGGCGGTACTTCAGTTTGAGGATGGGATCGATGGCTGTCGTCGGCACCATGCCGGTGGGCAGAACCAGCATGTTCACCTCGATCTCGACTTTTGAACCCAGCAGGGTGTCTCTCAAGACAACCACGATATCCCCATCGCCGCCATCGCGCACTTCCTCGATGACGCCCTTGGTCATCATGACACTGGCATCGTTCTGGGCGGCCTTATAGTAAAGCTCGTTCAATCCGGGAACCATCATGTGCTCATAGACAACCATGGCCACACCACCAGGCACGAACTCGCGCACGTAGTTGGCCTGCTTCAGGGCCGTCAGCGACGTGAGTTCCGAACTGTAAGCTAGGTGTTTGTAGGTGTCCTGCTTGATGAAGTTGGTCTTGGGGGTATCATCGGTTTCTTTCTTTTCCTCGGCAGCCGCCAGGGCGGCTGCACGTGCCTGCTGCTCCTTGACCTCGAATTGGTCCATCTTGCTGCCATATCCCAAAAGGAACATAACCTTGGCAGGCTTCGTCCCATCAGATTTCCGGACAATGGCTCCAGCCTTGGCCATCTCTTCGAATTCCCGCGAGGTGATCACGTTTTTCAGTTTTCCGTAACCCAGTGGCTTGAGGAAGGACGTATCCTGAGGCAGCCATCCCGTAGCCAGAATCACGGAGCCGATGCCCAGGACTTTTTCTTCGCCGCCGGTTTTGATCGCAACCTCGTAATTGCCAGGCGCACCGGCAATGCTTGCAACCTCGCTGCCGAGGAGCACTTCTATCTTTTCACATGACTGTACTTCGGCGATCTTCTTTTCCACGCCCGTGGCGTGGGCCGCGTCATAGGGGTATTTGAAGGGTATGGTCTTGTACATCCCTGCTGCGGCCCCACCGAGCACGTCCTTTTTTTCCACCAGGGTGACGTCGTATCCCACCGACGCGACATCAAGGGCTGCGGAAAGACCGGCCCAACCGCCGCCGATGACCAGCACGCGCTTGACCACATCGATGGCGCCACCGTCCGGCAAGTTGGCCTTTTGCAGCTTGATCACGCCCATGTTGACGTAGTCGTTGGCCATCTTGTGCAGCAATTCCGGTGTCTGGCCAGACACCATTGGCTGTCCGCCTGGATCTTTGTAACTCAGGACACAGAATTCACGGAGGTTGACGCGATCCACCAGCACGTCTTTTCCGAACTGGTAGAAATCCCAATCAACACGGGGCGAAGACCCGCAGATGCAGACAGCGTTGATCGTACCGGCGTCGATGTCCGCCTGGATCATGGCTCTGCCTTCCGCGCTTGCAAGCCGCGGATGCACCTTCACCACGGGACACAAATCGCTCCATTTCTTCTGTACGCCCTCGCACAGTTTCTGGATCTCGAGAGCCCCGCTGAGGGTCGACTCGTCAAAATATACACCAATCTTGTCGGCCATGTCCTACCTCCCCCTCACCGTCTGAATCGCTTTCATAGCCGCGCCCGTGGCAGACTGGGCCGACTTCATCACGTCCAGAGGTTGTTTGGCACAGCCTGCGGCGAAAATCCCTTTTTCTTCCCCCCCAACAATGAACCCTTCGGCATCGACAGGCACATCAATGGGCAGGGCCGCGCCAGCCAGGCTGGGCTGCATTCCTGTGGCCAGAACTACGAGATCAAATCGTTCGACAGATTTGGCGCAGGAGACCGCGTCTTCCACAGTGACCCAGACATCGTCTCCAGCCTTGTCCTGCTCGACAGCCGCGACTTTGCCTTTGACGGCAAAAATCTTTTCGTCAGCCAGAATTTTCTTGGCAAAATTGTCGTAGCGACCTGGTGTGCGCAAATCGATGTAATAAATCGTCACCTCTGCATCTGGGCACTGTTCGCGGACATATTGGGCCTGCTTGAGCGAAGCCATGCAACAGATGTAGGAGCAGTAATGAAGATGGTTTTCATCCCTTGACCCCGCACACTGCACAAACGCGACCTTCTGCGGGGCGCGTCCGTCCGAAGGGCGGAGAATTTTGCCGTCTGTCGGCCCATACGGGGAAGCCAGACGCTCCATCTGCATGTTTGTGATGCAATTCTTGACGTTTCCCGCCCCAAGATTGCTCAACTTTGTGACATCATACGGCTTCCATCCCGTGGCAATGACAATGGATCCCACATTCAGGGTAATGTTCTTCTCTTCCTCAGTCAGGTCCAGGAAGTCGCACTTGTGAACCAGGTTCTTGTCCGCCTCGGTCAAATTGGCTTTATCAACCACGTAACGCTGCGGAAAGGCGAAAGGTGCATCCATGTAGACCGGCTTGCGCGTGGCCAGACCGAATTCGAATTCGTTGCACGTTTCACCTGTTAAACTGGCGCAAAGATCAGAAAGATCAGGGCTGCTGGCTCCCGCATACCTGGGTTTGATCCTAACCGAGACGTCGTAGTTCCCTACGCTGCCTTCCACCTTGGTCACTTCGGCCTGGGTGAAAAACTTTACGTTGGGGTTGTTCTTGATCCGCTGATACTGAATTTCCAAACCGCATGATGGTGGACACAGCTTGGGGAAATATTTGTTCAGCTGCATAACACGTCCACCCAGAAACGGGGTCTTCTCGACAATGAAGACCTCGTGACCGATCTCAGCGGCCTCAAGGGCGGCGGTGAGTCCTGCGAATCCACCACCGATGACAAGTATGCTGTTGCTAGCCATTCGACTCCTCCCAGAACATTATGTTGAAGGCCATAAAAATGAATAGAATGGCCCAAGCATGATCTATAACTACCAAAAGTTACAGATCATACGTAGACCATTCTATTTCCTGATACAGAAAAAAGGCTGCGGGACGAGCCCGCAGCCTTTTGGCCCATAAACTAGTCAGGGATGATCTGGTAGTAATTTTTCTTGAAGATAACGGTTTCACCAGTGGCCGGATTGAACTTGGAGTTAACGAAGCACTTCCACTTGGAATCGTCCAGACCCATGAAGTCTGCGCGATAGTAGAAACCGGGGTAACGGCTTTCCTGGCGGAAACGGATGTGCTGCATGTGCAGCCGCACGGTCCACAGTCTGTGGTACTGTTCCCAGCAACGCAGCAACTCGTGCAGGTCGCGGGCAGCCAGCTTCTTGGAGTCTTCTTCCAGCATGTCGAGCAGGGCGAAGCCGGTGTCGAGCAGCCTGTCAGAAGTGGTGTACAGGGTAGAAACACCCCCGCCGTATTCATCGGTGGCCTTGATCAGGCGCATCATGAAGTTGTTCGGGGAGATGTAGTTCGGGTTGACGACCGGATCAGTGGATGCGCCCTTGAACTGCTCGTAGGTGTACCAGGGCTGGTAGATTTCCTTCTTCAGGTCAGCGGCCGAGATGTTCAGCGCGGGCTTGAAGTCTTTGTGATCGACGGCGTAGCGGACTAACTGCTTGCCGACGATGCGGCCTTCGGCGTGGGAGCCGGAGGAGAACTTGTGACCGGAAGCACCGACGCCGTCAGCGCAGGTGAACAGACCGTTGACCGTGGTCATGCGGTTGTAGACCTTCCCGTTGGCAGCCTTGACTTTGTATTCTTCCGGAACCCAGGGTTCGTTCGGGCCGGAAACCCAGATGCCGCAGCAGCCTGAGTGCGATCCGAGCAGATAGGGCTCAGTGGGCATGATTTCGGAGCCGCGTTCTTCGGGCTTGATGTTCATGGCCGCCCACAGGTTGGCCTGACCAACACACATATCCAGGAAGTCTTCCCAAGCTTCTGACTCAAGGTGCTTCTGCTCGGCCTTGGACAGTGTCGCGAAGGTGGTATTCAGCGCGGTAGCGGTGTCCATATAGATGGGCCCGCGGCCTTCGCGCATTTCACGCAGCATCATGTGGTTGCGCAGACATGTGGGAATGACGTGTCCCTTGGCGTAACCGCGATCCTCGTAAGGCTTCAGCATGGCGCGGTTGGTGACACAGTAGTCTTCGCCCTTGGAATTGGTGGCTTTGGCCTTGAAGAGCAGGAACCATGCGCCGACCGGCCCGTATCCGTCTTTGAAGCGGGCGGGGACGAAACGGTTTTCCATCATGGTCATCTCAGCACCGACCTGGGCGCACATGGTGTATGTGGAACCAGCGTTCCAAACAGGATACCATGCGCGACCGAGACCTTCACCGGTGGACCGGGGACGGTATACGTTGACGGCGCCACCACAAGCCACGGACATGGCCTTGGCCTTGATGACATACACTTTATTTTCGCGAACAGAGAAGCCCACGGCACCGGCGATCTGGTTCGGGACCTTGGCGTCCAGAAGCAGTTTCACGATGAAGAGGCGTTCAATGTAGCGATCCTGGCCCAGAGCGTTCTTGGCGGCTTCAGCAACGATGACCTTGTAGGACTCACCGTTGATCATGATCTGCCAACGACCGGAACGGACTGGGGCGTCGCCCTTGCGCAGGGACAGGCCTTCTTTCTTGGCCTGCGCGCCGTCCAGGTTCTTTCCATCTTTCTTGATCCAGCAGGGCAGGCCCCACTCTTCAAACAGATGGACTGAATCGTCGACGTGGCGGCCCAGGTCGAAGATCAGATCTTCGCGGACCAGACCCATGAGGTCGGTGCGGACCATGCGCACGTAATCATCGGCCTCGTTCTCGCCGATGTAGGTATTGATGGCGGACAGACCCTGGGCAACAGCACCACCCCGATCGATGGCAGCCTTGTCGACCAGCAGCACTTTCACGCCCAATTTGTCAGCCCAGCGGCAGGCCTCGAAGGCCGCGCCACAGTTGCCCATGCCACCACCGACCATAAGGACGTCGGTTTCAAGCTCAACCAGTTCCGGCTCGGCCAGGGCCAAACCCTTGATCGTTTCTTTAACGGGAATCTGAGGCATGTGTTCCTCCTGAAATTTCTTGCGTTAGAAAGCCCTGAATTAGGCAACGGCCGACTTGAAGGTGACCTTCAGATCTGCTTCACCGACCTCGAACTTCTTGCCCAAAGCCTCTTTGGGGAGCTTCAGGGCTGTTTCAGTGAACAGCAGTTCGTTTTCCAGATCCGCGCCTTCGGGCTTGCCATCATACGGCTTGATGGAACCCTCCACCGTGGTGCGGATGGGGAACTTGAAGCGTTTCACTTCGCCGTTGCGGAACTGGACGGTCCACATGATGTCCTCGGCGCCGCGCAGCGGGATACAGGTGCCACCCATGGGGGCGAAGTCAGCATAAGGACGAGCGGTGATGGCGCCCTGGGGGCAAATCTTAACGCAGGAATAACATTCCCAGCAAGCGGACGGCTCCTGGTTGTAGGCCTTCATCTCAACCGGGTCCAGGATCATCAGGTCATTAGGACAGATGTACATGCAGGCAGTCTTTTCACCGCCCTTGCACCCATCACACTTTGCTGGATCAACAAAGGTTGGCATAATTCCTCCAATTAAATAGTTTAAACTACTTAGCCACAGGCCCGAACAAAACAGACAACTCCCAAGCATAATGCTTGTGAATCTTTTATCAAAGCGTATTCACGCTGTCAACCCAGTAGCGGACGCAGGTGGGCTCGCCCCGCGCGCATCAAACTCGACCCGGGAAGGAGGACGACTCCTTCCCGGGAGACAGGATTAAACAATTACATCTTGGTTGCGGCAGCGTGGCTCTGCATCTTGATTTCAACCTTTTCGGTCAAGCTGGAATAGTACTCGCGCAGGATGTCCAGGACTTCGTCACGGCCGAAGTGATCTGCGACGGGAGCTCCTTCGGACAGGGCCTTGCGCAGCTTGGTGCCGGACAGGACAACGCGGTCTTCCTTGCCGTGCGGACAGGTACGCAGGGAGGCCATGCCATCACACTTGTAGCAGTAGAAGGTCCAGTCGATCTTCATGGGCTGCGTGATCAGATCCTTGCCGGGCCCCAGATTCTTGGGAATGCGGTCAAAGATCTCCTGCGCCTCGAACAAACCATAGAAATCGCCGACACCGGCATGGTCGCGTCCGATCAGCATGTCGGACACGCCGTAGTTCTGACGGAAAGTGGCGTGCAGCAGGCCTTCACGGGGACCGGCATAGCGCATATCCAGGGGATAGCCGCCCTGCACCACATTGGCCTTCACAAAGTACTTGTCGATCAACGTGTCGATACACTTGATGCGTACTTCGGCCGGAATATCGCCGGGCTTCAGGTTGCCGACCAGGGAGTGAATGAATACGCCGTCGCAGACTTCCACGGCGATCTTGGCCAGGAATTCATGGGAGCGGTGCATGGGGTTGCGCAGCTGCAGAGCGGCGACCTTGCTCCAGCCCTTTTCTTCGAAGGTCTTGCGGGCTTCGGCCGGGGACATGTAGCAACCGGGGAATCTCTCGCGATAATCGCCCTCAGACAGGACCTTGACCGGGCCGGCCACATTGTACTTCTTCTGCGCCAGAACCATCTGGACACCGGGATGATCCTTCGGGGCGATTTCCCAGAACTTGTCGTCTGCAGACTCTTCGCCCTTGCCCTTGTAAACCTTTTCGCATTCCCACTTCTTGTCGGCCTCGGTCATTTCATAGACTTCGGTGACCTTCATGGTCGCCATGAACACACCCTTCTTGGGGTCAAACAGCGCAATCTCTTCACCGACTTTCACCGCTTCGTCAGTGTCCAGGGTCACAGGCACGGGCCAGAAGGTTCCGTCGGCCAGCGTGAACTTTTCGCACACGGACTTCCAGTCAGCCTTGGTCATGAAACCGCTCAGCGGGCTGAAGCCACCAATTCCCATCATAATCAAATCGCCCTTGGCGCGGGGGCTGATTTCGATCTTCTTCAGAGTTGTGGCCTTTTTCTGTTCGGCAGCCAGTTCAGCACCCTGAAGCAGACAGCAAACCAAACCTTTTCCACCATGAGGGGGTACGAGAGCCATAATGCGGATCCTCCTAAATATAGTTTGTTTATAATTTCACAAACAACGGGATGAGCCCCCAATTTGCTTCGCATCTGCCACGTTGTCAACCCTTTTGTGATTTTTTTATCAACCTCGGAAAATATTTGATCACCTCTTCACAAAGCCAAGTCAACTTTGATGAAAGTTAAACTATCCCCTGAGTCATTGCTGTCAAATATACCAAGGAATTATTTGAAATATATGCATTCTTTGCTTGCCATGCGAGCCATCTTGTTGTTAAGTGTGTGCCTCGAAGTCATCAAACCGCATGAATTCGCTCTCGCGGTCACACAACCTCCTAGCCCGATATTTATCCCCATGGCCGAAAAACGCTCTTCACTGCCCTTGACTCAGGAGTTGGCGCAACTGGACGAGAAACTCGTCACGACCCTTGTCGCTCGCACCAATCTTTTGGCCAGGGCCGCGGCATCGAGGCGGTCCAAAAACTTAGGCATCACAGACCCTGCCCAGGAAAAACAGCTGTGGCAGGTCTGGCGAGACAGTTCTGCGGGCGAAAATCTCGAGCCCCAGCTACTGAAAAAAATCTTTCACCTGTCCAACAACCTCGCCTACGCGCGGGTTGAACGCAATTCATCCGGCGAAAAGCCGCTGTGCCTCTTTCCCAGAAGAAAACCAGTCAACATAGAACTGGATGCACCCCGAGACCAAATCCTCCGGAGCATGATGTTTTTTCTGGGCGCCACAAGTTCTACACCATTGACCATAGCCCCGTTCCAAAGCAACGATATCTCGCTGGAACTGATCAACGCCCTCAATCTTTGCGGCTTCAATCTCAATTTTCAGAACCGGCAATGCACCACCCAGCCAGTCCCCGGCTGGACCATGGACAACAAGATCCTCTATGCCGGGCAGAGCAAGTTCCACTTTTATCTGCTCCTCTGCCTGTCCCTGGGCCAGGTCACCCGCGTCAAGTTCACAGGTTCGACTAAACTGAAAATCCACGACGTTCGCCCGGTCCAAGAAATTCTGCCGCAACTGGGCGCCAGGCTGACCATCGTCGAGCCACACAGCAACGGACTGCCCGTTCGGGTCGAGACCAGTGGTCAGCTTCCCGCCTCAATCACCATTCCGCCAGGCCTGTCCAAAAAATTCATCTTGGCCCTGGCAGTCGCGGCCACCACTTTCAAGGCCGGACTTTCCATCCGGCTGCACGATTCCTACTGGAACAGCAAGCTGCTGCGTAAGGGCATCTTTTTTTTGCAGCAGTATCTGCCGGAGCTCCAGTTTGAAGGCATAAATCTGATCATTCCGCCAGCTCCCATCAATCTCGATGTGTCCAGAGTGGACATACCCGTCGACCCCTTGATGAGCCTCTACCTCCTGGTTTTGCCCTTCTTTGCGGATGGCACGGTACGGCTGCAGGGGAAGTGGCCAGAACACCTCCCGTATCTGCAGGACGTCATGGACATCGTCTATGAATTCGGGGTGCGAATCACGGTCGGCCCGGATCAGATCACGTCCCGTATGGGACATCGGCCCAAACACCTTTTAATCGATGTCTCCTCATGCCAGGAATACCTTCCCCTCATCCTGGCCATGGCCCTGGGCCTCAAGACCAAGTGTTCAATTACCCTCGACACCTCCCGCGAGGATGCTGAGCTCGCACAGGACCTTCTGGAAAATTTTGGCATCGGCTATTCCATGGAATCTGGAGTGCTCCACCTTGGCTTGCCTGGAGTCAAAAAGGGCACCGAATCCCCATGGAGAAGTCCCGGGCCCTACTGGACCTTGGCCGGCGCCCTTATTTCGTTTACTCTTCCCGGCATCTGCATGGCCAATGCAGACAATATCTCCTCGGCATGGCCGTGGTTCTGGAAAATATTCATGAACCTCCCTGAACCTCAAAACTTCATTCATCCACCCCGCAACGATGAACCCGCAGATGAACCAGACCATGACAAGCCAAAGCGCAAACGGATCCGAATCACAGCTGATTGAGGCCACCGAACACGAGATTGAGTGCCTCCAGCACGAACAAGCCGCCGTTAAGGCAGAGGTCAAGCTTCTGCTGATGGAGGAAAATCCTGCAAACGGCGTGTGCTACCACGAACGCATTTTCCACCTGCAGCAGGATAACCTTCGCCTGGACACTGAAATCCAGTTCCTGCAGGCCAAGCTGCGCCGCCTGAAATCAACCTGGTAGACCTCAAGGGTGGCCCCCAGTCGAGACTGGGGGATAATTTTTTTCGTATTTTCACGACAAGGAGTTGGCATGAAGCAAAATTTAACCCAAAAAATTATCGCAGCGCACCTCGTGGACGGCAACATGACGCCCGGCGGCGAGGTGGCCATCAAGATAGACCAGACCTTGACCCAGGACGCCACAGGAACCATGGCCTACCTCCAATGGGAAGCCATTGGCCTGCCCAGGGTCAAAACCGAGCTGTCCGTCAGCTACGTGGACCACAACACCCTGCAGATGGGCTTCCGGAACCCTGACGACCACCGATTCCTGCGCAGTATCGCGGCCAAGTACGGAATCATTTTCTCCCCCCCGGGCACGGGCATTTGCCACCAACTGCATCTGGAAAACTTTGCAGTTCCCGGCAAAACTCTGATTGGCTCTGACTCGCATACCCCCACAGCTGGAGGAATCGGCTCCCTGGCCATGGGCGCGGGGGGACTGTCCGTGGCCCTGGCCATGGCCGGCGAACCATATTCCATCACCATGCCCAAGGTGTTCAAAATCTGGCTGATCGGCAAACTTTCGGGCTACGCCTCGGCCAAGGATGTCATCCTGCATCTCCTCGGACTCCTTTCCGTCAAGGGTGGCGTGGGCGCAGTCATGGAATACTGCGGACCTGGAGTGGCCACCCTGAGCGTACCCGAGCGAGCCACCATCACCAACATGGGCGCGGAATTGGGTGCCACGACGTCCATATTCCCGAGCGATGGACAGACCCGAGATTTCCTCAAACTCATGGGGCGTGAGCAGGATTTCACCCCTCTCGCCGCCGACGAGGATGCCCGGTACGACCATGAGCTGATCATTGACCTGAGCTCCATCATCCCCTTGGCCGCCCAACCGCACATGCCCGACAGGGTAGTGCCTGTGGCCGAACTGGACGGATTGACCGTGGATCAGGTGGCCATCGGCTCCTGCACCAACTCCTCGTTCTCGGACTTGCAGAGTGTGGCTCAGATCCTCAAAGGAGAACATCTCGCACCCAACACCGACCTGCTTCTGTCCCCCGGATCCAAACAGGTACTGAAGATGCTCATGCGCGAAGGCCTGCTTGATCCCATTCTCGATGCCGGCGGACGGCTCATGGAATGCACGTGCGGCCCATGTATTGGCATGGGCGGCTCGCCCAACAGCGGTGGAGTCAGTGCCCGGACCTTCAATCGCAATTTCGAAGGACGCAGCGGCACTCAGGATGGCCAGATCTATCTGGTCAGTCCCATAACCGCCGCATTTTGCGCCGTGAACGGAAAGTTCACGAACCCGGACAGTTGGACAAAATCTGTGTCCGCACCCTCGCTGCCCCAAAAAGCTCCATCCATCCGCAACCTTTTTGCGTACCCACCCGCGGACGGTTCGCAGGTGAAAATACTGCGCGGGCCGAACATCGTCGCCCTTTCCCCTTTCAGCCGGTTACCTAAGAGCCTCGAACTGCCCGTGCTGATCAAGGTCGGCGACAACATCACAACGGACCACATCATGCCTGCCGGAGCGGCTATCACCGCCCTCCGCTCGAACATCCCGGCCATCAGCAAACACGTCTTTGAACGAGTGGACCAGGATTTCGTGGCCCGGGCTGAACAAGCCGGGCAAGGGCTTATCCTTGGAGGGGAAAACTACGGGCAGGGTTCAAGCCGTGAGCATGCGGCCTTGGCCCCTCGCCATCTCGGGGTCCGTGTCGTCGTGGCCAAGTCCTTTGCGCGGATCCACAAGGCCAATCTCATCAACTTTGGCATTCTGCCATTGATCCTGGACAATCCTGCGGACTACGAACCCCTGGCCGAGGGAGAAATCCTCAAAATAGATCTCATGGACCTGGCCCCAGACACATCACTGGAGGCCACAACCTCCCGCGGGACAAAGCTCAAGCTCTTCCACGATTTGACGGGTGGAGAGATAGCCATTATCAAGGCGGGCGGTTTGCTCAATTACGTGAACGACAGACAGAAATAACATCCCGGGAAACTCGACTCGAAGGCTTCCCGCTTCCATTACAACCCAGAACCGTTGTCGGAGAATCAATGCTCGATATCCTGCGCCGCGGCGCCCAGAGTTGGGGAATAAAAATTCTTTTCGGAATTATCATAGCTGTCTTTGTCTTGGCCTTCGGCATGAACCGCATGCAGAATGACAAAGGCAGCGTGGTAGCCACAGTCAACGATATCCCCATCATTTTTTCCCAGTACCAGGACAGGCTGCAACGCAGCCTGGAGATGGCCCGCAGTCAGAATCCCAATCTGACGGCTGAAATCCTGGCCCAGATGGGTTTCAAAAAACAAATCCTTGAACAAATGATCACCGAGGAGTTGATGCTGCAAGAGGCAGCGGTCCTCGGCCTGACCGTGTCCAAGGAAGAGTTGGCCAAAGAGATCCACCTGATCCCGGCATTCCAGAATGAGGGCAAGGTGTTTGACGCGGCGACCTACCAAAAGGTGCTCCAGGCCAACAACCTCACCCCTGGGAGATTTGAATCCGATTTCATGCGCACCTTGATCATGGACAAGCTCGTCACCTATCTGGGACTGCCTGGGCGACTGAACGAGGATCAGGCCAGGGATTTCCACACCTACAGCCGCAGCACTGCAGTTGTTTCCTACGTGATGTATCCGTGGGCCCGCTTTCAGGACCAGGTCAAGGCCACGGACGACAAAATTGCTGCCTACTATGAGGCGCACAAAGCCGAATACGCTGTTCCGGCACTGGCCAGGATTGCCTATCTGGAGCTGAACCCCGCAACGCTGTCTGACGAAAGCTCCGTCACTGGTTCAGAAGCGGAAACGTATTACGCAGAGCACAAGGACGACTTCAGGATCGAGGAACAGGTCAACGCCCGCCACATCCTCGTCCGCGTGGATGATGGCGCGCCAGAAGCGGATGTCGCCAAAGCCATGGCCAAGATCAAGGCAGCTCAGGCAGAACTCAAGGCCGGGAAATCGTTCCACGATGTGGCCGCGAAATATACCGAGGATCCTTCCGGCAACGAAAACGGAGGGACACTGGGCTGGTTTGGCCGGGGCAGGATGGTCAAGGCCTTCGAAGATGCGGCGTTTGCCCTTGAAAAGAGCTCGGTCAGTGAACCCGTGCGGACGCAGTTCGGAATCCATTTGATCAAAGTGGAGGACAAGAAGCCGGCTGGTTATCAAGCATACGCCGATGTCGAAGCAGCAATCAAGACGCTGCTGGCCCAGGACCGTGCGGCAGAGACGTTGCAGGACCGTCTGGATCAGGCCCTGGAGCTGATCCTGGCCGGGGAAGGTCTGCAATCAATCGCCAAAAGCATCGGGCT
>JAAYCS010000147.1 GCA_012729655.1 Desulfovibrionales bacterium | reverse complement strand
CTCTTCGGCCTGGTCCTGGCCATCGGCCTGGTCGTGGACGACGCCATCGTCGTGGTCGAGGCGGTGGAGCACCACATCGAGCACGGCCTCTCGCCCAAGGAGGCCACCTTCAAGGCCATGGAGGAGGTCTCGGGGCCGGTCATCGCCATCGCCGTCATCCTGGCCGCGGTCTTCATCCCCACGGCCTTCATCCCCGGCATCACCGGGCGGCTCTACCAGCAGTTCGCCCTGACCATCGCCATCTCGGTCATCATCTCGGCCTTCAACGCCCTGACCCTGAGCCCGGCCCTCAGCGCACTGCTGCTGAAGCCCAAGGAGAAGGGTTCGGGACCGCTGCAGAAGTTCTACGACTGGTTCAACCGCATGTTCGGGCGGGCCACGGACGGCTATGTCGGCATCTGCCGGCTGGCCGTGCACAAGAGCCTCGTCAGCATGCTCCTCCTCGTGGGCATCACGGTCCTGACGGGCTTCTTCGGCGGGCGCGTGGCCACGGGCTTCCTGCCCGAGGAGGACCAGGGCTACATGTACGGCGCGGTGCAGCTGCCCGACGCCTCGTCGCTGCAGCGGACCCGTGCGATCACGGCAGAGGCCGAAAAGCTGATCATGGACACCCCCGGCGTGAAGTACTGCACCTCCGTCGTGGGCTACAACCTGCTGAGCGGCGTGACCAACACCTACAGCACCTTCTTCTTCATCACCCTCGAGGACTGGGCCGCGCGCAAGACGCCGGAACTGCAGTACGAGACCATCAAGAAGGGCATCAACGGGAAGCTCGCCGGGATCAGCGGGGCCATCGGCTTCGCCTTCTCCCCCCCGGCCATCCCCGGCATCGGCACCTCGGGCGGCGCGACCTTCATGCTCGAGGACCGGGCGGGCAAGGATATCGAGTTCCTGGCCGCGAACGTGAACACCTTCGTCGAGGCGGCGAAGAAGCGCCCGGAGCTGGGCAGCGTGTCCACGACCTTCCGGCCCACGGTCCCGCAGCTCTTCGTCGACGTGGACCGCGACAAGGTCCTCAAGCAGGGGGTCAAGATCGACGATGTCTACAAGACCCTGCAGAGCTTCATGGGCAGCGGCTTCATCAACTACTTCAACAAGTTCGGACGCCAGTGGCAGGTCTACATCCAGGCCGAGGGCGAGTACCGGACCAACATCGAGAACGTCGGACAGTTCTACGTGCGCAACAGCGAGGGCGCGACGGTGCCCCTTTCGGCCCTGACCTCGGTCCGGAACATCTCCGGGCCCGAGTTCACCATGCGCTACAACCTGTACCGCTGCGCCCAGATCAATGCCAACGCAGCGCCGGGCTACAGCTCGGCTCAGGCCATGAAGGCGCTGGAGGAGGTCTTCGCCGAAACCATGCCCCCGGAGATGGGCTTCGACTACATGGGCATGTCCTTCCAGGAATGGCAGGCCCAGAAGGGCGTCTCGCCCATGGTCATCTTCGGCTTCTCGCTCCTGTGCGTGTTCCTGATCCTGGCAGCGCAGTACGAGAGCTGGTCCCTGCCGTTCTCGGTCCTGCTGGGCACACCCATCGCCGTGGCGGGCGCCTTCGGAGCCCTCATGCTGCGCGGGCAGGAGAACAACGTCTACGCCCAGATCGGCCTGGTCATGCTCATCGGCCTGTCGGCCAAGAACGCCATCCTCATCGTAGAGTTCGCCAAGATGGAATACGAGAAGGGCAGGCCCCTGCTGGAGGCCACGCTGGAGGGGGCGAAGCTCAGGTTGCGGCCCATCCTCATGACCTCCTTTGCCTTCATCCTCGGCTGCGTGCCGCTGGCCATCGCCTCCGGGGCCGGCGCGGTCTCCCGCCAGGTCATGGGCAGCGCGGTCATCGGCGGGATGCTCGCGGCCACGGTCATCGGCGTCTTCCTCATCCCCGTGTTCTACTACGTGGTGGAGAAGATCGGAGGGAAGAAACCCGCGCCGCCGGCCGAAGGGCCCAAGGAGGTGCACCATGCGTAACCTCGTGCTCGCCTTCATGCTGGCCCTGCTCGGGGCCGGCTGCACCCTCGGACCCGACTACGTGCGCCCAAACCTGGACATGCCGGCCGCCTGGCGCATTGAGGCCGGCGAGGCCAACAACCTGGCCGACACGGCCTGGTGGGGCCAGTTCGGCGACCCGGTCCTGAGCGGCCTGATCGACACGGCCCTGCGGGAAAACAAGGATCTGCTCATCGCCACCGCCCGCATCGAGGAATTCGAAGGGCGGTATGGCATCGTGCGGGCCGACCTCTTTCCCCAGGTCGGGGCCGGCGCTTCCTATAGCCGCGACCAGATCACCCGGGAGGCCGAAAACAAGCCGGCCGAAGGCTACGCGACCCTGACCGAGACGTATTCGACCACATTGAACGCCGCCTGGGAGATCGACCTGTGGGGCCGCATCCGCCGCAGCACCGAGGCGGCGCGCGCCCAGTTGCTGGGCACGGAGGAGGCGCGACGCGGGGTCATCCTGTCCCTGGTCGGGAACGTGGCCGCGGCCTACGTCAACCTGCGCGGTCTGGACCGGCAGCTGGAGATCGCCCGGAATACCGTGCGCAGCCGCGAGGGGTCCTACAGAATCTTTCAGGAGCGCTACGACGGCGGCATCATCTCCCTGCTGGAGCTGACCCAGAACAAGTCCCAGTACGAAGAGGCCATGGCCATCATCCCGCCCATCGAGAAGGCCATCGCCCAGCAGGAGAACGGCCTTTCCGTGCTGCTGGGGCGCAACCCCGGCCCCATCCCGCGCGGCCTGCCCATCGAGGAACTGACGCTGCCAGCCGTCGTGGCCGGTCTGCCGTCGGACCTCCTGGAGAGGCGCCCCGACGTGCGCCAGGCCGAGCAGGCCCTGGTCGCCGCCAACGCCCAGATCGGCGTGGCCAAGGCGGCCTACTTCCCGGCCATCTCCCTGACGGGCCTCTTCGGCTTCGCCAGCGCCGACCTCAAGGACCTCTTCCGCGATTCGGCCCAGGCCTGGAGCTACAGCGCGCCCGTGACGGTGCCCATCTTCACGGCCGGCAGGATCGCCGGCAACGTCAAGGCGGCCGAAGCGATCCAGCGCCAGGCCCTGGCCGGATACCGGCAGGCCGTGCAGAATGCCTTCCGGGAGGTCAACGACGCCCTGACGGACCAGCAGCAGACGGGCCGACAGCTCGACGCCCAGGACAAGCAGGTCGCGTCCCTGCGCCAGTACGACGAGGTCGCCAGACTGCGCTATGACGAAGGCTACACGGACTTCCTGACCGTGCTCGACGCCGAGCGGAGCCTCTTCAACGCGGAGCTGTCCTTCACCCAGACCAGGGTCGCGCTGCACCGGGCCATGATCGGACTCTACAAGGCCATGGGTGGGGGCTGGATGAACACGGTCGAGCAGTCGGCCGCGACACGGGCGCAGTGAGCGCCGGAGTCACCATATCGATGTTCAAGGCCATGCGGGATACGAGTGTTTCGCGGCAATTCGGATCAACCTCTTATCGAACAAGGACAATTCAATGAACGCATCAGATTTCAGCGTATCGGACATGCCCACGGGAGCCCGAGCCTTGGCGGCCTTCGCCGGGGCGCTCCTCGTCTCCTGCCTGCTTTTCCTCGCCCCCGCGCGGGCCATGGCCGGCAGCGCGACGGTCAACGTGGAAGGCGTGCCCGGCGGAGTGGTCGTCAACACCCATGAGGTGGTCGCCAAGGTCGTCGGGATCGACAAGGTCAAGCGCACCGCCAAGCTCCAGGACGAAACCGGCAGGACCTTCGAAGCCAAGGCCGGCCCCGCGGCCGCCAACTTCGACCAGGTCGCCGTCGGCGACATGGTCAGGCTGACCCTGACCGACGAGCTCGTGGTCTATCTGGACGAGGAAGGCGGGACGTCGGGCGAAGTGGCCTCCTCCGTGGTCGCCACGTCCCCGAAGGGCGAGCAGCCCGGCGGGATCATCTCCGGCACCAGGCAGGTGGTCGGCACGGTCACGGCCATCGACCTCGCCAAGCACGAGGCGACGCTGGAGTTCAAGGACGGGACGAAGCGGACCTTCCCCGTCCGCAAAGACGTGGACCTGAAGCAGCGCAAGGTGGGCGAGAAGGTGGTCTTCCGCATCACGGAAACCATCGCCGTCAGCGTCGAGAAACCCTGACTCTTCACCCCTGGCATGCCGTAACCCCCTGCAGGCCAGGGCTGAAAACGTTCAATCGAGGAGATGCGTCATGGCACAGATGGCAATCATGGTCGTCCATTTCACGGACGGGTCGAAGATCACTTTCCGGTATCCGAAGGTCACGGACACCTCCACCCTGGCCACCAAGGTCAAGAAGGCGCTGGAGCAGGACAAGGTCATCGTCGAGACGTCCGACAGCCTGCTCGTCATTCCCGTTTCGAGCATCAAGTACATCCAGGTCACCCCGCAGCCGGACGTCCTGCCGGATGGGGTCATCCGGGATGCCGAGATCGTCGAGTGACGTATGGGGAAAGGCGTCGGCGAATCCGACGTGCATGTCCTCGGAAAATACTCATACGCCGCATAAATTTCTGAAGGCACGAGAAGTCCGTATGCACGATCTGGTTGCCAGGGTCCGGCGCTACGCCACCGAAGCGCATTCGCGCATCAATCATCGCCGCAAATACTCCTTCGAGCCCTATGACGTGCACCTGAGGGACGTGGCCGGGATCGTGGCCACGGTCACGGACGACCCGGATACGATCGCCGCCTGGTTGCACGACGTGGTTGAGGACACGCCAGCCAGTTTTCTCGACATCGAGCGCGAGTTCGGCCCGACCCTGGCCGCCCTGGTGGAGGAGCTGAGGGACGTCAGCCGGCCAGCCGACGGCAACCGCGCCGCGCGCAAGGCCATGGACCGCGCGCACCTGGCCGGCGCCTCAAGCCGGGCCAAGACCGTCAAGTTGGCCGACCTGATCGACAACTGCCGGGACATCTGCCGCCAGGACCCCGAGTTCGCCCGGGTCTTCCTGCAGGAAATGGCGTCCCTGCTGGAGGTACTGGGTGACGGGGATCAGCGGCTGCACAAGAAGGCCTCGGCCGCGCTCATGGAGCGGGAAGGACACCGCGTGCTCGGCATCCGGCGGGACGGGAAGGTCCGCGACTACGCCCTGCGCGAAGACCCGCTGAGCGAGAGGCCGTTCCGCCACGGCCAGATCGTCGGCCACGACGCCTGCTTCAGCGAGGTCATCATGGCCCTCAGCCGCAGGGCGCGATGCGGAAAGAACCTTGACGAAAGGACAGGCTGTCGGGAATCGTCCCGCGATGTCGAAAAAGAGAATGTGAAGGTGGTGGGAAGGAGGCCGGATGAGCATTGAACACGACCTTCAGTCGCCGCATGGCCTAGGCAGACCCTTCGACGGGCGGTCGGCGTCTGCGCAGTGCGATGCGCCGAAACGCGTTCTGGCCTGCCCCAATTGCGACCTTCTGGCCGGGGTCGCGGGCGAGCCCGGTTCGACCTCCCTCTGCCCGCGCTGCGGGGCCGTGCTGTACCGCCGGAAACGGAACTGCATCGACCGGCCCCTGGCCTTCTCCTTCTGCGGGCTGGTGCTCTTCGCCATCGCCCTGACCAACCCCTTCCTGGCCATGAAGAGCGGCGGCTTCGTGCAGGAGACCACGCTCCTGACCGGCATCATCGAGCTCTGGAAGCAGCACCTGTACGGCCTGGGAGGGCTCGTGCTGCTGACCTGCGTGGGGATACCGCTGCTGCAGCTGGTGGGGCTGATCTACATTCTCGTCCCGCTGAGGATGCGGCTGCGTGCCCCGGGGGCCGTCCCGATCTTTCGCATCATCCACCACCTCCAGGCCTGGGCCATGATGGAGGTCTTCCTGATCGGCATCCTGGTGGCGCTGGTCAAGCTGGCCAAGATGGCGTCCATCATCCCGGGCGTGGCCGTCATGGCCCTGGGACTGCTGACCTTCGTCATCACCGCGGCCATGACCACCCTCGACCCGCCGCTGATCTGGGAGCGGCTGGACCCGCGCCGATGAGCGCCAAGCCGACATCGGCCAAAAGCCTCGGTCTGGTCAGTTGCCACGACTGCCGCCTGCTCGTGCCGGCCGCCCAGGCGGGGCACGGCCGCTGCCCCCGTTGCGGCGCAGGATTGCACGCCCGCAAGCCCAACAGCATCGCCCGCGCCTGGGCCCTGCTGCTGGCCGCGGCCATCATGTACGTCCCGGCCAACGTCCTGCCCATGACCGTCACTTCGGCCCTGGGCACCGTGCAGGCGGACACGATCATGAGCGGCGTCATCTACTTCATCCACAGCGGTTCGTGGGAGATCGCCGCCGTCATCTTCATCGCCAGCATCTTCGTACCCCTGGCCAAGCTGGCCATCCTGATCTTCCTGCTGGTCAGCGTGCAGCTGCGCTGGCGCTGGCGCCCCAAGGACCGCACGGTGCTGTACCGCATGACCGAGCTGGTGGGCCGGTGGTCCATGGTCGACGTGTACGTGGTCACCATCCTGGTGGCCCTGGTCAAGCTCGGTGCCGTGGCCAGCATCGAGGCCGGCCCGGCGGCCGTGTTCTTCGCCACGGTGGTGGTGCTGACCATGCTGGCGGCCGAAAGTTTCGACCCCCGCATCATTTGGGATGTCATTGAGGAGGATTCATGACCGACGCACCCCTGGCCGAAGATCTTGCCGTCCCGGCCCAAGTCAGAAAGAGGACCGGCATCACCCTGGTCTGGATCGTTCCCCTGCTGGCGCTGATCGTGGGCGGCTGGCTGGGCTACAAGGCCATCAGCGAGAAGGGCCCGGTCATCTCCATCCGGTTCGCCACGGCCGCGGGCCTCGAAGCCGGCAAGACCAAGATCAAGTACAAGGACGTGGTCATCGGGCAGGTCGACAGCATCCACCTCGGAGACGACTTGAAGCACGTCGTGGTCACCGCGGAGCTGTCCAAGGACTTCGAGCGGTTCCTGAACGACCGGACCCGCTTCTGGGTGGCCAAGGCCCAGATCCGCGGCGGCACGGCCTCGGGCCTTGACACCCTGCTGTCGGGCGCGTTCATCAGCGTCGACCCGGCCGTGGGCGGGGCGCACACCACCAGTTTCACCGGGCTCGAAGTGCCGCCGGTCATCACCTCCGGCCTGCCGGGCCGCCATTTCTGGCTGCGCTCCAGCCAACTCGGCTCCATCACCATCGGGGCGCCGGTCTACTATCGCCAGATCCAGGTCGGTCAGGTGGTCAGCTACGGCTTCGCCCCGGACGGCCAGGCCATCGACGTGCAGGTCTTCATCGAATCCCCGCATGACGCCAAGGTCACCGAGACCACACGCTTCTGGAACGCCAGCGGGCTCGACGTGTCCCTGAGCGCCCAGGGGCTCAAGATCGACACCGAATCCCTCATCTCCATCGTTGGCGGCGGCCTCGCCTTCGATGCCCCTGAGGGCGTGCAGCCGGGCAAAGCGGCCGAGGAGAATGCGGTGTTCAACCTCTACCCCCACCGGGAGAGCATCAACGAGAAGACCTACACGGTGCACAGGAGCTGGCTGATCTATTTCGACCAGTCCGTGCGCGGCCTGAACATCGGTGCGCCGGTGGAGATCTACGGCATCAAGATCGGCCAGGTGACCAGCGTCGATCTGATCTACGACAAGAAGCTCAAGGAGTTGTTCGTACCTGTCATCGTCAGCATCGAGCCCGAGCGGATCCAGAACATGGTGCAGTCCGTCCCCGCCGCGACGCCGGATAGTCCCGAGCCTCTGCTCAAGTGGCTCGTGGAGGAGCGCAACCTGAAGGCGCAGCTCAAGACCGGGAACCTGCTGACGGGGCAGCTGCTGGTGGATCTTGGGTTCCATCCTGACGAACCCCGCGACGTCCTCAGGCACGATAAGGGCTTGCCGGTCATCCCCAGCGTGTCGGGCTCCATCGACCAGATCCAGGAGAGCATCGCGCGGATCACCCGCAACCTGGAGAAGGTGCCCTTCGAGAAGATCGGCAAGAATCTCGACAACGTGCTGCAGGAGACCACTGTCACGGTCAGGGACGCCGGCGGGTTCGTGCGGCGCCTGAACGGCGAGACGGCGCCTGCCCTGCAGGCCAGCCTGATCGCGCTGCAGAAGACCCTGGAGGAGGTGCAGGGGACCCTGGGCAAGGAGTCACCCCTCAACTTCAGATTGGAGAAAACCCTCGAAGAGCTGCACTTGACCCTGCGCTCCATGCGCGAGCTGAGCACCGCCATCGAGAACCGACCGCAGTCGCTGCTGTTCGGCAAGGAAGGAGAGAGGAAGGATGAATAGTCGCATGACCCTCGCGGCGGTCCTGGGCCTGGCCTGGGTTGCACTGCTGACAGGCTGCGCCGGCAAGGCGCAGACCATTTCCTACTACAGCCTGCACGTCCCGCAGGCTTCGGTTCCGTCCTTTGCCGGCAATGCCGTGTCGGTCAGCGTCGGCCCCGTGACCCTGCCCGACATCCTCAAACAGACGCGTATCGCCACGGGCGGGGAAAAGGGGCAGTACCGCATGGCCGAATACCACCGCTGGACGGGCGAGGTGGACCGGGACATGGCCAGGGCCCTGGCCGAGCGGCTTTCGCGGTCGCTCGGCACCGAAAACGTGTCCCTCTTCCCGCCGGACCAGCGGCTCCGGCCCCGTTTCCGCGTCCTGGTCGACGTGGTGGCCATGGGCGGGAGCCTCGGTCGCGAGGCCACGCTCACCGCCCGCTGGACCCTGCTGGATTCCGCAGGGGAGGGCGGGCCGCTGGTGCGGCGCACGGACGCGGCCCAGGCCCTGCCGGACGCCGGACACGCCTCCTGGGTCGCAGCCCAGCAACGCAACGTCGAGAGGCTGGCCGACGACATCGCCGCGGCCATCACGGCCGCGCGAAACTGACGGCGGGGGCAGGCAATGGACGCTGTGGTCCACAGGGCGCCGGTACGCCACCGTGGCGCATTCGCGCATCAATCACAGGCACAGGCGCAGGTAGAGTCCCCGGAGCCCCAGGACGTGCACCTTCGGCATGTGGCCGCTGTCCTGGCAGGGCACTAGACAATACCCAGCCGCTTTTCCGCCTCGGCCACGAGGAGGGTGGTCTTGATGACCGTGTCGGGATTGAGCGACATGGATTGGATCCCGCACTCCACCACGAACTCGGCGAATTCAGGGTAGTCACTGGGGGCCTGGCCGCAGATGCCGATGTACTTGCCCTTTTTCACCGACACCTCGATGACCTGCCTGACGAACCTCTTCACGGCCGGGTTGCGCTCGTCGTAGACGTGGGCCACCAGGGACGAGTCGCGGTCCACGCCGAGGATGAGCTGGGTCAGGTCGTTGGTGCCGATGGAGAACCCGTCGAAGACCTCCAGGAACTCCTCCGCCATGATCACGTTGGACGGGATCTCGCACATGCCGATGACCCTGAGCCCGTTCTCACCCTGTTTGAGGCCGAACTCGGCCATGGTCTCGACGACCTTTTTGGCCTCCTCCACGGTGCGCGGGAAGGGGATCATGATGTCCACGTTGGTCAGGCCCATGTCCTCGCGGATCTTCTTCATGGCCCGGCATTCCAGGCCGAAGGCCTCCCTGTACACTCCGGAATAATAGCGCGAGGCCCCGCGCCAGCCGATCATGGGGTTCTCCTCCCCAGGCTCGAAGAGCTTGCCGCCGATGAGGTTGGCATACTCGTTGGACTTGAAGTCCGACAGACGCACGATGACCTGCTTGGGGTAGAAGGCAGCCGCAATCATGCCCACCCCTTCAGCCAGCTTGTCCACGAAGTATTCGGCCTTGTCAGCGTAGCCCGAGGTCATGTCCGCGATGGCGCGCTTGAGGATCTCGTCCGGCAGGGTCTCGTAGTGCAGAAGGGCCAATGGATGGATCTTGATATAGGAGTTGATGATGAACTCCTCACGGGCCAGCCCCACGCCGTCATTGGGGATGAAGCTTTTTTCGAAGGCCTGTTCGGGACTGGCCAGGTTCATCATGATCTTGGTTTTCGGCTTGGGCAGGGTGCCGAGGTCCGTCTCCTGGATCTCGAAGGGCAAAAGGCCCCGGTACACGCTGCCGATGGAGCCCTCGGAGCAGTCCACGGTCACGCTTTCGTCCTGCACAAGCCTGGTGGTGGCGTTTCCGGTGCCGACGATGCAGGGGATGCCCAGCTCCCGGCTGACAATGGCCGTGTGGCAGGTGCGCCCACCCCGGTTGGTGACAATGGCTGCAGCTATTTTCATGATGGGCTCCCAATCCGGGTCGGTCATGTCCGTGACCAGGACCTGGCCCTTGCGGAAGGACTGGATCATCTGTGCGGATTTGATGACCTGCACCGAGCCCTGGCCGATGAGTTCGCCCACGGACTGGCCCTGGACCAAAACTTCCCCCTTTCCCTGCAGCACATATTTCCTGAGTTTGGCCCTGTCCTTCAGGGAGTGGACGGTTTCCGGCCGGGCCTGGACGATGAAGAGTTCTCCGGTCTGACCATCCTTGGCCCACTCTATGTCCATGGGTGTGAACTGGCCGCGATGTCCGCTGTAATGCTCCTCGATGGTGCAGGCCATGCGGGCCAGGGCCACCACTTCGTCGTCGTTCAGGACCAGGCGGCGGCGGTCCTCCTCGGGCACAGCCACGTTCTTGGTCGGCGCCTTGGCGTCCGTGGTATAGATCATCTTGATGGCCTTGCCACCGGTCCGCTTCATGATGATGGGTTTGAATCCTTGTTTGAGGGTGGTCTTGAAGATGTACCACTCATCGGGGTTGACGGCGCCCTGGACCACGTTTTCCCCCAAGCCCCACGCCCCGGTCAGGAAGACGGCATCCTGGAATCCGGTTTCCGTGTCGATGGAGAACATGACCCCGCTGGCAGAGAGGTCCGAGCGGACCATCTTCTGCACCCCGATGGACAGGGCGATGGAGAAGTGGTCGAAACCCTTGTCCTGGCGGTAGGAGATGGCCCTGTTGGTGAAGAGCGAGGCGAAGCAGCGCTGGCAGGAATCCAGCAAATCCTCCACACCCCGGATGTTCAGGTAGGTTTCCTGCTGGCCGGCGAAACTGGCGTCAGGAAGATCCTCGGCCGTGGCCGAGGAGCGTACGGCTACGTCCACGTTTGGGCCGTACTGCTCCTCAAGCCTGCGGTAGGCCTGGACGATGGCGCTTTGCAGGTCGGCCGGGATTTCCAGATTGCGGATCAGGGCGCGGATGCGGCTGCCGCGCTCCATCAGGTTGTCCATGTCGTGGGTGTCGAGGCCCTGCAGGATGGAACGGATCTTGTCCATGGCCCCGGAGGCTGCCAGAAGATGTCGGTAGGCCTTGGCCGTGATGGCGAAGCCATTGGGAATCTGTACGCCCTTGGGGGTCAGGTTGCGGTACATCTCGCCCAGGCTTGCGTTTTTGCCGCCGACCAGCGGCACATCCTCGATGGCGAGTTCGTCAAACCAGAGGACAAAAGCGTCGTTTTTGTTCACGCGGACCTCCTTTGGCAGTCAGTGTGTTCTGAATCCACTCATTCCATGCCAGGGACAGGGGATTTCTGCAACCTGGGAGGGCGAAATCAAGGGAACAAACAGGATTGGGGGGGCAAGATACAAACGAAGCCGAATCGCGTGGGATCTGATCCGATCCAGCGGTATTGGTCATGTTTTGCTTACCTTGCGGCATCGCCACAATATCGATCCTGCCCCACAAAAAATCTTTTCCTGAAGAAGAAGATTTTCTAGAGGTGGCCGGAGTTGGAGCAATTGTCACCACTTTGTCACAATTAAGGATCATCGATGTACACTATTTTGATACAAACCCTCGGAGGCCTGGGTGTGTTCATCCTCGGCATGAAGCTCATGACCGAGGGTCTGCAGATGGCTGCAGGCAACAGGATCCGCAACATCCTCAAGGCGGTGTCCGACAACCGGGTAGTCGGATTTGCATCGGGCGCGGCTGTGACCGCCGTGGTCCAATCCTCCTCGGCCACCACGGTCATGCTGATCAGTTTCGTGTCAGCAGGACTCATGTCGTTGACCCAGGCCGTGGGGGTGATGCTGGGCTGCAACGTGGGAACGACCATGACCGCTCAACTCATTGCCTTCAAGCTCTCCAACCTCGCTCTACCGGCCATCGCCATCGGAGTTCCCCTGAAGTATTTTTCCTTGCGCAAGAAGTACCGCTACCTTGGCGAGGTTATCCTTGGCTTTGGACTGCTCTTTTTCGGGATGACAGTAATGGGGGACGGGTTGAAGCCTCTGCGAGAAAACCCTGAATTCATTTCATTTTTTACAAAATTCAATGCCGCAAGCATCGGTGGGATACTGTTCTGCGTGGCCACTGGCTGCGTCGTGACCATGATCCTGCAGTCCTCCTCGGCCACTGTGGGTCTGACCATGGCGCTGGCCACCCAGGGGCTGCTCGACTTTCCGTCGGCCATGGCCTTGGTCCTGGGCGAAAATATCGGAACCACCATCACTGCCGAGCTGGCCACCATCGGGTCCACCAGCATCGATGCCCACCGTGCCGCCAGGGCCAACACCATGTTCAACGTGCTGGGCGTGTGCATAATGCTGCTCATCTTCCCCTGGTTTTTGGATGGAGTCGAATGGATGACCCAATATTTCATGGGAACCAAGTCCTGGGATCTGAACGTGGGCGGCGAATACCCCTATGTAGGCCGTTTTCTGGCCAACGGGCACACCCTTTTCAATCTCATCAATGCTATTTTATTTCTTTTCTTTCTGCCTGTTCTGATTCAGGTGGCCGTTTGGCTTTCCCCCAAGGACAAGACCACGGGCGATGTCCTGTTCCGTCAGCCTGTCTTTGACCAGCATGTGGAAGGCAACCCCGTTGCGGCCCTGGCCCAAGTGCGCGGAGAGATCCACCGCATGTCCCAGATCGTCCAGGCGGCATATACCAACGCCTTGGAATGTCTGGAGAAGAGGGATCACCGCACCATCCGGCAACGGCAACGTTTCGAGGATCAGGTGAACGAGATGCATAAGGCCATCGCCACCTTCCTGGCCAGGACAATGCAAAGCGAGATCAATGAGGAAATCTCCAACGATATTTCGGAGCAGATGCGCGTCGTGAACAACCTCGAGCGCATTGGTGACGCGGTGGAGGCGCTCGGGCTTTTGTGCGAGGATATCGTCGACAAGGAATTGAGGTTCAGCGAAAGCGCCATGGGCGACTTTTTTGTTCTTTCCGCAAAGGTTGATGAGTTTCTGAAATTGATCAGTGAC
The DNA here is from genome assembly GCA_012729655.1 of Desulfovibrionales bacterium. Taxonomy (GTDB): domain Bacteria; phylum Desulfobacterota; class Desulfovibrionia; order Desulfovibrionales; family Desulfomicrobiaceae; genus Desulfomicrobium. The sequence continues at coordinate 13,201 of JAAYCS010000147.1, read as the reverse complement.
GCGCTGATCAAGGAGCAGGAAGATCTCATGGAAAAGGCCGAAGAGGCCGAACGGACCATTGACTCCATGCGTGCGACCATGCGTGATGCGCACATCGAACGGCTCAAGGTAGGCAAGTGCGGGATCGAGGGCGGCCTCGCTTTTATCAATCTGCTAGCCAGGTTAGAAAAAATAGGGGATTACTGCTACTCCATCGCACGGTCCGAGACTTCCCAGCAGTGACAAACGCCTTCTGCCCCAAATTCCCGCGAGGGGAATAGCCTTGAGGGAATTGCTTGCGCCTCCAGCCTGGCACCGGTATTTCCTTTGAAAACGCTCCAGGTCAGGCGGGCCCTTGTGTGGTCCGTTGGGGGGGATACATGCGATTTCCCGTTTTTGCCTCCATCCGCGCCAGTCTTGTCTTTCTTGTTCTTCTGGCCCTTCTGCCGGCCCTGGGCATCATGCTCTTCACTGGCTACACTCTGCGCCAGAGCGTGATCCGCAACACGGAAAATGCGGCTTTGCGGCAGGTGCAGGCCATGGCCGCGCACCATGAGCGGGTGGTGGACAACGCCCGACTGCTTCTGGCGACCATGGCCAAGGCGGGCGAGGTGCAACGCCTTGATGCCCTGGCCTGCCAGGTCCTGCTTGAAGACATGCGTTCCCGCGAAGCAGCCTACGTCGCCCTGGCCTTGGCCGACGAGCACGGCCGGATCGTGGCCACCTCCCCCTCCAATGCCTTTACATCTATCGAGCATGAAAAGTACTTTCAGGACGCCATGCAGGACATGCATTTCACCATGGGAGACTATCATCTGCAGTCCGAAACACACCGTGTGGTGATCGAGTTCGCACAACCCGTGGAGGGACAGGACGGCAGGCCTCGCGGCGTGCTTGTGGCATCCTTCGACCTCAATTATTTTGGGCGCATATTTGACGACGCACGTTTGCCGGAGGGCTCGGTCTTTACCCTGACCGATTGTGTAGGCATTCGCCTGACCCGTTTCCCGGAAACACAAAAATACACCTGGGTTCCCGATCTGCCGCAGATGATCGCGCGCATGTCCGTGCCCGAGGAGGAAGGCACTTTTCTGGAAAAAGGCGTGGACGGCGTGCACCGGTTGTACAGTTTCAAGCGGGTTCATTTTGCCGACGCGCCGTTTCCTTACCTTATGATCCGGCTGGGACAGCCCGTGGATCTGGCCTTGGCTGAGGCCCGCGGGGTGGTACTCCGCAACATGTTCCTGCTTTTTCTGGCGGCAGTCCTGGCAGTGGGAACTGCATGGCTGGTTGGTGAATTCACCATCATGCGCCGGCTTAATCTGCTCATGCAGGCCACGGATCGGCTGGGGTCTGGCGACTTGGCCTCCCGCACTGGCCTGACCTATGACGAGGGAGAGCTGGGCCGTCTTGCGGCGGCTTTTGATCGAATGGCTGAGGGCCTGCAGCGCCAGGACCGAGAACGGCGGCAGGCCGAGGACGAGGTGCGCCGCTTGAACGAGGAATTGGAGGAGCGTGTTGTACAGCGTACCCAGGAACTGGCAGAGGCCAACGCGGATCTGCACACGGCCTTGACGGATCTGAAAAAGGCACAGGCACAGCTGGTCATGTCTGAAAAACTCGCTGCCCTGGGCGAACTGGTGGCGGGGGTGGCGCATGAGATCAATACCCCGGTGGGGGTGGCCTTGTCCGCCACCTCCGCCATGGCGGACAGGAACAGGACCATCCGCGATCTCTTTGAAAAAGGGGAAATGAAACGTTCGGATCTGACCGAATATCTCGAATCCTCCCGGGAGGGCGCTGAGATGACAATGCTCAATCTGAACCGGGCATCGGATCTGATCCGCAGTTTCAAAATGGTGGCTGCGGATCAGGTCTCCGAAAACCGTCGGGCCTTCAACATCCGGGATTACGTGGGCGAGATTCTCCTCAGTTTGCGGCCCAAGCTGAAGAAAACCAGCCATAAGGTGGAAGTGGACTGCGACGAGAATCTGGTTGTTGAAAGCTATCCAGGTGCATTCTCCCAGATTTTGACCAATTTCATTGTCAATTCTCTCGTGCATGCATTCGAGGAAGGTCAGGCCGGATTGATCCGGATCCGCATTGCCAGGGAAGGAGACACACTGCATTTACTTTATTCGGACAACGGCAAGGGTATCGCCCCGGAGTTACAGAACAGGATCTTCGAACCCTTTTACACCACGGCCCGGTCCAAGGGCTCCACGGGCCTCGGTCTGCACATCGTCTTCAACATCGTCACCCGCACTTTGGGCGGGACCATCACCTGCAGCAGCGTTCCTGGCCAAGGCACAACATTTGAAATGTATATGCCCATCTCACGAGAGGATTCATGACTGAAAATGACGAAATCATCTTCAAGGACGAGGCTTCGACCGCTACAACTACAACCCGGGATCAGGCAAAGGAGGAACCCTGGAAAATCCTGGTGGTAGACGATGAAGCCGACGTGCACAGCGTGACCACGTTCATGCTCGCCGGGCAGAAGTATCAGGGCCGGGAATTCACCTTTCTGCATGCGTACAGTGGCGAGGAAGCCAAGGCAGTACTGGCTGCCAACCCGGACGTGGCTGTCATATTGTTGGATGTGGTCATGGAGACGGACGACAGTGGCCTCAGGCTGGCCAAATTCATCCGAGAGGAGATGCAGAACCGGAGCGTACGCATCATTCTGCGCACGGGACAGCCCGGCAAGGCTCCGGCATCCGAAGTCATTCTGGATTACGATATCGACGATTACAAGGAAAAGACCGAACTGACCCTGGAAAAGATGCTGGTCACCATCGTGTCGGCCCTGCGCAGTTACAGCTTCATCACAACTATTGAGGACAACCGGCAGGGCCTCAAGCGCATCATCGAGGCCTCGTCGGACATCTTCGAGCGCCAGTCCCTGCAGAAGCTTGGATGCGGGGTATTGAGCCAGCTGACGGCCATTCTGCAGCTCAAGAAGGATGCCGTGTACACCCAGGCATCGGGGCTGACAGCTTCCGGGATCAAAGGCAAATCAGTGGTATTGGCCGCCACGGGGGATTTCTGCGAGTTCGTGGAGCAGCCCATGGAGCAAATTCCAGGGGAGGTAATGCACAAGGCCCTGGGCCAGGCCAAGAGTCAGCCCCATGGATTTTACTGCGAGGGAGGCAAATGCGCATGGTACTTCCAGAGCAAGACCGGTTCCGAAAATTTTCTGTATTTCGAAGTGGCCAGGGAACTGGATGAAAACGACCAGGACCTGCTCGAACTGTTCTTCACCAATGTGTCCCTGGCTTTTGACAACCTGTTCCTGAACAAGGGAATTGAGGACACCCAAAAAGAGGTCATTTTTCACATTGCAGAGACAATGGAGTGCAGGTCCGCCGAAACAGGCAGCCATGTCCGCCGCGTTTCCGAATACGTGCGTCTCATGGCCCTGAAGTACGGACTGCCCGAGGAGGAGGCGGAGATGCTCAAGATCGCCTCCACGGCCCATGACCTGGGCAAGGTAGGCATCCCTGATTCCATCCTGAATAAGCCTGGCCCCCTCTTGCCTGAGGAGTTCGAAATCATAAAGAGCCATGTCCAGCGCGGGTATGACCTGCTCAGCCGCTCCACGAGTCCCATCATCCAGGCTGCTGCCCGCATCATTCTCGCCCATCATGAGCGCTGGGACGGGCAGGGCTATCCCCAGGGACTCAAGGAAGATGAGATCCACGTCTACGGACGCATTGTGGCCGTGGCAGACGTGTTTGATGCCCTATCCAACAAGCGGGTTTATCACGACGCATGGAACTGGGACCAGGTGTTTGGATATTTCCTGGAGGAGAGCGGCAGACATTTCGACCCGTGTCTGGTCGATATCCTGCTGGAAAACCGCGAAGAATTCATGGCCATCTGGGAGCAGTACCACGACGAGTGCGGGATATGCTGCGTTGGAAGTGAGACGGCTCAGGTCACCCCGAGCCGTCCTGAATGATTGATCTCAGATGGTGATCCTGGCCCCGAGGAGTCCAACGAACTTGGCGATCCAGTCCGGGTGTGCTGGCCAGGCCGGGGCAGTGACCAGGTTCCCGTCCACATGGGCCTTGTCCAGGGGTATGTCGGCATACTTGCCACCGGCGCAGGTTACGTCCGGCCCGCAGGCAGGGTAGGCCGAACAGCTCTTTCCCTGCAGCACTCCTGCCGTGACCAGGACAAGCGGGCCGTGGCAGATGGCTGCGATGGGTTTTTTTGCGGCGTTGAATTCGCGCACGATCTCCAGCACCCGCTGGTTGAGGCGGATGTATTCCGGGGCCCGGCCCCCGGGCACGACAAGGCCGGCATAGTCTGCCGTGTTCACTGCGGCGAAGTCCTTGTTCAGCGTGAAATTATGGCCGCGTTTTTCGCTGTATGTCTGGTCGCCCTCGAAGTCGTGAATGGAGGTGCGCACGAACTGCCCGGCCTTCTTGTCCGGGCAGACCGCTTCCACGGTGTAGCCGAGCGTTGCGAGGGTCTGAAAGGGGACCATGACCTCGTAGTCCTCAACATAATCCCCAACCAGCATGAGTATTTTTCTGGACATCATGAAACTCCTTGTCTGCGTTATGGCGCATGGGGACAACCCATGCGCCGGGTTGAAAGCAGCTCGCCGTCCTCGCCGCCAGGGGCAGGAATATCGACCTTCCGGCAGCTGAAGCGGGGCGAGGGCCCTTACTTCTTTTTTCCTTTGCCCCCTCCGTCGTGTTCAGAGATATCCCCGGGCTTGTCCGTTTTTCCAGCCTTGCCCCTTCCGTTGCGATCGTCCTTTCCGCCGCCTTTGTGCCCCTTTCCGTCAGGGCCCCCGGATTTTTTGCCGTTGACCCCGCGCATGGTGAACCCAAAGTCCCCGCGTTTGAGAGCGTGGAATTGTTCGGAACCCGGTTTGATACCCAAGTCCTGGGCCATGACCCCCCAGCCATGGGCTTTCTTGGTGTGGTAGGTGCGCATGATCCGATCGGTCGGGAAACCTGTCATGCGTCCCAACTGAAAGACCATGAAGGCGTCGGCCAGGCTTCCGGTGGAGCCTATGATCATTTCCACGTCGCTGAATGGCACGCCGAAGTGGGAACTGACGCTGGACAAGAATCCGTTGCGATCCGCGGCGGCCTGCACGTTCAGGTTGTCCAGGAACGTGTCCAGGCCCCCTGCCAGGGCCGGGATCGTGCAGAGCAGGCAAAGGCAAAAACTGAGAATCATTTTTTTCATGTGGCGCTCCTTGGTCGGTTTGCCCCGCATGGGGGACGAGAAAAAGTCATGCGTTTTGATCGTAGCCGCAGATAAGGGGCCAAGGCAACGCCCACCATGGCCGAGGATTCCATGCGTTATGGCCCCAGCATGGCCAAAAGACGTTGGCTGACCCGTTCCGGAGGGAGATTTTCAAGGCAGGCGTGGTCATTGCTGGCGCACCTGTTCTGGTTGCACGGGCGGCAGGGGAGATCCAGAAAGATGTCCTGGTGGATTTCCGAAGGAAACCTCCAGCCGCCGCTGGTGGCGCCCAGGACCGTCAGGGTCGGACAGCCCACGGCCACGGCAAAATGGCGCGGTCCGGAACAGTTGCCCACGTGCAGACGGGCCATGGACTGCACGGCCGCCATCTGCCGCAGGCCGATGACCGTGTCCGGCAGGATGCAGGCTTGGGTTGCGGTGCAGCTGTTCAGCACCTCCCGGACCATGGCCTCCTCGCCCGGACCGTACAGGATGAAAAATCGGAGCGCTGGCCTCGCGGCATGGACCTGGTCGATCATGGCCCCGTAGTGCCGGGCCGGCCACAGGCGGGTGGAGCGGCGGTGGGTGGGGTCCAGAGTGACATACGTGCCCGGAACAAGGCCGCAAGCGGCAAGATAGTCCCTGGCCCAACCCTTTTCCTTTTCCGTCAGGAACATTTCAGGTCCCTGACCGTTCCAGACGATGCCCAGGGGAGCGAGGATGCTGGCCCGGTAGCTGCCTGAATATCCATGCACAGGCGTGGCCCAATGGGTGTAGAGGAGGCGGTTGTACCACGGCGGGGGATAGGACAGGCGAACCCGGGCGCGGCTCATCAGGGTCACGAAGCGGCAGCGGGGCAACTGCTGGAAGTCCACGACGAGGTCATAGTTTTCGGCGGCGATACGGGCATAATAGCGCAGCTCCGCCAGGAAGTTCGGCAGGGCTTTCTTGTCCAGGGCCCAGACCCGGCGCACATGGGGGTTGTTTTCGAGGACCGGGACGCATTTCTTTTCGGTGAAGACGTCGATGGCCGCGGCCGGGTAGCGTTCGTGCAGGAGACGGATGGACGGCGTGGTCAGCAGCACGTCGCCGATCTGGCGCAACTGGCAGACGAGGATGCGTTCGGGGCTGAAGGACGAAAGGCCTGTCATGCAAGGTTCCGGATGAGATCCGCATAGGGCCCGAGGCCGCAGGGCGGGTTGAAATCGGTTCTGGCCGTGGGGCCACTGTGGACGAGGGCCGCGATGCCCTGGGCGAGCCGGGCGTGGTCGGCCGGATCGGGCAACACCGCCTCCGGTCGCAGGAAGGCCGAACTGCCGTTGCAGGCCGTGGAGACGACGGGCAGGCCGCAGGCCAGGGCTTCGAGCACGGCGTTGGCGCAGGCGTCGTAGAAGGTGTTCAGCACGAAGATGTCTCCGGCCCGGTACAGGGAGGGCATGTCGTCCACCCGCCCCAGGAAGCGGACCCTGTCCCGCACCCCCAGGCCATCCGCCAGGGCGAGCATTTCGGAACTCCCCCGCCCGCCGGCCACGGCCAGGTGGACGGAAGCGGGCAGCTGGGCCAGGGCGCGGATGAGGATGTGCACGCCCTTGAGACGGAAATTGGTGCCCGCAGTAAGGATGAGGTCGCAGTGGACCGGGAGGCCGAAGCGCTCGCGGAGGGCGGATTTGTCCGCGCTCTGTCCGGGACGGAAGCGGCCGAGATCGGGCTGGTTGTAGATGACGGGGATGTCACCGGCCTTCAGGAAGGGGAAGGCCTTGACGGTCAGGTCGCGCACGAAGTGGGAGTTGGCCACCAGCAGCGGCGTGCGGCGAGCCTGCATTCCCTCGATGAGCCGCGCCAGCTGCTTGCCCGGAGAGAGGCGGCGGGAGATGGACTTGAGGGTTCGCGGCAGGCCCGCATCGTAGGCCCGGATGGAGTGGTCCCAGAAGAGTTTCGTGGGACCGCCCGAAAGGCGAGCGATATCCTGGGATACGGTGTTTCCCAGCCCGACGGTCACGTCGAACTTCTCCCTGCGGCGCACGGACTCGGCGGCCAGGGCGAACCACAGGGTCTTGCCGAGCTTGCCCGGTACGGGCCGGCCTACACGGATGACGCGTACGCCCTCGGGGGCCTCTCCGTCCTGCCTCGCGCAGACGAAGCTCACCTCGAAATCGCCGCACGCGGCCAGGTATCCGGCCAGGCGATGGCCAAACTGCTCGGCTCCACCGTAACGGCTCAGATTCGGGAGCATCAGGGCGACGCGCTTCATCGCAGATCCTCGTACACGGCCAGGGTGCGGGCCAGGAAGTCCCGCTCCGAGAGGTCGGCCATGCGGCGGTGCTGGCCCTCGCGCAGGGTCCGCACGAGACCGGGATCCGTCATGGCCTCGCGGATGCGCAGGGCCATGGCCTGCACGTCCCCGGCCGGGAAGAGAGCCGCGGGTTCGAGCAGGTCGGGCATGACACCCACGTCCGTGCCGATCAGGGGCACGCCCGTGGCCATGATCTCCAGGGCCGCCCGGGCGATGGTCTCGGACCACAGCGACGCCACCACGCCCAGATCCAGGGCGTTCAGGCAGGCGGCGATATCCGGCCGCTTGCCGGTGATGCCGGAGATGTCCTCGATGCCGTGCTCGGCGATCCAGCCGCGCACCGTGGCTTCGGGCGTGGCCGAATCGAAGCCCAGCAGCAGGAGACGCAGCCTGGCCGCCCCGGCGAGACGCAGGCGGCTGACGGCCTCAATCAGCTCACGCTGACCCTTGACCCGATCGAAGCGGCCCAGCAGCCCGACCACGAAATCCGTGTCCGCATAGCCCAGTTCGGCCCTGACGCGCGCGCGGGCCGCTGCGTCCGGGTGGAACACGGACGTGTCCACACCGCCCAGGATCTCGTGCAGCCTGTGTTCGGGCACGCCGAAGACGTTGCGGAAATGCCGGGTCATGGGCGAGTTGGTGGTGATGATCGCGTCGCTGGCCTGGTTGTGCAGCCAGCGGTTGACGGGGTTGGCCTTGGGCAGGCGCTGATCCCCGCGGGTGCGGACCAGCCCGAAGGTACCCAGTTCCTTGCGCAGCAGTCCCCACAGCAGAAACGCCTCACCCCGGTGGCAGTTGACCACGTCGGGCCTGAACTCCCGTACCAGCTTCTTGAGTTCGGCGTAGAGCGCGGCTATGCCCCAGGGCGTGGACGTGTTCAGGCCCATGAGCCGCATGGGCAGTCCCCACTCTCCGCCCTTTTTGGCCGAGAGGGTGCCCGGCAGGCCGAGGACGAGCACGTGGTGGCCTGCTCCGATTAACAGGCGGCTCAGGAACATGGCGTACCACGCGGTGGCGTTGAACCACCGCACATTGACGACCTGGATGCATCTCATGACATGTGTTTCCGTGATCATTCCCGCCCACAACCGGGCGGGCGTTCTGGGTCGGGCAGTGGCCTCGGTGCTGGCGCAGACATGGGCCGACCTGGAGCTCATCGTTGTCGACGACGGCTCCACCGACCATACCGCGCAGGTCCTGGCCGGCTTCGACGATCCCCGGCTTACGGGAATGCGTCAGGAAAATAAAGGGGTCAGCTCCGCCCGCAACCTGGGCATCGCCGCCAGCCGGGGCCGCTATATCGCGCTCCTGGATTCCGACGACTACTGGCTGCCGGAGAAGCTTGAGCGGCAGGTCCGCTTCCTGGCCGAAAGCGGCCTGCAGATCTGCCAGACCGACGAGACCTGGATCCGCGACGGCGTGCGGGTCAACCCGCGCTTCAAGCACGCCAAGCCCGCCGGCTGGTTTCTGGAGAAGTCCCTGGAACTCTGTCTGATCAGCCCGTCCTGCGTCATGTTTTCCCGCAATCTTTGGGACGAGTTGGGGCCGTTCGACGAGCGACTGCCTGCCTGCGAGGACTACAGCCTGTGGCTGCGGGTCGCGGTCCGCCACGCCGTGGGCCTTGTCCCCGAGGCCCTGGTCGTCAAGACCGGCGGGCACGCGGACCAGCTCTCCCGGCGCATCATCGGCCTGGATCTGTACCGGGTCTACGCCGTCGTCGACCTGCTGCGGAGCATGGATCTGACCGCCGAGCAGCGGGCCCTGGCCGTGGCGTCCCTGGGGGAGCGGGTCCGTCTCTATGCCCAGGGCTGCATCAAACGCGGCAAGGACGAGGAGGCCATGCGGGTGCGGGCCCTGGCGGAACCGTTCCTGGGCTGAAGGTTCGGGCGGCCGTCGTCCCGGCTTCGGGGTCGGGAAAGAAAAAGGGCAGGCTTGCGGGCCTGCCTTTTGTGCGTTTAGTTGGCGCCCGGCTGCTTTTCCAGGTGGCCCGGGTTGTAGAGATGGCGGTCTCCCGCGGCCGGCGGCGTCCACTGGTAGATCCAGGTTTCCGTCAGGGGGCGACCGTCGGCGTCCAGGTAGAGGCGCAGGTTGATGGGGTTCTGGGTGTCGTCCGGCGGCACGACGTCGAACATGCAGCGGAAGCCGTTTATGGCGTGCTGGGGACGGACCGAGGTGATCTCGATGCGGCCGGCCGAGGTCTCCAGGACCGGCTTGATCTCCGTGCCCTTGCCGATCATGGCCAGGTCGCCGCCGGAGAAGTCCACGGCGAAGCGCTGGCTGTAGTACTTGCGGACAACGCCGACCACGCCTCCCAGGCCCGTGAAGGTGTCCACGACCTTGCCCAGTTTAGTCTGGGACGGAGGATTGGTGCCCCAGTACATGTTGTAGCTGTAGAGCAGCTCCTGGCCGGCCTGGACGGGGTCGGCCGGGTTCCAGAAGGCCACGATGTTGTCGAAGGTCTCGTCGAGGTTGGCGATCTCGACCAGCTGCACGAAGCCGGTGCCCCACTGGCCGATGGGTTCGATCCACACGCTCGGGCGCTTGTCGTAGAACACGCCGTCATCCTGGTAGTGATTGAAGTTCTGGTCGCGCTGGACGAGGCCGAAGCCGCGCGGGTTGTGGTCCATGTAGGCGTTGAAGCGCAGGAAGGGCGGGTTGTTCAGGGGCCGCCAGATCCACTCGCCGTTGCCGTTGTGCATGGCCAGACCGTCGGAATCGTGCAGCTCGGGCCGCCAGTCATGGTTCATGCGGCGGTCGTTCTCGCCGACCATGAACATGCTGGTCAGGGGGGCGATGCCGAGACGCTCGATGGGTTTGCGCGGGTAGATGGCCGCGTCGACGCGCATGGTCAGGGTCTGGCCGGGGCGGATGTCGAAGCGGTACGCGCCGGTCACGCTGGGCGAGTCCAGCAGGGCGTAGACCGTGGCCGTGTCGCTGCCCGGGCGTGGCTTCTCCAGCCAGAAGTGGGTGAAGGTCGGGAACTCCTCGTCGCGCGGCAGGGCAGTGTCCACGGCCAGGCCGCGGGCCGACATGCCGTACTGCATCTCGCCGCCCACGGCGCGGAAGTAGCTGGCGCCCAGGAAGGCGATCAGGTCGCGGGTCCAGTCCGTGTGGTAACGCAGGCGGAAGCCCGCGAAGCCGAGGTTCTTGGGCAGGTCCTTTCCTTTGACTCCGGACTTGCCGTAGGTGAAGAGGTCGGGGGTGTAGTCGAGCTCTTTGACCTTCCCGCCCTGCAGTTCATAGATGGTGATGGGCGTCTTGAAGAAGAGGCCGAGGTGGAACAGCTCGGCCCGGAACAGGGACGCGTCGCTCTTCCACAGGGCGTGCTCCGAGTTGAAGGCCAGTTGCATGTAGGCGTCCCAGCTCAGGTTCTTGAGGGATTCCGGGATTTCGCCGGCATGGTTCACGTATGGCTGTTCCGCCAGATGGCGGGCGCGGCCCTTGAGCCAGGCGTAGTCGAAGCTGGTGCCGCCGGTCGGGGTTGGCAGGTCCGTGGCGGCCATGGCGGCCTGTGACAGAAAAAGGGATGCGCCAAGGAGGATCGTGCAGAGCAGGGTGGGAAGTGAATGACGCTTCATGGTTCGTTTCTCCGGTTATTCCGAAAGTTCCTGTTTGGTCACGGCCTCGGACTTGATGCGGTCCAGGAGGTCGGCGAGGGCGGGCTTGACGTTTTCGCGGATGTCGCCGGCCACGATGAGGAAGAGCAGGTCGTCGCCCGGCACGTACTCGCCGCTTCTGGCTTCGGCCACGACCCGGAAGATGCCGGGCCGGGCCTCGAATTCCTTCCGGATGGCCTCGACCTTGGCCTGGTCGACCTCGATCCTGACCCGGCCGACCTTGCCCTTGTCCTTGCGGGACCAAGCCCGGACCACCCCGTTGTGGACCAGGACCATACCCACGTTCTCCCGGAAGCCGGGTTCGGCCTTGAGTTCCGCTATCTTCTTGCTGATGTCCATAAAGTCCTCCTTATCGGACTTCCAGTTCGTTCAGGTGGGTGCGTGCAAATTCCAGGCTCGGATCGAGGTGCAGGGCTTCACCCAGAAGTTCCCTAGCCTTGTCCGTGTTGTTCAGGAACTTATGACACAGCCCCAGGTTGGCCAGATCCATGGCCGACCCGCTGTCGAGATTCAAGGCCAGCTCGAAGTTGGCGGCGGCACGCGCAAACTCCTTCTGCCTGAAATAGGCCACGCCCCGTAAGTTGAAATACTCTTTCACGTCCGGGCAGCAGGTCACGGCCCGGTCCAGATGGGGAATGGCTTCGGCCCACAGTCCCTGCTGGGAAAGGGCGTAGGCCTGATAGAACGCAGCCATGCCGCGATCGTCCGCGTCGGGCTGCAGGTCCTCGGCCAGGGCGAACCAGGACGCTGCGTCGTGGATGTTTTCCTGGCGCAAGGACACAATTCCTCTGAAAAAGGGAAGGTAATGGGCCTCAGGATGGATGCTTTCAAGGACGTCGAGACCGGCCCAGGCCTCATCGGGGTCCATGTCCTCAGCCAGAATCCGGCCGACGAAAAGCCCCAGGGATGCCTGGGGAGTGCGCTCCCGGAAGAGGAATCCGGGCACGAAATTGTAGTTGGACGGAACGCCCAGCTCTGGTGCGGTCGTGTCCACCGAAAAGAAGGTGTATCCCTGCTCCTTCAGGCGTGCGCAAAGGACAAGGAGTTCCTGGCCGATGTCCGCATCCTTGCCAGATGGCAGCGAATGGATGGATACTGCAGGACCCCGCGTAAGCCACGAGAATTGTCCGGGATGAGTGAACTTGGGCAGGCCCGAGGCCTCATAGTTGCTGCAGGTTTCGAAATCCCCGCCGAGCTGGGCCACTTCCGTCAGCGCCCGGATGGCGGCTTTTTCCGGAGAGCTGGCCGTGCCCGCGGTGAAGACGATTTCGCTTCGGTCGGGGAATGTGGCAGGGTCCATGACTAATGCGCCCACTGTGGGCACCGGGAAATCCAGGCTGAAATCCTTGATCCAGACGTCGAGGCTGTTGGCGGTGAATTTTTTGTACAGTTCGATCAGTACCGGGTCGGAAAAGGATGTGGGATCGATGCTCGGGGTCTCGGGTCTGGTGCGGTCGACCACGGCGCAGACATGACGTTCGATCAACTCGCAGGCGCCCTGGAGCATGGATTCCTCCAGGGTATTTCCTGCGGAGGACCCATTGAACTCATTGAGTTTCTTGAACCAGTCCAGGGGAGCCACAAATTCCCGGCTTGCGCTGATGTCCGTGACCGGGGCGAAACGCCAGGGCACGAGGTCGAGGATGCGAATCGCTTCGGCCTCGCTGACAGGGTCGGAAACTGATTGGGTCATAAATGAGACCGGGAGGAGACGTTCGCCGAAAAGGGCTTGGGCCCGGGACCAGGTCATGGGGTGGAACGTGTCCTCGATGTTCCAGAACCTGAAAAAGCTGAACCTTTCGACGAGTTCCATCAGCGCGGACGCTTCCGCCTGGGCCGGGGAGGCGCCTTTGCCCATCTGCTTGCGGGTGGGCATGATCTCTCTCGCGTCCTCTCCGCAGATGGACATGAACACCGGGATGCCCAGGCGGCCAGTATCGATGCGCCGGGTCTGGGCCAGAATGCGTTTGTCCGAGGCGGCAAAGGCCGCCTTGGCCCTGGCCACTGTTTCCTCGGGAGTGCAGGTTTTATCCAGGTCCGCTACATAGCCTTTGGGGCAGGGGGTGATGGTGATCATGTTATGGATTGGATAAGGCTG
>JAAYCS010000146.1 GCA_012729655.1 Desulfovibrionales bacterium | reverse complement strand
GATGCAGACGAATTCGTACTTCAGTTGTTTGGGTCCTGTGCTGCGTAACATGTAAGCTTTCATAACAAAACCCCCGTCATTTGACGAGGGTTTTGAGGTGACTTTGTCAGCAGTCTGAGGGGCACCCAGAGTGCCCCTTTCCGCCGTCTTCCGATCCGTGTGCAGGCCAGCTACCCCGTACGGGTGATCAGGTCCGTCAGGCGGTAGGAATCCAGGGTCTGCATCAGGACGTTCCCAGCCTCGATCCACACGTACTGGGTCACGCACTCGCCGGCCAGGGAACATTCGCCGCAGATGGGCGCGCCTTCAGAGCATTGGGTCAGGAGCACTTTTTCTTCGAGGCCCCGCACCACGTCCCCCACCGTGATGTCCGCGGCTGGCTTGGCCAGCTTGTGCCCCCCGAATGGGCCGCGCTTGCTTTCGATCAGTCTGCTGCGACGCAGTCCGGTGATCAGCTTCTCGATATATTTCTGGGAAATGTTCTGACGCCGGGCGATGTCCGTGGTATTCACCCAGCCCTTGTCCTGATTGAGGGCGATATCCAGAAGCAGGCGCGTTCCGTACCGGCTCCTCGTTGTCAAACGCATGCGGTCCTCCACGTTGTCAGACCTGACTGGTGTGGGCAGAATGCAGGGAATCCTCTTGCATCCCGTCGGCCTGCTGTAGGCTTCTCACCCGCTTCCGGGGCAATTCCACCCGGAACTCGGTACCCTGGCCTACCTTGGAATCGACACTGATCGTTCCCCCATGTTGATGCACGACATCGTTGGCAATGTACAGCCCAAGCCCCGTGCCTTTGCTGCCCTTGGAAGAAAAAAACAGGGAGAACATCTTTTCCTGGGTGGCGCGATCGATGCCCATGCCGTTGTCGCGAATGATGAACGACACCCGCTCATGAGTCCCTTCGACGATAAATGCAACAAAATGCCGTTCCTTGGACTCGTCCTCGATGCATGCATCCACGGCGTTCTCAAGAATGTTGACCAGACCTGCGGAGATGGTTTCAGGGTCGAGGTCCATCTGACCCAAAACCCCGTGAAATTCCTTCTGAAACCGGATATCGTGTTTGGTGGCCTTGGGCTCCACAAAATTGGCCACCCCATCCCCGAAGCTCTGCACATCGACCGTCTGGATGTTGGGATCCCGATCCTTGGAGTAATACAGCATCTCCAGCACGGAATTGCGGATGCGGGAGATCATGACCTTGACCCGCTCCATTCCGTCGGCGGCCATGGACAGGTCCTGATTGGCAATGCCCTTTTCCAGGCGGTACAGCCCGCCGTCCAGGGCGGTCAGCATGCCGCGCACACCGTGGGAGATGGACCCGATGAACAGCCCCAGCGAGGTCAGGCGGTCCTGGAGCTCCCTGATCTGGGAAATATCCGTGGCCAGTTCCATGACCTCGGTGATCTCTCCATTCTCGTCCCGCAGCGGGGCCGACAATGTCAGGACGACTTTTTGCTGCCCGGTGCGCGTGGTGACCACTTCCTCGGTCTGGTGCATCAGTCCGTCGTTGAAGGTCTGCTCCACAGGACAGTTGGGGCAGGGGTGGGTGCGGTGTTTGTAGACCTCGTAGCACCGTTCACCAAGGCAGGCTCCGAAATCCAGCTTGAACTGCCTGTTGGAGCGGACTATGCGGCGGTCCTTGTTCTGCACCGAAATATAGCACGGCACCTCATCGAAGAGCTGACGGCACAGCTGCTGGCTGCTTTCGAGAATCTTGTTCTTGGCCTTGAGCACCTCGTTCTCTTCCTTCACTTCCAGCGCATTGAGGGCCCTGTCCAGGGCGACGCGCAGCGCCCGCTCCGAAACGGGCTTGAAAAGGAAATCCGAAGCCCCTTCCTCCAGGAAATCGAGGCCCATCCGGTACTCCCCTTCAGGGACAAGCACGATGAGGCGCACTTCGGGAAATGCGCTGTGGATCTTCTGCGCCACCTCATGGCCCTGCATGCAGTCGCAAATCCCGAGGACAACCAGTCGCGGGCGCACGACGCCCACTGTCGCGAGCGCATCGCCGTAGTCGGCGTTGGCGGGTTGGTATCCATGTTCGGTCAAAATACGGGCCAGGACTTTTCCATGGCCGGCATCCTGGGCGATGATCACTAACGGTTCGGAGACAACAAAGTCGTGCATGGTTTTGTGAAACACCCTTGCCCGGATTGTGCGTGCACCGGACAAGGGTGTCGGAGGATAGAGGTTGCGCTTACCCGATGGTTTCCTTGATCACTTTCAGCAGCTCTGCACGATCAAACGGCTTGGTAAAGGAGGCGACCGCCTTCTGAATGGCGTATTTGTTCCCGGCCAGCCCGCTGATAACGATGACGGGAATCGAGCCATGCACCTTGTCCTGGCTCAGTTCGCGGTAAAAGCGGGGCCCCCATTCCTTGGGCATCTCCAGGTCCAAGGTGATGAGATCCGGTTTCTCCTGATTGACCACAGCCAGGGCATCGGCCCCGTCCATGGCCTTGCATGTCGCATAGCCGGCATCGTGGAAAATGTCCTCGAGATACGTGACGATGTTGGGATCGTCATCGATAATCATGATCTTTTTGGCCATCATACACCCCCTGTGATGGTACTGCTTTATGCAAGTTGAATTTTATCCGGCCGATTGACCGAGGCAACCGGACACGTGGCCCTGAGCAACACCTGTTCCAACGTATGCCCGAAAACGGCGGACTCATCGCTCACGTCCTTGGAATGGTGGGCCATGATGATGAGGTCGGCCTGCTTTTCGCGTGCGTACTTCACTATTTCTATGTACGGAATCCCTTCCCAGATATCGGCCGTCACCTTTTTGAAATCGCCCGTCTGGATCAGATACTTGCGGCGCATCCGGTCCCGGGCCTCGATCATGCGGTCATCAAGCTCTTTCTGAGAAATGAACCCATGACTGGACCCGATGTCGATGGCATGGAAGAGATGCAGATTGGCGTCCAGCTCCTTGGCGGTCCTGAGGGCGAATTTGAAGGCATGCTCCGAGCCCTTGGAAAAATCGGCCCCGAACACGATGTTGGTGAACCCGCCCCAGAAGGACGCCACGGGCCGGTTCACGACCAGGACCGGGGCCTTGGACGCCTTGGCCACCCGCTGCAGGGTGGAGCCGGCGAAATGGCGCTCGTATTCTTGGGCATCGGATTCGCATCCCGTGGTGCTGGCCCCCATGACAATGAGATCCACGTCCTCCTGGCGGGCCTTGCGCAACACCTCCCGGTGTGGGACGCCCACGGCGGCGTCGATCTCGCAGTCCACACCGCTCTTGAGCTGGCGGTCATAGGTCCCCTTCAATTCGTCCTTGACCCACAGGATGTAGTCTCCGTCCAGCTCCACTTTTTCCCCGGTGCGCAGATCGACCACGACTTGGCTGAAGCCCCGGCTCGGCGTGCCCAGGACATGGAAGACAAAGAGCTTGGCATTGTATCGGGCGGCCAGGTCAAAGGCCACGCGCGCGGCGGCATCGCAGCAGGGAGAGCCTGAGGTGGCGAACAGAATTTTCGTAAACATGTTTCAACTCCCGTTCTGGTTGCGGTGCGCCGCGGATCCTGCGGCGCACCCTTGGCCTTTATTCCTTGGGCAAGAGATGTTCCGGAACCTCGACCATCTTGACCAGCAGAGGCTTGAGGAAACTCCAGCGGATGCCTATTTCGTATTCCTCTTCCAGGTCGCGGATGGCGTCCCAGCAGTTGTGGCAGGGCGCGATGACGAACTTGGCGCCCGTGGCCAGGATCTGCTCCCGCTTCATCTTCAGGGCGTCGTTGCGCTGCTTGCGGTACCGTCCGATGCCGTTGAACCCGCCACCGCCGCCACAACAATAGTTGTGCTCCTTGTTGGGCGCCATTTCCCGGAAGTCCTCGGCCATGTGCTTCATGATGATGCGCGTGCACTCCCGCAAACCCGCGTTGCGCACATAGTTACAGGAGTCCTGCACCGTGACGGGTTCCTTGATTCTCTTGGCCGGGTCGATCTTCAGTTTGCCGGTCTCCAGGGCCTCGGCCACCCACTCCACGTAGTGGATGCACTCCACCGGCGGCTTGCCATCGGGACGTCCGGCCCAGTAGGGGCCTTCGATGACCGTGGCCCGGTAGGCATGCCCGCACTCGGTGGCCACCATGCGCTTGGGCCGCAGCCGCTCCATGGCCTCGTACACGGTTTCGACCTGCATCTTGCAGGCCTCCCAGTCTCCGGCGAACATGGACAGGCTGGTCATTTCCCAGCCCGAAGAGGGCATGGTCCAATTCTCGCCCGCGATGTGGAAAAGAATCGCCGCCTCGACGATGTCCTCCGGGTAGTGCTTGGCCTCGCGGGCGTTGATCATGTATACGATGTCCGCATCTTCCTTGTCGATGGGGATCTCCAGGCACGGCCACTCCTCCAGGGCTTCGTCCACCATCCATTCGCAGGTATCCACGAATTCCTCGACGGTGACGTCCATCTGGGCGCGGAAAAGGCGGTGCATGCCGGAGCCGATCTTGAGTTCCCACGGCACAAAGCCCTGGGAATGCAGCAGGCCGCGCAGATAGCTGAACATGACGCCCATATCGATGCCGTAGGGGCAGAAGGATCCACAGCGGTTGCAGCAGGTGCACTTGGACCAGGCGGTATCCATGCACATGCGCATGAACTCGTTGGACACCTTGCCCTTCTGCTTGACGATCTCGCCCAGGGTGGACTGGATCTTGTAGGACGGGACCTGCTTGGGGTCGCGGCCGTTGACGCTGTACAGAAAGCAGCTGTCTGCGCAGAGCCCGCAGTGGGCGCAGATCTCCAGCCAGGTTTTGGTTCTGGACTTCATGGTCTTCTGGATCGTCGCCCAGAGCTTCTCGGCGTCCACGTCCAGGTTTTCCATTTCCGCGTAGTATTGGCGGCCGTTGCTGTCACCCAGCAGAGCGTCGAGCTCCTCCCGGGTCGAAACGGGCTTCTTATTGCAAAGTTTTCCTTCGGGCATGTCGTATTCCTCTTGGCTTACCAGTCAAAATTGGTCTTCATTCCGCCGCGCTTGATCCCGAAGTCCATGCCCAGCTGGATGCGCGTGCAGAAGAAGAGCGCGATGTGGGCCAGCTTGGTGAAGGGAGCGGTCAAAAGCACGATCACGCCGCACAGAATGTGCAGGTTGATCCAGAATGAATAGTTCGCGGTGTGGTACGAGGCCATGATGCCGGAGAACAGCAGGGTCAGGGTCAGGACCAGCAGCATGACGTCTTTGAAATCGGTCAGGATGCGCACCTCGGGCAGGACGATTCTGCGAATGGCGATACCCACGCCGCCCAGAAAGGCCGCGATGGCCAGCACGTCGGCCAGGATCTGGGGCATGGACGGCCAGTCTATGCCCAATCCACTCTTGATCATGACCGCGTGACCCTCCAGGAACAGGGGCACAATGACCAGGCCGACATGGAAGGCAAAAAACATGATGGTGAAGATGGGCTTGGCCCGCCAGCTGTGGGTGCCGAAGGGCAGTATCCAGCGGTACACGGACCGGACACCGCCTTTGAGACCTGCGGCCATGTGCGGTTTGTAGGCCACTCGATCCAGCCGCCAGTCCAGCCCCTTGAAGTAGAGCACCACCCGGGCAGTCAGTCCGACAAAGAACACCGCGAAGGCAATCCAGAGCAACGGACCAGTCAAAATTTCATACATAGATAACTCCTTCATCAGTCGCAACCGACCGAACCTATTCTTCTTCCTTGTCAGCGAATCTGTCCTCGTCCCTGTCGGTCAGGAACAGCCAGAAGGCCACGAATGCCATCAGACCGAGGCCCATGCCGACATAGGCCATGCCCTTGGTCCAGAACGTGAAGTCATGCAGCGTCATGAATTCCATATCAATGCTCCTTAGTGCGCGCCCTTGAATTCAGGGTGTTCGTGCAGGATCGGCAACTTGTGCAGACAGAAACGCAGGACCGTGATTTCCAGTGTGACGATGAACACGGTGATCATGATCTCTTCCCAGGCCGGAACATATCTGGATTCGAGCGGAAGCTGCCAGTTGAAGGCCACCAGGGAGATGTTCAGGCGGTTCAGCACGATGCCCAGCACGGTCACGATGGAGGCCCAGAACGCCAGCTTCTCGTTTTTCTCACGGGCCGCCACCGCGTACATCAGGCACGGCACGAGCACGAAACCGATCAGCTCGAACAGGAACCATGCGCCCCAGCCGGTGAAGAGCAGACTCCAGTTGTTGCCCAGGGCCACCCCGATCCATTTCAGGATGAAGTACGCAAAAAGGACCACCGAAGCGGCCTTGGCAAAACCCAGGGTCACACCGGAAGACTCCGCCAGGTGGGTTTCATCCATCTTGTGGTGCAGGTACTTGTGGGACAAGCCACCCTCGAAGATGACCATGGAAAGGCCGGCCGGGATGCTTGAAACGAAGAAGAACATCGCCAGGTACGGGGAGTACCACAGGGGATGCAGCTTGGACGGGGCGATCAGGTACAGCGCGCCCAGGGAAGACTGGTGCAGGGTGGACAGAATGACGCCGAAGATGGTCAGAATCAGGGTCAGCCCGTGTACAAGATGACGGATTTTCTTCCAGCGCAGGGCTTCCCATACGGCCGGAGAGAACTCGATGGCCAGTACGGTCAGGTACAGGGCCACGCAGAGGCCCACCTCGAAGAGGAAGGAGGTCGGCCCGGGATAGATGGTCAGGGGATAGGGCAGGCGGTAATAGCGGCCCAGGTCATACATCAGGGCAAAAACGACAAAGGCGTAGCCCAGAAACGCGGTGGTGATGGCTGGCCGCACTGCGGAATGGTACTGCTTCATCCCGAAGAGATACACTGCCGCGGATGTCGTGTATCCGCCGGCGGCCAGGGCGACGCCGCAGAGCAGGTCAAAGCCGATCCAGATGCCCCAGGGGTTGTCATCGCTCAGGTTGGACACAGAGGCGATGCCCATGGTGAAACGTTTGACCGTCAGGACCAGCCCGATGAGCAGAATGACAGCGGTGATGATATTCGCCGGTGTCCAGAACGACTTGGTTGGTGTGGTGTGATGCGACATCAACACTCCTCCTTATTGATCGCCCGATTCGGCGGATTCGGCCTTTTTGCGGGCCTCTTCCGCTTCCTTGAGCGCCTTTTTCACTTCACGATCCACAGCGGCCTGCTTGTCACGCTCGGCCTTGTCCATGGCTGCCTTGAGCTTTCTGGCTGCCTCGGCCTCGGTGTTGGACACCGCTTCGGCCACAGCATGCTTCCGCTCTTCTTCAGCGATCTTCTCCCTGCGTTTCGTCAGGGCGTAGGCCCCGGTAAGAAACACCGGCCACAAACCCACAACTGCGGGAACCACGGCCAGGGCGCCGGAGGTCAATTCAGGGGCCGGAGTAACGCCAAGGTCTTCACGCATGCCAATGCGCTCGAAGGGCACTCCGGAAACATAGAGCCAGCTCGTGCCGCCCATTTCCCGTTCGCCATAGATATGATCCACATAGAGATTCGGGTGTTTGCGGATACGCTCGCGGGCGATCTTGATCAGGTCCACCCGGCGACCGAAAACCAGTGCCCCCTTGGGACAGGCCTCTACGCATCCGGGAAGCTTTCCCTCCTCGATGCGTGACTGGCACAGCGTACATTTGCGCACTCGGGGCGTGACCGGATCATGGTATTCGTACGTCGGGATTTCAAAGGGACAGGCGATCATGCAGTACCGGCAGCCCACACACTTCTTGGCGTCGTAATGCACGGCCCCGGTCTTGTCCTTCACAAAGGCTCCGACAAAGCAGGCCGACGCGCACGCAGGCTCCAGACAATGGTTGCACTGAATCTTGCGGTACACGGGGTGACCATCCACGTCGTACTTGTTGACCACGGTAAAGGTGTCGTGATGGGTACGACGCTTTGTTTCCAGAATGGCCAGATCATCGAAGGGGATCTTCTGCGCCGGCAACTCGTTGACCTTGTTGCAGGCGGCCTCACATTTTCTGCAACCAATACACTTGGTGCTGTCGAACAGCACGCCAAAGCTGTCGGGATATCCCTCAAAATGCTGTGCTCCACCGGCAGCTGCCGGACTCGCCGCCAAACAGGCACCCGCGCCAGCCAGCAAGCCAATGAATTTTCTGCGTTTCATACTAGCTCCTCGTTATTGCGACCTTCGGCAGGTTATTCTTTCTTGGCATGACACTCGGCGCAGGCGGTGTCGGCCGGCTTCTGGATGCCCATCTGGCGATGGCATCCCATGCACTGCTGATGATAGGCGGCTTTCAAGGCAGGTTTGACCCCGTCCTTTTCATCCCCGACCTTGCCGTGGCAGCTCACGCACTTGGGCGGGTTGGCCGATGCAGGGCTGTTGTGGTGGCATCCCGAGCAGACTGCGTTGGGACTGGAATGAAAGTAGGCGGCCATGGGGTCGTCCTTCATGCCGTCCATGATCTTCTGCATGATCTTTCGATGGGGGAACTTGCTGGCCTGGAACTCGTTGGCCAGGACACCGATCTCGACAATCTCGGGGATGTCCTCCATTTTCCACGCTGTATCGGCCTTGGGACGCGTGTTCACGATCATGGCCGCGGTATTCACCCTGGCGGTCTTGTTTTCGGTCAACTCGGCACCGGCCGTGATGTTCACGTGGCACTTGGCGCAGCTCGCCTCGGTCTTCTGACCGGCCTTGCCCATCAAGGTGTGACAGCCAGCGCACTGCTGCCTGGTCTGGGCCTTGGCATGACAACCAACGCAGCTGGACTGGGCCGTGACCCGATGCATGGCCTGCTCGGTGGTGATGAAGGCGCCCTCTTCCTTGCCCAGGGAGGTGTGGCACTGGGAGCAGGCTGTGACGCCCTTGGAAGAGGCATTGTGGTGACAGACGGAACAGTTGCTGTTCTTCTCTTCATGCGCCTTGTGTTTGAAAGGCACGGCCTTGAGCAGCTTCGGCTCGGCACTGGGTGCGGAAGGGGCCATGAGCAGGGCGAAATCTGCCTGCCCTGCCTCCAGACGGGGAATGTCCTGGACTGGGATCTGCTTGTATCCCGCACGCACCGTCGCGTCATGACAACCTGCGCACACAATGGGGCCGGTGGGCTGCTTGGCCTTGGCAATTTCCTGATGACAGGAGAGACACCTTTCGTGGCTTTGCTCCTTGTTTTCCGCAAAGGCCAGATTCCGTTTCTCAGGCTTGTCCTGGATGTGGCACTTGGAACAGTTGTCCTTCTGCCCGGCTGCAGGCGGAACCATCTTGGAGGAAGAATGGCGGGAGTGCAGGGACTTGTCGAAAACGACCAAGGTCCTGACCGTGCTTGCGGGACCAGCGTGGCAGGACCGGCATTGTCCGCTTCCCGGACCGCTCTTCTTGCCTGCCTTGGCCGTCTCGGTGTGGCACGCTATGCAGTTGTCGTGATAGATGGCCTTGATTTCCGCGGCATTCGTGTCTTCCTGACGCTTGAACTTGGCCGTGACCTTGGTTCCGGTCACCGTGTGACAGGATTCGCACTTGTTTTCGACCGCCTTGGTATGCTTGTCGTGTTCAAACCGGACCACAGGATATTCGAGGGCACCGAACTTCTTGAGCGTATCAATGGAAATGAGATCCGCGCCCATCTGCTTCTGTGCAATCGTTCCCTGTTTCCCCCCAAGAGCGTTCAGACCGAATCCAGCCATAGCTATGCTCACGCACAGGATTGCGACCCATCGCAGCTTTGGTCTTCCCTTCTCCATGTGAACATTCCTTTGTTGAAATCCACCCCGGAAAATTCCGGCAATCGCCCAAACCTGGAGGCCATGCCTCCAGCATCAGCCTCGTAACGAAAAAACCCTCTTCACACCTTGTCCGCACAATCCGTTTGCACCATTCACTTAAGCAGACTATAAAAGTATGATTTTTTCCGACTTCGTAGGTATAGAATCATCAAAACTGCGTCAAGGGCTAATTATTTTTTTCACAACGAAAAATAAATCTAATGATTACAGCGTGATTTTTTGGTCTGTTTTTTAACGGAGCCAAAACCGGCAAAGCTTTTCGACAGGAGATATGAACCAGAGAATGCGGGGGGAGGATTCCAACGGGTTGTGATCGCGGGTGGAAACCGGGGAGCACGCAGGGAGGCCGCGCAAAAAAAAACCGGCTCTCTGGGAGAGCCGGTGCACATTTGATCAACCGCAAGTTTTATTTTTTCACATGGCATTCGCCGCAGGCCACGGGACCCTTCTTCTGATCGATATGGCACTTCTTGCACTGCTGGTGGTAGGCCATGCGCAGGCCGGGCTGGGTGCCCTGGGCCTTGAGGGTGTGACACTCGGAGCAGGCCTGGCCCTCGGAGCTTTCGCCCTCGACTTTCTTTCCGTCTTTGTAGACGTGATGGCAGAGGGAACAGTCCTCGGCCTGGGCCTTCTCGTTGTGCGTGTCGTGATCAAAAACGCTGACAGGCCGTTCCAGCTTGCCAAACGCATCCACTTTCAGCACCGTGTCTTCCTGGGAAAACGCAGAAACGCTGCACAGTGTGACGTAGAGCAGGACAGAGCAGAAAATGATCAATCTGTTTTGTGTATGTCTCATCGTTCACCTCTAGACAGCATCCGGTTTTTCCATGCAATTATAAATGATTTCACCAAGGAACTTCAGCTCCATGTCAAGCTTGTACTTGTGAATGATATCCTCAAGTCCACCGTGACAGTTATGGCACGGGGCAATGCACACCTTGACGCCGGTGGCCTGAAGCTGTTCAGCCTTGACTCTGTTACTCTCCACGCGGGAGTTCTTGAACGGCGGCCCGCAGTTGATGACGCCGCCGCCCGCGGCGCAGCAGTAGTTGTGTTCCCGGTTGGGCGTCATCTCGATGAAGTTGGGGCAGAAGGCCCGAACCACTTCGCGCGCCTTTTCGTGCAGGCCGCGGCCTCGCACGACGTTGCACGGGTCGTGGAAGGTCACGGGCTCTTCGAATTTCTTGGCGACCTTGATCTTCCCTTCGTTCAGGAGATCCCAGTAGAACTCCAATGCATGCACGACCGGAATGGGGGGCATGCGCCAGCCAAGGACGCGGTTGCCCGTGTCGTACACGGAGCGGAAGGCGTGGCCGCACTCGCCCATGACGATCTTCTTGACACGCAGTCTGGCCGCCGTCTCGAAATGCAGGCGCTTCAGACGCCCCATCATCTCGGAATCGCCGGTGTACATGGCCATGTCGGAGTTGTCCCAACCTGGCGTGGCCGGCATGGTCCAGTCCATGCCCGCCTCGTTCATGATGGCCGCGGCCTGGTAGATGAGCTGGGTCCGGAACTTGGGCTCGGGCCCGATAACCGAGTACATGATCTCGGCCCCTTCCTTCTCCAGCGGGATGCGCGCATTGGGCAGCTCTTCGCGCATCTCGTCCTCCTGCCAGTGCAGGGCGTCGATCCACTCGTCGTCCTTGACCCACATCTGGTTCATGGTCGCCGAATGGGAATGAGCCGTATCCTGGATGTAGAGCGGCGTGATCTCCAGCTTGTGCGAAATGCGGCGCACCAGCGACATCATGTAGGCGATATCGATGCCGAATGGGCAGTACTGCACGCAGCGGCGGCACATGTTGCACTCGGTCTGAGCGACCTGCACGGCCTGCTTCATGAATTCGGCCGAGACCTTGCCCTTCTTGTCGAGCATCTCCCAGATGGTCTGCTTGACCTTACCCACCGGCGAAAACCGGGGATCACGGTCGCGGGAGAGATAGAAATGGCAGGCTTCGGAGCACAGGCCGCAGTGAGCGCACGTCTCGACGTACGCCTTCAGGCGGGACCCGGCCTCGTTGCCGAGCACCTGATTGATCGTCTTCTCGATCCTCTCGGGGGTCAGCTTCTCGGCCCCCTTCTCAATTCCTTCGTCCTTTATCCAGACGCGTTCTTTCATAGCGTTCTCCTCTTTTTACCAATCCTTGACGTGGCGCACCATGCCGAACTCGGAACCGATGTATGCCCTGGTCAAGGGGGCCAGGAGCATGTGACTCAGACGCGTGAAGGGGATGGCCACGAGCAGGAGCTCGGCGCACAGCATGTGCAGGATGACCATGGTCATGTAGTCGCCCAGCTGATGGTAGGCGAGGACGCCCGTCACGAACGGCGAGGCCACGAGGGCGAGGAGTGCGAAATCCGTCCAGTCGGTGACATATTTGACTTCGGGCCGCACCACCCGGCGCACGCCGAAGAAGATGCAGGCGCCGATCACGGCAAAGGCGATGATGTCGGCCACTGCGTCGGGGATGGTGATCCAGCCGATGCCGAAGCCTTCCTCGATCATGATCTGGTGCGCGGACACGAAGATCAGCAGCGCGAAGAAGGCGATGTGAAAGAAGAACGCCACGCCCGTGAAGACGGGATGCAGCCTCATGTTCACGGTGTTGAACGGGATGGACCAGTTGATGATGGACCTGAGCCCGTACTTGAGGGAAACGTAGTTCAGAAGGACCTGGTCCTTCTGCCTGGCGACGCTCAGGGTCGACCAGATCTTCCAGACCGACCCCAGTGCGAAGATGATCCACGCCGCCCAGGCCAGGGGCCCGGATACCAGTAAATAGATGTCCTGCATGTCGGGCCTCCTTATCCGATGATTTTTGCGACGGGTTCGACGATTCTCATGTACTTCCCGCCCGAGATGGCGCGAATGAGGACCTTGCTCCCATCCGGACTGAAGGAGGGGTCGAAGCACTGGTCGAAGCCCTGGCTGTATTCCCTGCCGTCCACCGCGATGGTGTACTTGCCCTTCTTCTCGACGCGGGCTGCGACATGCTTGCCGTCGGGAGAGAACACCGGCGCGAAGCACATGTCGTATGCGCCGCCCCAGGCCCTGTCATCGGCGAAGACCGTCCACTTGCCGTCCTGCTTGCCAAGGGCGGCAAGACGCCTGCCGTCGGGGCTGAAGGTCATGTCCATGACCATGTCGCCGAAGGTCGTGTTCCAAGTCTTGCCGTCCACGGCCAAGGTCCAGCGCCCGTATTCGGGGCAGACGATGGCGGCCAGCTTGTCGCCGGACGGACTGAACTGCTGCTGCCAGACCTGGAAGAACGACGGCTGCCAGATGACCTTGCCGTCCTGGGCCATGCCCCATTTACCGGACAGGCGCACCGGCGCCACGACCGACTTGCTCTTGGGATGGAACAGGGGCTCCCACACCTGGTTGAAGATGGCGTTCCAGGGCTTGCCGTCCACGACGATGGTGTAGTCGAACAGGTTGTGCCGCACCTGGGCGGCCACGGATGAATTGTCGGCGCTGAAGCGGGGGCTCCAGACGTTGACGAAATTGACGTCCCAGGCCTCCCCGTCCACGGCCACGGAGTAGATGCCTTCCTTGAACTTGAAGACCTCGGCCTGCCCCAGGGGGATGGTCTGCACCACGGCCGCGGTCTTTTGACCGTCTTCGCTCAGATGAAAATTGTTGGCGTTGGCATACAGGTTTTCCCAGGCCACGCCGTCCACGACCATGCCGTAGGTCATGGAGTCGGCGACGCAGCAGGCTATGACCGACCCATCCTTGGAAAACATGGTGTTAAACAAAAAACCAAAGGTTTCCTCCCAGGCCTCGCCATCCACACACAGGGTCCAGTCTCCCTGGTCGTTGGCCAGCCCGGTCAGTCGCCCGTCTGGGGAATAGCGCAGATACCAGACGCGCTCGTAGCGGGGTTCCCAGCACGCGCCGTTCACACATACGCCGAACTCGGCGTCCCCGGTCTTGACCACGGCCGCCACCTGTTCTCCATCGGGGCTGGCCTGGTTCTCCTCGCGCCACTCGATGTCGCAGTCACATTGAGATAGGTCGGCCACGGTTCTGGAGCCAACGCTCCAATCCCAGGCAGAATACTCTGTCATACACGCCCTCCTTACCAACTCGGTTAGGCCAAAGGCCGAACAACTTCATCACCCCGTCCATGCCCGAAATTTAATTCAGACTTAGAAGGTCCAGAAAATACCATAAACGCAATATAACTCAAATTTTCGTGCAAAACGAATATGCTAGAAAAGCCATCGTGTAAACACCATTTTAATTTCATACTCGCATAGTCGACAATTTTTCGGATCAAAAGAATCAAACAAACATAAAGATTACGAGACAGATTCCGCATTTCCGTGCAATGTTTTTATGAGGATGTGTTCCGTGCACAGGACACATGAGTCTCCACGCATGGGGCAGTGTGTTCGATACAACCTCCCGATCCTGATGCGTTGAGCGAATCGACAAGAGTGGCCGTGGCAGGCCTGCATGACGGGGAAAGGTTTCCTGTCCGGGGGATTGCTGGCTCATATCACGATTCAGCCTGCGGAAAGCAATGCCGGACGATCGTTGCGCACCGATCGCACGCCCGCATCGGAAGGCGCCTGGCATGAAAAAGCCCGGCAGAGCCGGGCTGGAGGGAGGGGTGCGGCTGCAGAAGATGGCCGCGATGACGCTCTTGAGAGGTGAATGCGGCCCTGCTGGCGTTATTCCACCAAGAAAGGCTGCATTACAAAAAAGCTGGTTTTCAGGGAGTCCTGTTGAACTCTTCGCGAGATCAACCCTCAATGGTATCCCTGGATGAATTTTCGACAGAAGCCGGGGGAAGGATCCCGCCGTTGGGGTGTCCCACCTCGATGGGCCGTGGAGCAACAATTTTCCCCTTGCTGTCGATCATGGTCTGCTCATCGAGGATGGCGATGCCGAGACGGGCCATGACCTCGCGCTTGTATTCGTACTCCATGTTTTTCTTGCGCAACTTGTAGTTGAGAACCATCCGCACCACGCCAAAGATGGTCCCGGCCACCAGAACGCAGCCCAATCCAATGAGGGCGACCCTGGCCGCAGCTTCCCCGAACCGGGCAAGGTACTGCATGATCGTGCCCAGGTTGTAGACCACCCCGATGAGCGCGCCCAGCAGAAGCAGCGTCAATAAAAAGGGGAGCTGAAAACAGAAGTTGGCCACCTTGGCCATCTTGCCGGCAAAGCCATCGAGTCTGTCCTCTTCAAAGATGGGCGCCCCGCGCTGTCCATACAGAAAGGAATTGAACGCCACGACCACGATCCCGACCAGAAAGGTGACGGCCACGGGCGCTGAAAAGGCCACCACGAAATAGGCGCTCCACGGGAAAGGAATGTCCACAGGCTTTCCTGTCACCGCCACTTCGTCGATACCCAGCTGGTAGACCCAACAGACCAGAAAAATGAGTACTTCAACTACAATCAGAAGCTGCACATATCTCTTGAAGAGGTCCTTGATCTCATAATGGTCGAACAGCGAAGCAATGCCTTTGCGCTGCTGTTCACCCTGCATAGTCTGTTTGTCCCCCATGCTATCTCCATACCGCCCTGCAATGGTCACAGGCGGAATCCTTCCATGTTTCCGGCGCCCACTCTCTCCCGCCTCTGTCCATCCGCACCAGCCGATCCGGTTCCGCGATACGCCGGGACAATGAGATGGCGCCTCCAACGCTTGAGTTCCTGCCTGCTCTGCATTAGGGATTCGACACAATCGCCGGGCATCAGGCCGACCATCCCCGCGTCGTTCCCTCAAGCACATGAATGCGTCCATGAGCCGTAATGAAAGCAGCGTCATCGCAGCAGGTGCGGGCGGTTATGCCGCAGCTCTTCCTGCCCGTCAAAGAGGAAAAATGGCCCTTTCTCAG
Source organism: Desulfovibrionales bacterium (assembly GCA_012729655.1). Classification (GTDB taxonomy): domain Bacteria; phylum Desulfobacterota; class Desulfovibrionia; order Desulfovibrionales; family Desulfomicrobiaceae; genus Desulfomicrobium. Next base: position 13,404 of record JAAYCS010000146.1, on the reverse strand, counting down.
AATTTTACGGGGCAGACATGAGACAAGGACCCTTCCGGGCCATCCTGCCCCTGGTCCTGGCCTCGGCTTCTCCGCGGCGACAGGCCATCCTGGCGACACAGGGGCTTTGTTTCGAGGTCATTCCCAGCAGCGTGAAGGAACCCCTTGCTGCATCAGGAGAGTCCCCGGAGGACTATGCGGCCCGCATGGCCTGCCTCAAGGGTCAGGATATCGCAGGCAGGCACCCTGACAAGATCGTCATCAGCGCCGACACCATCGTGGTCCAGGGGGGGACCATCCTGGGCAAACCCCGAAATGTTGCCCACGCCCTGGACATGCTGGCCTCCCTCTCCGGCGGATGGCACGAAGTCATGACCGGATTCTGCGTTCTGCATGCCCACAGACAGGTGTCCCACTGCCGAACGGTGACCACCCGGGTGCACATGGCTGCCAACACCCCGGACATGCTCGCGGCCTACGTGGCCACAGGGGAACCCATGGACAAGGCCGGGGCCTACGGCATCCAGGGTATCGGGGCCTGCCTGGTGGACGAGGTGCAGGGCTCCTATACCAATGTGGTGGGCCTGCCCCTGCGCTCGGTCCTCAACGCTCTCCTCGAAATCGGCGCCATCGGAGTGGTCGATGCTCACGCCCTTGCCCCGGCCCCATAGCCTTCTCGACTGGGCGGCCCAATTTGCCGCCACCCTCGGACCGACTGGCCGCATGCCCAGGGCGCCTGGCACCTGGGGCTCCTTTGCAGCGGCTGTGCTCGCTCCCATCCTGTTCCTGCCCCTGCCCTTGTGGGCCCGAATCCTGACTCTGATCCTGCTTTTTCCCTTGGGCGCATGGTGCGCGTCGCGGGCCGAACGCACCCTGGGCTGCAAGGATCCGTCCTGCGTGGTGGTTGACGAACTGTGGGGACAGTGGATCACTCTGCTCCCCCTGCCGGCCGATGCGGCCTGGTGGATCATCCCGGCCTTCCTCCTGTTCCGGCTCTTCGACATCGCCAAGCCCTGGCCGGTACGCGCCTCGGAGCGCTGGTTGCCCGGGGGCTGGGGCATCATGATCGACGACGGCTTCGCCGGGCTCTACGCCCTGCTTCTGCTCTTCCTGGCCCGCATCCTGGTCTGACCATGTCCGCCCTGCCCATCGACACCATCCTGCCGGACATCTCCCGCGCCCTGGCCGGGGACCGGGCCTGCGTAGTCCACGCCCCGCCCGGAAGCGGCAAGACGACCCGCATTCCCCTGGCCCTCATGGACACCCCCTGGCTCGCGGGCCGCAAGATCCTCATGCTCGAACCCAGACGCTTGGCCGCGCGGGCCGCGGCCCGCTACATGGCGGGCCTCGTCGGGGAGAAGGTCGGGGAGCGGATCGGCTACCGCACACGGCTCGACCTGCGCATTTCCCGCCAGACCCGTCTGGAGGTAGTCACCGAGGGCATCCTGACCCGCATGCTCCAGCATGACCCCGAGATCACGGGCTACGGCTGCGTCATCTTCGATGAATTTCACGAGAGGAGCCTGCAGGCCGACCTGGGCCTGGCCCTCTGCCTGGAGGTCCGCTCGGCCCTGCGGCCTGATCTGCGCCTGGCGGTCATGTCGGCGACCCTGGACGTGGAGCCAGTGGCCAAGCTGCTCGCGCCCTGCCCCATCCTGTCATGCCCAGGCCAGCCCCACCCGGTGGACACGCGCTACCTGCGCCTGGCCGAGCGTTTCGTGGAGGAGCGCATGGCCAAAGCCATCCGCCACGCCCTGGCCACGGAAGCGGGAAGCATCCTGGCCTTCTTGCCTGGAGCCAGGGAGATCGAGCGCACCCGTGATCTGTTGGACGGCCTCGGGCCGCAGGTATCGGTCTTGCCCCTCCTCGGGGCCCTGACGACCGTCGAGCAGGACCAGGCCATTGCCCCTGCCCCGGCCGGGACCCGCAAGGTCGTTCTGGCAACGTCCATTGCCGAAACCTCTCTGACCATCGAGGGCATACGTGTCGTGGTCGACAGCGGTCTGTCCCGGCTGCCCCGCTTCGAACCCCGCAGCGGCATGACCCGCCTGGTCACCGAACCATCCTCCCTGGCAACGGCCGTTCAACGCCAGGGCCGGGCCGGCCGCACCGGCCCCGGCGTGTGCATCCGGGTCTGGGACCAGGACGACGAGATCAGCCGCAAACCCTTTGCCGTGCCGGAAATCATGGAGGCCGATCTGACCCCGTTGCTCCTGGACCTGGCTTGGTGGGGCGCAGCGGACCCCGGTCAGCTGACCTGGCTCACGCCACCGCCTCCAGGCGGCATTGCCAGCGCTACCGCCCTGCTGCAACGTCTCGGACTGCTTGACGGCCAGGGACGCATCACGGGCCACGGTCGCGAAGTGGCCAGGCTTCCCCTGCACCCTCGCCTCGGGCACATGATCCTGGCTGCGGCCCGCCACGGCCTTGGTTCCACTGCCGCCCTCCTGGGGGCCATCCTGGCGGAGCCCAACCGGATCATGCGAGAAGGGCCGGACCTGCGCGCCGCCCTTTCCCGCCGGACACGGCTGCCCGAGCCTGTGCGCCAGGGCCTGGACCAGATCCTTCGCCTGGCCTCCATACCGCCGGGAGGAAAGGAACCCGAAGCAGCGGGGCTGTTGACGGCCCTGGCCTACCCGGACCGCATCGCCCGCCGCCAGCCGGACGGATCGTACCGCCTTACTTCCGGACGCAAGGCGGTCTGGCCCGGGCCGTGCCCCCTGGCCGCGGAAGAATTCCTGGCCGTGGCAGAGCTCGACGGAGACGCCGACAACGCCAGAATCTGGCAGGCTGCCCCGCTGTCATGGAAAGAGATCGAGACGATTTTCAAGGAAAGGATGCGCTTCGAGGACGAGGTGCGCTTCGACCCCGCCCTGGACCGCGTGGTCAGCCGGCGCAAGCTGATGCTCGACGCCCTGTGCCTGCGGGAAGAGCCGCTGCCGGCGGACGCGGTCGCCCTGACCCGGGCCCTGCTTGCTGGCCAGAAGGATCCCTCGCGCCTGCCGTGGGATGACCAGTGCCGCAGCCTGCGCGACCGGGTCCGCTTTCTGCGAGGCCTGGACGAGGCGTCCTGGCCCGACCTGTCCGACGTCGCCCTCATGGCATCCCTGGCCGACTGGCTCGGACCCTTCGCCTCCGGCGCCCGCTCCACGGCGGACCTCGCCAGGATTCCGCTCCTGCAGGCTCTGAAGCATCTGATCGGATGGGATAAACTGAAGACTCTGGACCGCATGGCCCCGGAATTTCTCGAAGTGCCGTCGGGCGCCAGACGACGCGTGGACTACTCGCCGGAATCCGGCCCCGCCCTGCCCGTCAAGCTGCAGGAGATGTTCGGCTGCGCCGACACCCCTACCTTGGCCGACGGCCGCCACGCCCTGGTCCTGCATCTGCTCTCCCCGGCCGGGCGGCCGCTGCAGGTCACCCGCGACCTGCCGTCCTTCTGGAAGAACGGCTACCCCCTCGTGCGCGCCGAAATGCGCGGCCGCTACCCCAAGCACCCTTGGCCCGAAGACCCGACTTCGGCCATACCCACGGCCAAAACCAAGAAGGCCGTGACGCCCCGATAAGGAGCCCCCTGCACCCCTTGCATCTATTTTTTCCTCATCCGGCACACGGCTCAAGGGTTCCGTCGCGCCAACCGGAGCGCATCCCATCATCCCCAGAAACGTGGGTCCCCGCCTTCGCGGGGATGACGCCGGGCTGCTCCCGGGAGTCTTGATCACCGCCAACACGAGATCATACAGAAACCGCTTCAAGCAGTCTTTCTGATCTGAGGCCGTATGACGACGCTTCCCGCACCATCGACTGCTACCGCTTCCTGAGCTGCCGCTTGTCCCCGATGCGCATGGTGATCTTCTCCTTGTCCAGGTACTCGAGCACCGGGATGGCGAACTTGCGGGTCAATTCCGTCAGGTCGCGGAAATCCTGCGGCCCCATTTCCTGGTGGGATTCGAAAAAGCCCCTCACCCGGCCGATGATGTCGTCCATGGCCGTACGGGCGTAGTAGAACTCCTCGCTGATCTTGACCAGTACGCCCTCCTCCAGGAGAAGGCGGTACATCTGCGCCGTGTCCTTGGCCTGCAGGTTGTTGTCCTCCAGGAAAGCCTTGGTCGTTGGCGGCATGAGCCCGGCCTGCACATACGTCGACTCCATGAGCGCGCGCAGACCCGACTGGTCCGAGGCCAGGGACACCGTATGTCCGGGCAGGCGCACGATGTCGCCTTCAAGGTGGATCTGACCGGACTTCACCAGCCGTTCGACCAGAAAATGCACCAGCTTGGGATGCAGGGTTTGGCCGAAACTGGTGACCAGCTCGGCCCGGGAGATGCCCTGACGCATGGGTTCGCGGCGGTGGTATTCGGCCACGTAGGCCATGCAGTCCTGACCCAGGGATTCCAGCACATCCGCGCCAACGAAGCGCCTGTCCTCCTTGTCGAACTGGAACGCGAGCTGCCTGCCGCCCAACAGCTGCAATGTCTTGTCCAGAAGCTTTGATTCCATGTCCGTCATGATCCTGAGCTCCGGCACGGTCAGCCCGTTGCGTCCGGCCAGACGCAACTGGGCGAGGAGCAGCTCCTCGCCGGTCATGGAACCCAGTGCGGCAAGGGTTTCCATTGCCTTGGATTGGCGGCGGACCTTGCGGCCCAGGGGGTTGATGATGCGCCCCCCGGCCACGGTCTGCAGGGGAGAAAAGGAACGGACAATGCAGCGGTCCCCGAACACACCCGGCAGAGGTTTGGGAAAGCGGACCTGACAGACGGCCGTCTGGCCCGGCTCGAGCTTGTCGCGGTCCAGGAAGAAAAGTTTAGCCAGAATCTCGCGCGATCCGTGATGAAAATGCACCTCCGTGCGGTGCTTCAGGGGATTGGGCGAAGAGGACAGGCAGCTCAGCTCCACATCCCAGACCATGGAAGGGAACAGGGTCTGGGGATGGGCCAGAATCTCGCCTCGCTCCAGATCATCCACGTCCAGGCTGTGCAGGTTGACGGCAGTGCGTTCCCCGGCCCGGGCCACCTCGCTGGCCACACCGTGGACCTGCAGACCGCGCACCTTGGACTTGAGGCCGGCCGGAAAGATTTCCACGTCCTCCCCGGCCTTGAGCGACCCGGAAATGGTCGTGCCGGTAATGACTGTGCCGTGCCCCTTCATGGTGAACACGCGATCGATGGGCAGACGGAACAGGTCGGAACGCCGGTCCGGGGTGAAGGAGCTCGCCAGTTCAACGATGTGGCCCCGCAACTCCTCCAGCCCTGTGCCGGCATGGGCCGAAACCGGCACAATGGGCGCTCCCTCCAGGAAGGTCCCGGCCAGATAGGCGCTGACTTCCTCCAGTACCAGTTCCAGCCAGTCTCCCTCCACCATGTCCGTCTTGGTCAGGGCCACCAATCCGGACCGGATGCCCAGCAGAGAACAGATTTCCAGATGCTCGCGGGTCTGGGGCATAACCCCTTCGTCCGCGGCAATGACCAGAAGCACAAAATCTATTCCCGCCGCACCGGCAACCATGTTCTTGACGAAACGCTCATGGCCGGGAACGTCGATGATGCCCAGGCGTAATTGTGGGTTGAGATCCAGATAGGCAAAGCCCAGCTCGATGGTGATGCCCCGCTTCTGTTCCTCTGCCAGACGGTCGCAGTTGATGCCGGTCAACGCCTTGATGAGACTTGTCTTGCCGTGATCAATATGTCCGGCTGTACCCATGATGACGGGCATGGATCCTCCCTAGCTGAGATAGAATGCGGTGTAGGCCTGCACCGTGGCGTACAGGTCGGCCTTGGAACTGACCTCGAACGGACTGTGCATGGACAGGACTCCGGGACCGAAATCAATGATCTCCATACCGTACACGGCCAGTTCCTTGGCCACGGTGCCGCCGCCACCCTCGTCCACCTTGCCCATCTCGGCCATCTGCCAGGGAATGGCGTCTCTGGCCAACAGGGCGCGGAACCAGGCCACATATTCGGCATCGGCCTCACTGGCCCCGTACTTGCCCCCATGGCCGGTGAACTTGGAAAAGACAGGTCCGAAGCCCAGGAGCGAGGCATTGTATTTGTCGTGCACGTCCTGGTAGTCGGGATCCATGGGCGCATGCACGTCGGCGGATACGGCTTTGCTCCGGCCCAGGACATGGCGCAGCCGTGCTGCAGGCTCCCAGACTTCCATAATATCGGTCAAGGCGTATTCCATGAACCGGGACTTGGCACCTGTGGCCCCGTCAGAACCGATTTCCTCCTTGTCCCACAGAAGAAGCACCTGGGTGTGTGCGCTTGCGGGTGCGCCCATGAATGCTTTGAACGCAGCGAACACGCACAGGCGGTCATCCTGACCGTAGCCACCCACAAGCCCCCGGTCCAGGCCCACGAAACGGGCCTTGCCCGCAGGAACGATCTGCAACTCGGCGCTGAAGAGGTCTTCCTCACGGAATCCGTACCGGGCATGAAGCAATTCCAGCACGTTCTGGCGAACCCTGGATTCCTTGCCGCCCAGGGACGGTACATGGCCCACGGCCACGTTCAATTTTTCGGCCACAAAGGCCTTTTCCACGGTCTCCTCCCTCTGCTTGCGGGACAGATGCGGGAGCAAGTCCAGGACGGTCAGGACCGGCTCCTCATCGTCCTCGCCGAGACAGACCGATACCACACTGCCGTCGGCCAAAGCTACGGTGCCATGCAGGGCCAGGGGCCGGGCCAGCCACTGGTACTTCTTGAGGCCCCCGTAATAGTGGGTTTTCATCAGTCCCACCTGACATTCCTCATGCAAGGGATGCTGCTTCAAATCCAGATGCGGGGTATCCACATGCGCCGTGATGAGGCGCAATCCCTCGGCAAGGGGATTTTCCCCCCGCCTGGCCAGAAGCACTGCCTTGCCCCGGAACGGCAGGACAACGGCGCCCTGCTGGATGTCCTCCGAAAAACCAAAGGCTCTGGACTGCTCCAGGACCCACTGCACAGTTTCGCGTTCGGTCTTGCAACGGGTCAGGAAGTCCACGTATTCTCCTGCCAGCCCATCCATGGCCTGCATTTCTGTTTCCGAGCCATAGCGATCCCAGCAATTCCTTCCCTTATGGTCCAACGCTTCATCCATCACGACCCCCTCGCTGGCTCAGCCGCCAGAAAAGAAAAAGGGAGCGGAATCACTTCCGGCTCCCCTCTGGCAATCCCAAGAAGACGTCACGCCATCTTGTTGAAGAACTCTTTTTCGGCCCCGCATTTGGGACAGACCCAATCCTCGGGCAGATCCTCAAAGGCCGTTCCCGCCGGGATGTTGTTTTCCGGATCACCCTCGGCAGGATCATAGACATAACCACACGGACATTCCCAACGTTCCATGGCCATAGAAGCCTCCTTTACGGTTCCTTATTATTCAGTTCGTTAAAATCATTTCTTCTTCATGGCCTTGGCCAGGGCGTCGCCCAGGGAACCAAGCCCGGTGCCCGCGGACTTGGGCTTGTAGCCCTTCCAGTCCGCAATGTCCTCCTTCTTGCCCGTGCCTAAACTGATCTTGCGTTGGCCCGGATTGACAGTCTCGATACTGACCACCACCGTGTCGCCCGGGGCGAGTTTGTCATATTTCACGTCGCCTTCGGCCTTGGCCATGACCGACTGGGGCAGAAGCCCGGTCACGCCCGGTTCCAGGTTAATGAACAGGCCAAACTGCTGCCGTTTCTCCACGGTGCCCTGGACGGTCTGACCAACCGGATACTTTTCGGCAACGTTCAACCAGGGATCACCCTCGGCATCCCGCATGCTCAGAGAAATACGCTGCTTTTCAGCATCGACCTGCTTGACCACGGTCGGCACCATGTCCCCGACCTGAACCATGTCGCCTGGCTTGTGCACGCGCTGGGCGTAGCTCATCTCGCTCACATGCACGAGGCCCTCGATGCCCGGGGCGATCTCGACAAACGCGCCAAACTCCATGAGTTTGACCACTTTACCCGTGACCTTGTCGCCTTCTTTGAAACGCTCTGACACGGTCTTCCACGGATCGTCCTGGGCCTGTTTGATGGACAGGGACAGGCGGGTCTCGCCAGGCTTCTTGCCCTCGGAGGCGCCCAGGTACTTGACGCGCACGCGGTCGCCCACGGACAAGGCTTCCTCGGGGCTCTGGATGCGGGCCCAGGAAATTTCGGAAATGTGCACCAGCCCTTCCAGGCCGGGCGAGAGTTCCACAAAGGCGCCGAAGGCGGCCAGGCGGGTGACCACCCCTTCGACTACGTCGCCTTCCTTGACATTCTCGAAAAAGCTGGCGCTGGCCTGCTGCTGCTCTTCTTCCAGAAGCACACGGCGAGAGACAACGATATTGCGGCCGCCTTCGGTCAACTTGGTGATGCGGAACTGCAGTGTCTGCCCCACATAGTCCTCTGGGTTGGCCACGTACCGGGCGTCAATCTGGGACACGGGACAGAAGGCCCTGCGCTTCAGGACTTCCACATGAAAACCGCCCTTGATCTGCTCTTTGACCTTTCCTTCCACCGGAACCCGGTTGGCATAGGCCTCTTCGAGCATGTTCAGCCCGCCAACGCCGGTCAACGCCCTGGACAGACGCACACTGTCGTCCGTCAGGCCGACCACGTAGAGTTCCAGAGTTTCCCCTTCGGCCACGCTCACTTCACCGGCCTCGTTCAGCAGTTCCTCCCGGTCCACGATACCGTCCACGGACGCCCCGCAATCGACGAAAACGGACTTCTGACCAATTGAGATGACCGTCCCGGAGACCTTGTCCCCTGCCTTGAGGGCTGTCTTTCGCTGGGACTCGTAGGACGCGAACAGCTCGGCAAAATCTTCACTCATATTGTGCACCTTATAGCAACGTCATCCGTCATTCAAAACGGGTAATGGAGTTAATGGACACCTGGTCTGCGGGTGCGTGCTCATGATCGCCCTGAGCCTTGACCCGGACTTTCTCTATCTTTTTGATCACATCCATCCCGTCAATGACCTGACCGAAAACGCAATAACCGAATTCGTCCTCGCCCTGGTGGTCGAGGTCCGGATTGTCAACTGTATTGATGAAAAACTGGGCCGCAGCACTGTGCGGATCGGCGCTGCGGGCCATGGCCACGCTGCCTTCCAGATTCTTGAGGCCATTGGCGGCCTCGTTGGGAATGGGGGCCTTGGTGGGTTTTTCACGCATCATGTTGTCCAGGCCGCCACACTGGATCATGAACCCCTTGATGACCCTATGGAAAAGAGTGCCAACATAAAAATGGTCATCCACGTAGCTCAAAAAATTGGCCACGGTCTGTGGAGCCTTGTCCGCAAACAGCTCAACCAGGAATTCTCCCTTGGTCGTGTCCACCAGGACCACCGGATTGCCCATGCCTTCCTCCGTGCAATATTTAAAATCGGAGCATCAAAATATACGGCTCCTCATCGTTTGGCAAACCCTTTGCCGCGACCTGGCCATCGGGAAATGCGCAATCCGGAGCGGTCAGCGCTTCCTTCTGTCGCACCCGTCGACCCTGTCGCACAGGCCGCCGACCTTCCACCCGTCGAAGGAGGCGTAATCCTCGTTCGGCTCGACGTGGATGGTGATCTGGACCTGGGGCCACAACCTTTCGACTTCATCCTCGATCCGGCAGCATAAATCATGGGACTGCTTGACCGTCATGGTCCCTGGAACCAGAAGGTGGAAATCCACGAACCGCAACGATCCGGACTTGCGCGTACGCAGGGCGTGGTAGCCTGAGCCACTCCCCCCGACGCGGACAATGATTTCCGTGATGCGATCGATTTCCCCGGGTGGGAACCCTTCATCCATGAGTCCGGCCACAGATCTGCGCAGGAGCTCGATCCCAGTCCTGGCGATATGCGCGGACATGACGAAGCCCAGAATGGGATCCAGGATCTGCCAGGACGGGGGAGCAAACATCATGATGAACAGCGCCGCCACCAGGCCGGACGAGGTCCAGACATCGGTCAGCAGGTGTTTCGCGTCTGCCTCCAGCACGATATTGTCGTATTCCCGGGCCGCTCGAAGCATTGCCAACGACGTGCCGAGGTTGACCCCCCCTGCGACCAATGCCACACAGAGGCCCAACCCCAGGGATTCGATGGGCTGCGGATGCAGGAAGCGCTGCACCGATGCGTATGCTATGCCGATGGCAGCACAGCAGACCAGCGCCCCCTCGGCGCCACTGGAAAAATACTCGACCTTGCCATGGCCGTAGGCATGGCAGTCATCGGCCGGACGCTGCGCATGGACTATGGCCATAAGGGCAATGATCCCGGCCGTCAGGTTGACCACAGACTCCACGGCATCGGAGAAAAGACCCACGGAGCCCGTCAGAAAAAAAGCCCCAAACTTGAGGGCCATGGTCAACAGGGACGCGGCAATGGAAAGGTAGGCGTATTTCCGGGCGCGATGGGACATGGGCTTCAGATCTCCGGAACTCCGGAGGGGATCAGGCAGACAAAAGTCAAGGGATCACTCCCGGCATTGCGGATCTGATGCTCCTCTCTTCCGGGCACGAAAACCCCGTGCCCAGGTCCAACCGTGGCCCATTCCCCGGACGAAAAAACTTCGCCCTGTCCGGCATGGAAGAAGATTTCATGTTCCCAGGCATGGGTGTGGCGCGGCGTGTAACCGCCTGGAGCCAGGTCGAAGCGGCGCATGCAGAAATTCCTGGCTCCATCGGCCTGCCCGATGATGACCCGACCAGTCACACCTTTGGCCGCCCCCGAATCATAATGCACGGCGTCAATTGCCTCTGAATGCACGTTTTTCACCGTCCCCTCCTTCAATGTAACAGGTCAATAATTCCAGACATCGAAAAAATTGAACCCTATCAACACATGCACATCCTTGCGGACCGCAAAAAAAACACTCCCCCGGACAGGGCAGAAGGAGAACGTGCCGTTGTCGAGCATCCAGAAATCATCCTTTTTGTCGTGCACAATGGCAAACGAATGCCGCCTGCCTGCGAATTGCACCGAAACCACCCCCAGGGCGTCGTCAGGAAATCCCGCGTCGCGCAGACGGTGCATGATGGCGATGGACTGATCCAGGCTTATTCCCTTTCCTTTGTCCAAAGTCACCGACGAAGGTCGCCACAGGTCTCCGAGTTCATGCTTGATTTCTAGCAGGGTCCGGCGATGAATCCTGTGCATGAGGGACAGATCCACGGACCCCTTGTCCGTCTTCACAGGCCTGTCATTTTCAAAGGTCATGGATTCCATCTGGGTTTTTTGCCAGGCGCAGACATCGTCATACAGGGGGCTGTTGCGAACCCTTTCGTTCTTTATCAAAGCCTTCTTTCCAGGTTTCAGGGCGTAGAGCGTACTCCTCAGCTTGGAGAGCACGTAGCCCGACCAGTATGTCACTGCATTCATGCTTCACTCCTTCATGTGGCCGAAGCGCCCTTATTCAAGACCATCTTCGTGTTTGTCAATTTACGGGATGCACCAGCCCATGTGCTCGTCACATTGACAAAACTGATGGTCCTTCATTACTGGTCGGTCAGTCAATCTGGACAACGCAGCCTGCCCATCCTGGCTTGCACCGTTCTGCCTGAGCTCCTTTCCTCCCCATCGAATATCTTGCCAAAAACGCCTTTTCTTCACCGCAACGCGCAAAAGGAACGACATGGCCCCAACACCCACCAAAAAAGAACTCCTGCTCAAAGCGGCCAAGGAGCTTTTCGGCGAATACGGCTATGCCGAAACCACGTTCAAAAAAATATCCGAGCGGGCCGGAGTGGCCCTGGGACTGCTCACCCACCATTTCGGAAACAAGGAAAAACTCTTTCTGACTGCCGGCCTGGATGTGTTGCACGAACTGATCCGGACCATCCAGACCACTGTGCAGGACACGCCCAACGGCCTGGAAGCGGTCCGCGCGTTCTGCACGTCATATTTCGATTTTGCCCGGGATCCCGGCAAAGATTTCATGGTGTTGATCCGTTGCTCCCCATTCAGCGACCTGAAAACCATCTCCGACAAGGACCTCATGGTCAGCAGCTTTTCGGAACTCTACGACATCCTGATTGCATGTCTTGCCCGCGGCATAAAAGACGGCAGCATCCGTCGCCTCGACGCCAGGAAGACGGCAGTTGTCATCTTCTGTAATCTTGTGGGTGGAATCAGGCACGGATTCCTCACTCCCTACGGAGACGATTCCATGTTCGATGATATCGTCGCCTTTCTTGTCGACGGCCTCAAACCCGCACCCGGCGTGTAAGCTTTTTTTGCTGGCCGTTTTTTTTGCTCTGGGATAATGATCAAGAACGCGAAAGCAGTGCAGGCCGGATGTCTCTCCCATGCAGATCTGGCCAATTCCGGAGACCCTATGCAGAACAAAAGAAAGTGGCCCCGTATTGCCTGTCTCGAACGCTGCAATGTGCAGCCCACCGACCGGGACAACCAGATGCGTCCGGCGCGCATACTGAACTACAGCGCAACGGGTGTCATGCTGGAAACCGACATCGCACTGGCGGTCGAAGAGCTGGTCAAAATACACCTCGTCGACGAACCTGACGACGATCTTCTCAGAGGCATCGAGAAACGGGTCGGCAAGGTGTGCTGGTGCTCCATGCACGCCGACAGCTTCTCTGGCATGTTTCTGGTCGGTATTGAGATCGTCCGCGGACTGTCCGAAGACATGGGCTGGGGTTTCGCCCCTCTCTGATCCGCCTGGCGCGCCCGTGCCCATCCCCCTGCACTGCTGTCTCAAGGACTCTCACAAACCGGATTTGTTGCCAACGGTCTGACTCCTTGAGACAAGACCTTGCTGAACGCAGCCGCAACCATGCGCCTCTGCGTTGCCAATCTTCCTCACCGTAAAATCCACAAGACAAATTTCCCGACACATCCCTGAGGGTCGCCCCAAACTAAAACTTGAGCCGGACGCCATACGTGGTTATGGAGGTACAACATTTTCCAGGTCGCGGTGAGGGTGAACCATCTGCCCCTTGGCTCTTGTTGAGGATGAGTGCGCGGCAAATTGACTGCAAAGGCCAACCACAAAAATCTCCAAGGAATTATGCAAAAAAACAGACGCATCGCCCACCATCGACCGTATCGCAACACTGCCAGGCGCAGACCGGCTTCGCCCAGACTGATTCTTTTCCTGCTTGTTTTCCTTGGGATCGCCTCTGTCGGATCAGTCTTTCTCTTCAATTTCCTTTCCCCCGACGAAATCCAGTCCAGCATTGACCGGGCCGCCCTGGAAATGGCCGCACGCCATGAATACCATTACGCCGATCCCCTTGCGGAAGATGATCCGGAGCCCCAGGACGTTGAACAGGAAGAAGAATTGCCTGTGGCCGAAGCCCCCATGGAACCTGAGATCACCCGCATGACCGGATTCATCCAGAAAGGAGACACCCCGTCCACTCTCCTGGAAGGACATCTGAGTATGTCAGAAATCTACTCCCTGTGCGACGAGAGCAAGGACGTCTATTCCTTGAACAATCTCAAGGCTGGG
>JAAYCS010000145.1 GCA_012729655.1 Desulfovibrionales bacterium | reverse complement strand
TGCCTCCCTGCAGGTTGACCGGCTCCATGAAGCCGGCGTGGCGCAGGATGACCTGGGATTCATACGATCTGCCGCCAGTGTTGCAGAGCAGCACGATCTTCTTGTCTGTGGGGATTTCGTTCAGGCGGTCCTTGATTTGCCCCTGTGGAATGTTTTTCCAGAATTCCGGATACTTGGTGACGAACGGCTCGGCATTGCCCCATTCGCGGGTATCGATGCACAGGAGGTTCTCGTTGACCCGGTTCTCCCACAGGCGGGCGAATTCCACGGGATCGATGGGGACGTTCCTGCCCAGCAGGATGTTTTCCGCGGCATTGGCCGCGGCGTTGAGCACGTCCATGGCCGAGCCGAAGGGCGGGGAGTAGGCCATCTCCATGTTGGACACGTCGCGCAGGGTGGGACGGTACTTGAGGATGGCGGCCACGGCATCGACCCGGCCCTTGACCGAGTCGCCGTTGTGGCAGGCGCCCTGCAGTCCGAGAATCCTGCCCGTGGGCCGTTCGACCACGATTTCCAGGCTGACCATGTCCCGTTTGGGGTAGAAGTGGGAGTGGTCGGCCATGATGACATGGGTGCTGAAGGCGTCAAAGCCCTCGCGCAGGGCCACGGGGAGGGACAGGCCCGTGCCGGCGAAACCGTAGTCGAACAGTTTGATGATGTAGCTGCCGATGGCCCCGTCAAAGGTTTCGCGGCCTCCGGCGACATTGGTGCCGATGACGCGGCCCTGGCGGTTGGCCAGGGAGCCCAGGGGGTAGTAGCCGAGCTTGCCCGTGACCATGTTCTCGATGAGCACGCAGTCGCCGCCGGCGTAGATATCCGGATCCGAGGTCTGCATGGTCTTGGAGACGACGATGCCACCCCGGTCGGAGCAGAGCAGGCCTGCCTCCCGGGCCAGGGTGTCGTTGGGAACCACGCCCACGGCCAGAATGACCAGGTCGGCGTCGACGGTGCGCTTGTTGGTCACCACCCGCGCGACCTTGTTGTCCTCGCCCTCGATGGCCTGGACCATCTCCGAGGTGAAGACCGACACGCCGTTCCCCTCCAAGTGTTTCTGGGCGATGGTGGCCATGGACCTGCTCATGAAACCTGGCATGATCTGGTCCGCGACTTCGACCACGGTGGTCTGGATGCCCCACATGTCGGCAAAGGCTTCGGCCATCTCCAGTCCGATGAAGCCCCCGCCCACGATGACGACCGAGCCGATGTCGCCGCCTGCAACCTGTTCCTTGATACGGATCGCCTGGTCCAGGGTGGCCACGGTGAAGACGTTGCCGAGCTCGCGACCGGGGATGGGCAGGTTGCGGGGCGTGCTGCCCGTGCCCAGGACAAGCTTGTCGTAAGGCAGGGTGGTCGTGGTCCCGTCCAGGGTCTGGACCAGCACCGTCTTGGCCTTGCGGTCGATGGACAGGGCGCGGGTTTCGGTCATGACCTTGAAATCTTTGCAGGCCTTGAAAAAGTCCTCGTCACGGACCATGTGGAAGCTTGTTTCCTGTAACTGTCTGTAATCGCTGACATCTCCGGAAACATAATAGGGGATGCCGCATCCGCCATAGGAAATGAGCTTGCTGGCGTCCACCATGGTCACATCCGCATCCGGGGCCACGCGCTTGATGCGGCATGCGGCTTTGGGTCCCAGGGCGACACCTCCGATGACAACGACTTTGAGGGACATGGAAAACTCCTT
>JAAYCS010000144.1 GCA_012729655.1 Desulfovibrionales bacterium | reverse complement strand
GTTGACCTGGAAGGAGACGACGAATGACCTCTGCGGCCCTTTTCACCCTGCTGTTCCTCTTCATCGCCACGGGCATGCCCATTGCCATCGCCCTGGGGCTGTCGAGCATCACCACCATTCTGTTCTTTTCCAACGACTCCCTGGCGTCCATCGCCCTGAAGCTTTTCGAGTCGGTTTCCGAACACTATACCCTGCTGGCCATCCCGTTCTTCATCCTGTCCTCCCAGTTCCTGTCCACAGGCGGGGTGGCCAAACGGCTGATCAATTTCGCCCTGGACTGTGTCGGCCACATCAAGGGTGGGTTGGCCATGGCCTCGGTCCTGGCCTGCATGCTCTTTGCCGCCGTGTCCGGCTCCTCGCCCGCCACGGTGGCGGCCATCGGCAGCATCGTCATCGGCGGCATGGTCCGCTCGGGCTATCCCGAAAGTCTCGCCGCCGGGGTCATCTGCAACGCCGGCACCCTGGGCATCCTCATTCCGCCGTCCATCGTCATGCTCGTGTACGCGGCGGCCACCCAGGAATCGGCGGCCCGGCTGTTCATGGCCGGGTTCATCCCTGGCATAACCCTGGGACTTCTGCTGATGCTGGGCATCTACATCGTGGCCCGCATCAAGAACCTGCCCTCCCTGGGCTGGCCGGGGTTCGGGCAGATTTTCCGGTCCGGATTCTCCGCCCTGGGCGGCCTCATGCTGGTCATCATCGTGCTGGGGACCATCTATGGGGGCGTGTGCAGCCCCACCGAGGCGGCGGCCGTTTCGGCCGTGTACGCCTACTGGGTTGCCATTTTCGTCTACCGGGACATGGGGCCGTTGAAGGGCGTGCCCTGGCGCGCCAAGGACGAGGCGCTGCCCTCGGCCCTGGTGCGCGGCATGTGGCAGAGCGCCCTGGCCCTCCCCCGGTCCGTCGTGCATCCGGAAGTGCGGCATGTGGTGCTCGACGCGGCCAAGGTCAGCATCATGCTCCTCTTCATCATCGGCAACGCCATGCTCTTCGCCCACGTGCTGACCACGGAGCGCATCCCGCACATCATCGCCGAGGCCATTGTCGGGTGGGGCCTGCCGGCCTGGGGCTTCCTCATCGTGGTGAACATCCTGCTGCTCATCGCCGGAAACTTCATGGAGCCGTCGGCCATCACCATGATCATGATCCCGATCCTCTTTCCCATTGCGGTCAAACTGGGGATCGACCCCATCCACCTGGGCATCATCTGCGTGGTGAACATGGAAATCGGGCTGATCACCCCGCCGGTGGGCCTGAACCTCTTTGTCACGGCCGGCATCACCAAGCGGGATATTGCCTGGGTGGTCCGGGCGGCCATGCCCTGGCTAAGCATTCTACTCGGCTTCCTGGTCGTCGTCACCTATGTGCCGCAGCTTTCGCTGTGGCTCCCGGAATTCATCGACAAGCTCAAGGGATACTGACGACGGCCCAAGGCACTGCACATGCGGCCGGGCCCCTCTTGTGGGGGGTCTCCGGCCTTTTTGTTTGGGGGGGCTGCCAGAAGAACAGCGGCAACAAATACGGGCTGCCCCTGAGAGCAGCCCGTATTCCTGTCTGGCAGATCTGATTATTTCGGCAGGTCGCTCAAATTGATCTTCAGGGCCTTGGCCACGCCCTTGCCGTATTCCGGGTCGGCCTTGGAGCAGTGGGTGATGTGGCGCATCATGATCTCCTGGGGGACTCCGGCCATGGCCCGGGCCGTGTTCTCAAAGAGCACCTTCTGCTGCCCCTTGGTCATCAGGCGGAAGAGCTTGCCCGGCTGGGTGAAGTAATCGCTGTCGTCGTCGCGGGCGTTCCAGCGGTCGGCCGCCCCGGACAGGCTCAGCGGCGGCTCGGAAAAGTCGGGCTGTTCCTGCCACTCGCCGTAGCTGTTGGTGTCGTATGGAATGGTGGAGCCGTAGTTGCCGTCCACCCGCATCAGGCCGTCGCGGTGATAGCTGTGCATGGGGCAGCGGGCTTTGTTCACCGGGATAAGGTGATGGTTGACTCCGAGGCGGTAGCGCTGGGCATCGCCGTAGGAGAAAAGCCGGCCCTGGAGCATCTTGTCCGGCGAAAAGCTGATGCCGGGCACCACGTTGGCCGGGTTGAAGGCGGCCTGTTCAACCTCGGCGAAGTAGTTCTCGGGGTTTTTGTTCAGTTCCAGCACTCCCACCTCCATGAGCGGGGCGTCCTTCTTGTACCAGACCTTGGTCAGGTCGAACGGATGGTAGGGCAGATTGGCCGCCTGTTCCTCGGTCATCACCTGCACGAACAGGGTCCAGCGCGGGAAATCCCCCCGCTCGATGGCTTCGTAGAGGTCGCGCTGGTGGCTCTCACGGTCCTTGCCGATAATGGCCTCGGCCTCGGCGTCGGTCAGGTTCTTGATGCCCTGCTGGGATTTGAAGTGGAATTTACACCAGAAACGTTCGTTTTTGGCGTTGATGAAGCTGAAGGTGTGCGAACCAAAACCGTGCATGTGGCGATAGCTGGCCGGGATGCCGCGGTCGCTCATGACGATGGTCACCTGGTGCAGGGCCTCGGGCAGATTGGTCCAGAAGTCCCAGTTGCTCGTCGGGTTGTGCATGTTGGTCCGCGGGTCGCGCTTGACCACGTGGTTGAGGTCCGGGAACTTGAGCGGGTCGCGGAAAAAGAACACCGGGGTGTTGTTGCCGACCAGGTCCCAGTTCCCCTCTTCGGTGTAGAATTTGAGGGCGAAGCCTCGGATGTCGCGTTCGGCATCGGCCGCGCCGCGCAGGCCGGCGACGGTGGAGAAGCGCGCGAACAAATCGGTTTTCTTGCCGATCTGGGAGAAAATCTTGGCCCTGGTGTACTTGGTGATGTCGTGGGTCACGGTGAAGGTTCCGTAGGCGCCAGATCCTTTGGCGTGCATGCGCCGCTCCGGAATGACCTCGCGGTCGAAGTGGGCCAGCTTTTCGAGAAACCAGACATCCTGAAGCAGCTGCGGGCCGCGCGGTCCGGCAGTCAGAATATCCTGGTTGTTGGGAACCGGGGCCCCGGCGTTGGTGGTCAGTTTCGTTTTGGCGGTCGGTTTCTTTTTGGTGCTCATACGATCCTCCTGTTCATTGTTGTGGAGAAGGGTGCTCCCGGTGCGGATCAACGCATGCCCTGAAGGCATCCAGGGCTGGTTGGTTGTCCTCCACCAGGGAGGCCTGACTCGTTGCCTGGGGTATGCTCATGGTTTTTCCTGACAGTCGGGACACAACCCGAAAAAGTCGAGCCGGTGGGTCAGGATGCGGAATCCCGTTTCTCTGGCTGCTTCTTCGGCCATGTCCTGGAGCATGGACAGATCCGGGTCCAGGATCTTGTGGCAGCGGGTACAGATGACGTGGGGGTGGGGAAAGGGTTTGAACCCGTCGTAGCGGTTGCTGCCATCGCCAAAACCCAGTTCCAGGACCTCGTCGATCTCCTTCAGCAAAGCCACGGTCTTGTAGGTTGTGGCCAGGCTGGTGGTGGGGAATTTGTCCCGTACCTGGGCATGGATCTGCTCCACTGACGGGTGTCCTCTGCTTTGAGAAAGGACGCACAGGACTTCGAGCCGTTGCGGAGTGACCCTGAAATTGCGCTCCTGCAGTCTCAGGAGCATGCGTTCGAGGCGCCGGGTGTCAGTCATGGATGCGGTTTTTCCAGTGTTAAACAGTATTGATTAAGAATAATTTTCTTTTAGTAGAAATTATTATTTAAGTCAATCTGAATCTATATCGACGTCCTTGTTTTTTAACATATCGTAATTTTGGAATAAAATTTTTTGGACGGGAATCCGGCACCGGCAGATGGAGAGAATTTTTGTCCAGCACTGTGGCTGGAGGATGAACCGCCACGTTTTTCAGATTGCAGGTTTTCTGAACCCGAGGAGGAGGCCGGCTGAGAGGCAGACTGTTCCACACAGGACCAGAGTCGATCCGACACCCAGGTGCTCGGCCAGCAGTCCCGCTCCGAGGGAGCCGAAGGGGGACATGCCCATGAACATCATGGCGAACAGGGCCATGACCCGGCCCCGCAGTTCATCGGGTGTTAGGGTTTGCACCAAGGTGTTGGATGTGGCCATGAGCAGGATCATGAACAGCCCACAGGGCACGGCCAGCAGGGCGGAAAGCCAGAATGTCCGGGACAGGGCGAAGAGGATGAGGGTCAGGCCAAAGCCCAGGCTGGCCGTGGCCCGCAGGGACCATAGCCCGGCAGTCTTGCGCAGGGTCAGGGTCACGGCACCGGCAAGGCTGCCGAGGCCGGCCGCAGTCATGAGCAGACTGTAGCCGTCTGCCCCCTGTCCCAGGACTTCCTTGGCCACCACCGGCATGAGCACGAGAAAGGAGGACCCGAAGAGGCTGATGACCGCCACCAGGACAAGCAGGGAGCGGATGGGCGGGGTGGTCCATGCGTAGGCGACGCCGGTCCTGATACGGGCCCAGATGTGCCCCTGAGGGGCGGGCCTGGGAATCTGCGGCAGGCGCATGAGGATCAGGGAGACGATCACGGCCACGAAGGACAGACCGTTGATGGTGAAGCACCACGCCTCGCCGACAGTGGCCAGCAGAATCCCTGCCGCCGTGGGTCCGAGGATGCGGGCCAGGTGGAACATGGAAGAGTTGAAGCCGATGGCGCTGGGTAGGTCCTCCTTGCCGACCATCTCGACCACGAAGGATTGCCGCGTGGGGTTGTCGATGGCGTTGACCACGCCCAGCAGCGCCGCCAGAAGGACGATGATCCAGACCTGAACGCGATCCGTGAAGCAGAGAACCGCCAGGACAAAGGCCAGAACCATGGCCGCGGTCTGGGTCCCGATCAGGATGTGCCGGCGGTTGGCCCTGTCGGCCCAGTCCCCGCCGACCAGGGCCAGGACGAAGACGGGTGCTAGCCCCGCGAAGCGCACCAGTCCCAGGGCTGCGCTGGATCCCGTCAGTCGGTACACCAGCCATGCCTCGGACACGTTCTGGACCCAGGTGCCGATGAGGGAGATGATCTGTCCAGAGGCGAAAAGGCGGAAATTGCGGTGCCGGAGGGGCCGGGCAAAAGCACTGAGGAAAGATGGGGCCATGAGAATCCTGTTGCTGGTCGTGGTGGAATGGGCTTTTTCGGGCCGGTGAGCGGGCCTGCAAGGCAGTCTGACATCATGGGGCGGCGAGTGCAAGAAGTTGCGGGAAATTCCAGGAGGAGTATCCACCGGTTGCAGGCAGAACCGCAATGGGACATCGGCACCTTTTCACTTGATCAAGATGGCCATCCGTGCATAGCCGTGAGAGTGCCCGGCACCGCAACGCCAACAGAATTTTTCCATTCCCAGGAGCCCCGAACATGAACCTTTCCTGCTTCAAGGCCTACGACATCCGCGGACGGGTCCCGGACGAACTGGACGAATCCCTGGCCTACCGCATTGGCCGGGCCTACGCCTCCTTCCTCCATCCCGCGCGGGTGGTTGTCGGGCATGACATCCGACTTTCCAGCCCGGGCATGGCGGATGCTGTGGCCCGTGGACTGCTCGATGCAGGGGTGGACGTCTTCTTTTTGGGAGAATGCGGGACCGAGGAAGTGTATTTCGCCGTATTTGATCAGGGTCTGGACGGCGGGATCATGGTCACAGCCAGCCACAATCCCAAGGACTACAACGGGATGAAGTTCGTGCGCGAAGATTCGCGGCCCATCAGCGGGGATACCGGTCTCTTCGCCATTCGGGACATGGCTGCGGCAGAGGTGTTCGAGGCCGCCACAGGAGCTGGACAGTTGCGCCCACTCAACGTGCGCGAGCGGTACCGGGACCATCTGCTGAGCTATGTGGACCGTAAACAACTGACGCCTCTTTCCATCGTGACCAATGCGGGCAATGGCGGGGCAGGGGCCGTGATCGATCTGCTCGAACCCGTGCTTCCCTT
Organism: Desulfovibrionales bacterium; assembly: GCA_012729655.1. GTDB lineage: Bacteria > Desulfobacterota > Desulfovibrionia > Desulfovibrionales > Desulfomicrobiaceae > Desulfomicrobium. The sequence continues at coordinate 8,798 of JAAYCS010000144.1, read as the reverse complement.
CACCTTTCACAAGATTCTGCACGAACCGGATGGAAACTTTCCGAACGGCGTCCCCAATCCCCTTCTCCCGCAGAATCGGGACCTGACTTCGAGGGCCGTCGTGACAACGGGCGCAGACCTGGGATTGGCCTGGGACGGGGATTTTGATCGCTGTTTCTTCTTCGATGGAAGGGGGCGGTTCATCGAGGGATACTACGTGGTGGGACTGCTGGGCGAGGCGTTCTCCCGCAAGTTTCCGGGGGCAGGCATCATTCATGACCCGCGTCTGATCTGGAACACCATTGCCGCTGTGAGCGCGGCCGGGGGACGCCCCCTCATGTCCAAGACGGGCCATGCTTTCATCAAGGAACGCATGCGCCTGGAAGACGCCGTGTACGGAGGAGAAATGAGCGCCCACCACTACTTCCGCGATTTCGCCTACTGCGACTCGGGCATGATCCCCTGGCTGCTGGTTGCCGAGCGGATCTGCATCAGCGGCAAGACCCTGGCCCAATTGGTGGACGACGCCATGGCCGCCTACCCGGCCAGCGGGGAGATCAACCGCACGGTCAGGGACGCGGCCGCTGCCATTGCCGCTGTGGAAGGGCGTTTCGGCAGGAAGAGCCTGGCCCGTGACACCACGGATGGTCTGAGCCTGGAGTTCGCGGACTGGCGGTTCAACCTGCGCTCGTCCAACACAGAGCCTGTACTGCGCCTCAATGTGGAGTCGCGCGGGGATTGCGCCCTGATGGCAGAAAAAACCGCCGAAATTTTGGCTGTTCTGGACGCCGGGGAATGAGGGGCGGTTATCTCTGATCTGAAGCCGGAGCGGGGCTGAATCGAATGCGTTGGATGCGGCGTCGTTCCACGCGTTCAACCCTGAACAGGCCTTCCCTGAGGGGCACCACGTCGCCGGGTTCAAGAACACGGCCGGCCCGGGCCTGGAGAAATCCGGCCACAGTTGTGTAGGTCTCGTCCTCGGGCAGAGTCAGCTTCAGTTTTCGGTTGGCGTCCCGCACCGCCAGCATTCCGTCCAGAATGTAGTCGGTTCCGTCACGCACGATCTGGGATCGCACTTCCTCATCGTATTCGTCGTTGATCTCCCCGACGATCTCTTCCAAGACGTCTTCCAGGGTGACCAGACCCTCCAGTCCGCCGTACTCGTCCATGACAAAGACCAAGTGGGTGCGCGAGGCCTGCATCTGCTTGAGCAGGGCCCCGAGATGCTTCCCTGCCGGAACGAAGGTGGGGGGATGGATGATGGATGTCATGGAGAACGCCGCGTCCGAGGTGCGGGCCAGAAACGGTTCCATGTCCTTGCGGAACAGCACGCCGACGATGTCGTCCAGGTCTTCGCCAAAAACCGGCAGGCGTGAGTACCCATGCACCTGGAAGGCTTGCAGGACCTCTTCCAGGGTTGCTGTCACGGGCAACGCCGCTATTTCGGAGCGGGGGATCATGGCCTCGCAGGCTTCCGTGGTGTTGAAGTCGAAGGCCTTGCTGATGAGTTTGCGTTTTTCGTCTTCGATTTGTCCGCTATTGTAGCTGGCGTCGATCAGCATGCGCAGCTCGTCCTCTGTATACACCGAGCCGTGGCTGGCGCTGGGCGTGAATCCCAGCAGCCGGACCGTGCATGTCCCGGACCAATCCAGCAGGCGGATGGGCCAGCAGAAAATCCGGTAAAAGATCTCCATGGGCAGGGCTATGGCCAAAGCGGTTTTCTCGGCCAACTCCAGGGCAATGGTCTTGGGCGCCAATTCGCCCAGAACGATGTGCAGAAAGGTGATGAGGCTGAACGCGACGGCAAAGGAGATGGAGTGCAGGACAGCCGGAGGCACTCTGTTTTCGAGAACAGGCTCCAGCAGCCGGGCGATGGCCGGTTCTCCTATCCAGCCCAAGGCCAGGGAGGCCAGCGTGATGCCCAGCTGTGTGGCTGAGATATAGGCATTGAGGTGGTCGATGAGGCGCAGCAGCCTCCTGGCTCTCCGGTTGCCTGCTGCGGCCAGGATGGCGATACGCGAGCGGCGGACACCGACCAGTGAGAATTCTGAAGCCACGAAAAAGCCGTTGGCCAGGACGAGGAGGAGAACCAGGAGCAGCAATCCGATGGAGCGAAGCATGAACAATCCTTTATGCTTGGGTCATGCGGGCATGACGAGCCAGGCAAAACCTGTCCGATCGAACCCGCACTGGCATCTGTGTATCCATCAATGCGGGCCCCGGTAAAGTCGCAAATTGCACAACCTGGCGGTTCAGTCTTCGATGTCGATGAGGCCGAGTCGCGCGGCATGGCGCACAAAGGCCATGGGGCTCTTGATCCCGAGCTTGGTCATGATGGAATAGCGGTGATTGAGGACGGTCTTGCGGGAGACGAAAAGTTTGCCCGCGATTTCTTCAGGGGTCAGCCCTTCGGCCAGCAGGCGCATGATCTGCTGCTCGCGCAGGGAAAGGGTGCCGTAAGAGGCGTCCAGGCGCTTGGCCTTGCGTTCCGAAATGTCGTTCAGACGGCGCAAGACAGAGGGCGAGAGGGACCCATCCAGATACTGTCCGCCGGCCAGCACGGTGGAGATGGCCTGCAGGATGCCTTCCCCCCCTGTTTCTTTGGACATGTATCCGGAAGCGCCGGCCTGAAAGGACGCGGCGATGAAATCGAGCTTGGCGTGCATGCTGACGATGAGGATGGAAATTCCCGCAAAGATGGTGCGCAGCTCACGGGTCAGTTCGATTCCGCTTCCATCAGGGAGGCTGATGTCGACGATGGCCAGGTCTGGTTCAAGTTCTTTGGCCTGACGCAGGCCATCGGCGCAGGAGCCGGCCTCGCCGGCCACGTTGAAATCTGATCTACCGGCCAGTCTGGCTTTGAGCCCGTCGCGGTACAGGGGATGGTCGTCGACGATGAGGATGCGTTTAGGACCGCTCACGGCTGCTCCGCTGCAGAGGGGTTTCGATCAGGATGCGCAGGCCCTGTCCCGGTTTGGAGCGGAAGGCAATGGTCCCTCCCAGCAGACGAACCCGTTCCCGCATGCTCCACATGCCCATGCGCTTGGTTTTCCCGGCCTGGGCCATGCACTGCTCCATATCCGCGCCGCATCCGTCGTCTTCGATACGAACCAGCAGGCTCGGGTAGGCGCCGAGGAGGCGAATGACCACTCGGCTGGCCTTGGCGTGCTTGCGCACATTGCTCAATGCTTCCTGGATGAGACGGTAGATGTTGATCTGGGTGTCGAAGTCAAACTCCAGTCCACCCAATCCGTCAACAAAGACTTCAACCTCAATGCCGTGACGAAGGGAAAAATCTTCGCAATGGTCCAGCACGGTCTCGACCAGGCCCAGTTCGGTCAAGCCCGGAGGAAGAAGTCCATAAGCCAGGTTGCGGATGGAGCTGATGGCGCTGCCCAACCGTTCGGCCACAGCTACGGCCTGGCTGCGGTACGGGCCGTCCAGAGGGAGTCCGCAGGCGATGCGTTCCAGATCAGCCCGGGCCAGGGACAGGTCCTGGGCCAGGTGATCATGAAGTTCTCGTGCAATGCGTTGGCGCTCGTTCTCCTGGGCCATGATCAGTTCCTGGGACAGGGTTCGCATCTGTTCATCGGCCTGACGTTGGGTCACGATGCGGCCGATCAGATCCGCTACGGTGTCGATAAGGCTGCGCTCCTCGTGAAGAAACGGTCCTTCGTCACACTCTTGGCGTTTCTCAAGGTAACACACTTCAACTTCACCGTGCGTTTCTCTGCGAACGAGGATGGGGCTGGCCTGACGCCACGGAGTGGGTTTGAAATTGGCGGAGCTATATCTCGTCTCGCCCAGGCGGATTGAGGCGCAGGTGATATCCGGATACTGCCATGAAGCGGGAATGAGCTCGGCGATGGAGACCAGGATTTCTTCCAGGGGCCGCTCGGCTTGTTGGGCCAGGCGAGTGATCCCGTAAAGGCAGTTGAGTTCTTTGATGCGTTCCAGCAGGGCGTTTTCCATCTGCCTGCTTTGGACCTGGAATGCCTCCCATGCCTCGCGGGTGGGTGGCGAGCTGTACGGATTACTTGGTTGGGCGATCATGAGTTCTCCTGGGCTGTAACTATTAAAATTATAGCACAGGTAGGAGGGGGGGACCAGGGGGCGGCATCGGGTCGATACCGCCCCATGTAAGCGTATGGGATGCGTAAAAATCAGGAGAAAAGAATCTTGCGGGCGATTTCGTCCTGCACTTCAGTGATGAACCGGATCCCCGTTTCCCGGGCCGTCTCCCGATTGGCTGAAACAATGTCTCCGCGACAAATGTCCGTTACAGAGAACTTGCGTGCGCCAGCCAGAAGCTGCTGCAACCCTGCGCCAAGCTTGTCGGCCAAAGTCCAGGCGGCAATGGCGCCGAAAGGCACGTTCTGCATCTCCGCAGCCCCGATTTTTGCTTTCAGGGACTCGTATCCGGCAAAGATCTGTTCCGGTGTTTCGCCGATATCCTTGACGGTTTTGGGCAACGCGTCCCAGTTGCCGGAAACCTTTTCCCTGCGGTCCGGATGCAGTGCACCTTCAATGTTGGAGCCCAGGAAACCGGGGATCATCAGGGCGCGGCCCATGCAGATCAGCTTGACAAACGGTGCGCCCAGGGCCAGGGCCTTGAAAATCTGATCTTCCCGGGCCAGGCCTCCGGCAAAGGACATGTCCACGACCCGTTTGCCCTGTGCGGCCAGGATGGAGGCATATTCCACCGCCTTGGAGTGCAGCAGGATGGACGGAACACCCCATGTCTCCATCATGTTCCAGGGGCTCATGCCAGTGCCGCCTCCGGAACCGTCAATGGTCAGCAGATCCAATCCCGCCTCCGTGGCGTACTTGATGGACATGGCCAGGGCTTCCATGCCGTAGGACCCCGTTTTGAGGGAGATTTTCTTGAAGCCGAGCTTGCGCAGATAGGCCGCGGTCTCCATGAAGTTCTGGTGCACTGCGTCCGATGAAGGCAGGTCAGTATACCCGAGGCGGCTGTGGCGGGCGAAGCCCTTGATGCCTCCTGCCTTGAAGGCGTCCTGCACTTCGGGCAACTCGGGGTCGGGATCGACGAGATAGCCGCGTTTTTTCAGGAACAGGGCGTAATCCAGGCTTTTGACCTCGATTTCGCCACCGATGTTCTTGGCCCCTTGGCCCCATTTGAGTTCAATGCAGACCTTGTCGCCGTATTTGTCGATGACATATTCTGCCACGCCATTGCGGGCATCCTCGACATTGAGCTGGACGATGATGGTTCCGTAGCCGTCATGGTAGCGTTTGTAGATCTCGATGCGGCGGTCCAGTTCGGGGGATTTGTCGATGCGGCCGTTGGCCATGCTGGACTGGCGGTCCACACCGACTACGTTCTCGCCGATGACGATGGGGATCCCGATCAGGGCGCAACCAGCAGCAAAGGAGTTCCAATATTTGGCGGCAATGAAGGTCGAGCCCAGGGCCCCGGTCATAATGGGCATGCGAACCTTGGTTTTTTCCGTGGCGCCAAAGGAGGTCTCCAGAGAGACATTGGTGAACAGACAGTCATCGGGGTTGGTTGTCCGCCCGGGTGCAACGCCGTGGGCTCCGTAGTTGTAACCCTGGATGCGCAGGGAATTGTAGTTCACCCCGATATGGCTGGTGTTGCCGCTGCCTGCGGTGACAAAGCCGAAATCCCTGGGATAGAGCATGTGCCGACCTTTGAGGCAGGACATCCAGGTTTCGCATTTGCCTGAGCAGTCCGAGCGGCACAGGGTGCACAGACCGGATTCGGCCGGGTTGCCGCGGTTGGTGGTGCCGAGAACGTCGTTACTTTTGGGCCATTGGATCATGTGGAACTCCGTAAAATGAGATTGTGCGCTCTCCGGCAGCAGTTGGGCTGAACCAGGGTGGCCATGGACGGCGGCCTGGTGATGATTTTCAAAGCACCTTTCCTTCTGCCAGGAAAAATTTCGATAGATTATCTATGAATGAGCGTATTTCATGTCGATAGGAATTCTTCCTTTTTCCCTGGTTATTTTGTTCGGCAGATCTGAGAATAATTCCTTGAAATTGGGAAAAATGCCTAAAACGAAGGAGTTTTGCACCCCTCATGGATTTGTTCCCGCGCCAGGACTTGAGTTGCGCGCCAGGGAAATCGGGAGCAGGGGAGGATAATGGCAAGATCTAGTGATATTTTCCGGCCATGAAGTTATCGGCCATGATCTTGACTGCGTTTTCACTCGTCATGAGCATGTCCATCTGTCGGGTGACGATCAGGAGTCTACCCAGCTGATCCAGGCGTTCTCTCGTCTCTTCGGATGAGTACTTCTGAAACTTGGCCTGGGTCATGTCGCCCCGCACTTCAGTCACAAAATCAAGTCTGCTCAGGATTTCGGCAATACAACGCACCCGCCGCACCCGGCGAATCTCGTCGGCCGCTCCACCCTTGAATTGGAACGTGATATAATTCTTGGATATGGTTTGCCCGCAATACGCGTCGATGACGCTGTAGTGGTACCCCACACGCGAACTGAAGTTCAGATATTTGTCGGAGGCAATGGCGTAGCTCCTCTCGCCGAACCGTTCAACCTGGGTGTTGGGCGGTTCGAGCATGTGTTGGCTCATGACCGAGAGAAATCCGCTGACATCGACGGGCCTGGGTCCACGCACGTGCACCTCGGGACTGAGCATTCCAGACAGGAGGGCGGACAGCGGCACCGATTCAATCTGTTCCATATAGACGTATGGCCCATCCACGTCCTTGAGGCCTCCACCAAGATCGATGATGCGCAGGTCGATAGGCAATTTGGCCTTGAGCTGGCAGGACACGGAGCCTGCATCCGAAGCCCGGTCGCTGATGCGAAACATCTCGGTATAGCAACGTTCGTGGACGAAACGCATGACGTCATGCAGGGTGGTGCAGGACTCTGGCTTGAACAGTGGAGATTTTGGATCCAGGAGGTGCAGAGGGGTGATCTGGTCCGCAACCTGTCGCAACGTGGCGTGCACAGGGGTGTCGGCTATTTTTAACCTGCGTTCGGACTTGAGGGCGATGAGTTCCGGAACGCTTCCACTGTAGATGCGTCCGGTGATGGCATCCACGGTGATGAGTTGGCCGTCTTGAATGATTTTGGTGGCCCCTTTGGCATTCAGGATGGTTGGCACGTTGAATTCACGTGCCAGGGAGGCCATGTGACCGGTGATGCTCCCGGCTTCGGTGACAATGGCCTGGGCCCGGTTCATGACCAGGACGTAATTGGGAAGGGAATGCTTGGCGACCAAAATCCCATCCGTGGGGAAATCGGACAAGTCCTGCATGGAGTCCGCCATGATGGCCGCACCCGATCCGATTCCGGCGCAGGCAATGTCTGCATGCTCGACCAACAACTGGGCTCCAGGGATGGAGTCGTTGGACAGTCCATTGTGCTGGGCGCTGGCCAGGCGCATGGGCCTGCTTTGCAGAACCAGGATCTCTCCTTTCTTGTTCATGGCCCATTCCACGTCCTGGGGATGACGGTAGTGAGCTTCGAGTTTGGCGGCAATGGCTGCCAGTGCCATGACCTGTTCGGTGTTCAAACATGGTGTTTTGCGCAATTCCTCTGGGACCGCTTGCTCATGTTTTCCCGACGCATCGGAAATGAGCTGGACACGTTTGTCGGCAACATACTGCTGCATGATCTGAGGGGTGATGCCAGGCTTGATGTGCCAAGTGTCGGGTTCAATAATTCCATCCACCGCGTAGGCCCCCAACCCCCAGACAGCGTTGAGGACCATTTCATCGGACAATGGGTTGACCGGGTGGCGGGAGAAAATGATGCCGCTGCACAGGGCGTCCACCATTTCGATGCAGGCCATGCCCATGGCGCACTGTTCGAACGGGACACCATGGTGGATGCGATAGGTGATGGCGCGCGGCGAAAACAGACTGGCCAGAACCTCCCGGAAAGCGTCTTCGAGGGAGGAGCGGGTGACACCGAGTATTGTTCGATATTGCCCTGAAAAGGAGAGGATACCGTCTTCACTGATGGCACTGGAGCGCAACGCGGTCCGGGTTTGAGCCGGATTTTCAAAGACCTCGTCCCAGGCTGCATTGATGGCCGTCATGACCTGATCAGGAACTTTGACCCCAGCCATGGTCCTGAAAATGGCCTCAGAGACTTCCACGATGGATGCCGGGGCGTCAGGATTGGCCTCCCGCAACAGTTTCAGAATTTCTTCGCGCAATCCCTCGGATTGGAGAAAAACATTGTAGGCTGCGGTTGTGATTCCAAATCCCCCAGGAGTGGGAACTTTTGCATGATTGCGCATTTCACCGAGATTTGCGCATTTCCCTCCCACAAGGTCGACAAAGTCACGGTTTACTGAGCTGAGGGGGTAGGTCAGCACATCTGCGGCTGGCAGGGGTTTGCTGTCAAGAATAGAGGAAATCCGGGCATTGATAAGTTCTACCATTTCCTGGAGTACGGCGTAGCGGTTGCCTGAAATGGCATTCAGAGCCGTGACCATGCGCATGGTGTGGAAGACACTGCGTGTTGCTAATGCCCTGATTTCGTTCATGCCGAAGAGGACAGTGCCACGCATTTTCTCGTCGATATCGGCCATGAGGTTCCCCAATTCGGCATTGGAGAGCAGCAGGTCCTTGAAGTGAGTGTACTGCAGCCGGAAAGACCTCAAGACCGTCTCGTGATCCGTTCCAGGTTGCTTTTTGGGTAAAATGGCTTCCAGCCAGTTGCGCAATTTCATGGCATGGTCTCGCAATTAAAGTTACAGAACCCCATCGGCAAGGATATAGCGAGAGGCCGGACCCTTGCCCGATTTGACCAATAAGCCTTTGTTCACCATATCTTGCAGGTCATATTGCGCGG
>JAAYCS010000143.1 GCA_012729655.1 Desulfovibrionales bacterium | reverse complement strand
TGCGGTCGTTCACGATGATCTCGTGTGGTTTCATTGGCATGGCAACGTCGGTGGTGAGGGACGGCGCATCAGCGACGTTCCTCTCCACCACCTGGTTCGCCTGCTTTCGTGGATTGAACTCAAGATGCAATAAGTGGTGTTTTAGAATCATCCGATACCTGCCGCACAGTACAGCAACAACGCCGTCAGTGCGTCAAGCAGGATAATGGCAGCCAGTGAAACATACGTCAAAACACATCCGATTTTGCTTGGTAAAAGAAAAAGTGGCCACACAAAAAGCAGCCACGCAGAGCAGATGAGAAGAGCCGAGGACGTGAATCGTGTTAAGTACCCAAAGGGAAACGCAAGATAAGCTAGCCAGAAACCGTCGCTACCGATCATGCGTACACCTTGGGTAAAGTAGGTTGAAAGCGCAATATTGCACGTAATCACCATGACCAGAAACACCGCAATATGGATTCTCTTTTTCATTTCATCGAGGCGAACGTCGTGAATCACTCGCGAGGAATGGCGCAGAGCGTAGCGGCGTGCTATTCCTCGTCGAGTGCATTCTCTTGTTGGGCCATGAGCTTGGCCTTTGTCCGAGTGATGTAGGCTGCCGCCCCTTCACGGACGACATGCTCGTCATTGGATGGTGGCTGGAGTTTGTATGCCCATGCACGACCAGGATGAATGACGTCCCATGGAGAACGCTGCTGATTGTATCTCCCTTTGCCGGGATCGTGATTGCCGAACCCGTCGATCTTCTGATTCCAAAGCGGGGAGTACATCTCGACAAGAAGCGACTCGGCTAGAGGAATCCAGATGTCGTCAACGACAAGAAAGCGACAGCGGAAATCGGATAGGTTCAGGTTCTCTGCGTCGTTGATTGAACCCGCATGCTCCGACAAGCGTTTGTAGAGAGCTTGTCCGGGATCGGCGCCAAGACCATAGCCACCTTTGCGAGCACCAGCGGGCACGGCTTTGCCAACATAGATGGGCCATCGGTACTGTTCGGCCTTGTTCTGTCCGGCAATTTCCGCATAGAGCGCGAAATCGCCTTCAAAGTAGATGGCGTAAATCCCAGCACCAATGAAAGGTTCATCCGGAGGAAGCGGATGAACCGGTTGCTGAAGCATCGCTTCGGCAACGCTCTCACCCAAGTTCGTCTTGTCCAGTGGATTGAAGGGGGTTATTCGTTTCGTTTGCTTTGCCATTAAAACCCTCAGGCTACTTGGTTAAAAATACTCTTACCCACGGCGGTTGCCAGTTCTACAGGAACAGCGTTTCCAATTTGTCTCATGGCTTCGGTCCATGAACCACTGAAAACATAATCATCGGGAAAAGTCTGAACTCGTGCGCTCTCTCGAACCGTGTAGTATCGATATGACCCATCTGGCAGCGCCATCATGTTCTCTCCACCCGGTACGCCGTGGTCTCCGGCTTTGAGAGCTTTTGAAGGTACGTCCAACTCGCTCCCGGTGTGGCCCGCATATGGGCGGGCTCCGTCGCGGAATTCATGATTCGGAACGGTGTCGTTCTTGTTACGTGGGTCGGGTAGGCCGCGAAGGGCATCCCGAACCGTCCGGCATCGCTTGCCGGGTGGGGGCAACAGACCGAACTCAGCTTCAAGACGACGGACACGAGCAGCGAATCGGCCGGGTACTGTTGGTCGCTTCTTCTTCGGAACTTCATGCTCTTCCCAGTACCCCCCGGTAACCCACTGATCCCAAAGTAGACGGTCAAATGAGTGCGTTGCGTCTGGGAACGACCATTCTTTCTGAAGGTCGGAACGGAAACCGACTATAAAGACACGGTGACGGTGCTGCGGAACGCCGTAGTCGGCTGCATCCAGAAGTCGATAAACTACTTTGTAGGAAAGGTCGGTCTCTTTCGATGCCGTATGATGTCGTTCGAGCTTCGACAGGTGCGATTGCCAATCCTCATCTGTCCGGCGGAGAAGCATCGGATAGGACAACTGAAGAACGATGTAATGAAAGTAACTAGCAAAGCTCTGGCGAAGCAGTCCCTTTACGTTTTCAAAAACAAAGCATTCCGGACGCAATTCGCGGACAGCCCTGACTGCTTCCGGAAACATATCGCGCTTGTCCTGGTATGCACGGTGCTTTCCTCCGAGAGAGAAAGGCTGGCACGGTGGCCCCCCCGCCACCATGTCAACGTGATCAACAATTTCAGCATACCGAATGGTCCGCACATCATCGGGGAAAAGTTTCCATCCCTTGGCCAAGGGATGGCCAAGGGACTCATTCAGGTGGATAGTCGAACAAGCATGCTCATTCAGCTCGATCAAGGCGGAATGATGCCATCCGCTTTGCTCCAGCCCAAGCGCGAGCCCTCCCGCGCCTGTGAACAACTCGATTGAAGATCGTCCGTTCTTCATTTTCTCTCCAGAAACCGCTTGATCCGGTTCCGAAGAACCGATTCGTTCCTGATTTGACACTCCCAAACAATCATAACGCCCCAGCCATGCTTGCGAAGCTCCCGCTTGACCTTTGCGTCCCTTGCTATATTCTTGGCAAGTTTTGGTTCCCAAAACGAGCGTTTCGTTCGCGGTTGTCGATACTGTTTACATCCGTGCTGGTGCCAGAAACATCCATGCACAAAGATTACCCTATTTCGGGGGCGAAAGGCAAGATC
>JAAYCS010000011.1 GCA_012729655.1 Desulfovibrionales bacterium | reverse complement strand
ATGGCATTCAAGAGGTCGTCAGTTCGATCCTGATCAGCTCCACCACTTATAAACGCTTCAAATGATTCTTGAATGCCGCTTGAAAGCCGTCCAAAAGGGCGGCTTTTTCGTTTTCCTGAGCCAAACAAAATAGTTGGCACCCCCAGATGGGGCCAGCCTGCGAGCTATCCCTTCCCCCTGAAGAAGCAAAAAAGAACAGAACCGCTTGAAGATTTTCAAGGGGTTGTTTTGTGCTGTTGGTTCATCGTTTTGGGATCAAGAAATTTTTTGAAATTTGGTAGGGAGTGATGACTGACCTGACCAAGGACTGCTTGAAATTTTGGAGATGGTGAGCGTTTACTCAATACCGAGCAGATGAACCAGGCGGTCTTTGCATTTCGCCGCTATGAAGACGCGTCGCTTCGCTACACGGGAATCGAAAGCCATGCGGGACTTCGGCACTATGGGCTTTATGATACAGTGGTGGCGAAGGAGTGAAAAAAACGGGGCTCGCCAATTTCATTGTCTGCTGTGCCAGCCTGCGGGCTCTTGGCAGCCCTGGCAGAGCGGGCGCGTGTTGGCAAAGTGCGCCATCGAGCGGCGTGATTCAGCCCGCCCTCAGATTCATGGCCACGACACGGTATGCGTTTTCTCCGGCGTGCAGGATGTTGATGCAGGCGTAGTCCTGCTCCAGGCGGAACAGGTTCTCCAGGGGCATGCCCAGAATGCGGCACAGGATGACGCGGTTCACGCCGGCATGGGCCACCATGGCCACTGGGGCATCCCCTTTTGTGGCGGCCAGCTCGAAGACGGGCCAGGTCCGGCTCAGCAGGTCACCGAAGCTCTCGCCGCCCGGCGGGCGGAATCCGGCCAGGTCTCGACCCCGGGCCTCGTAGCCGCCGGGAAAACGCTCGCAAACCTCGTCCACGCTCAACCGCTCCCAGGAGCCCAGACTGATTTCGCGCAGATCCCAGACCGTTTCCGGCAGGAGACCCAGGGCCGCGCCGACGATCCCGGCGCTCTCCACGCAACGGGACAAGGGGCTGCACAACAGCCTTCCCACACCCCGGCCTGCCAGAAATTCCCCCGACTCCGCCATCTGCCCGCGTCCCCTGTCCGTCAGGGGCAGATCCGTCTGGCCCACGAATCGGCGCGGCCAGGACTGCGTGATTTCCCCGTGGCGGAGGAGATAGACCACGTTCACGGCAACACCCCGGCCAGGATGTCCTCCAGGCCCCGGCCGCAGGCCTTTTCCACCATGCCCCGCAGGGCCAGGGCATGCTGCATGCGACCGCGGATGGCCGCGCAGGCCTCGGGGTTGTCGGCATACAGGGCCAGCTTTTCGCCGAAACGTTCTTCCACGCGGATGCGTCTGTCGCAGCGCACCAGCTTGTCGGCCAGGCAGACGACTTCTTTTTCCGTGAGCACGCCTGAGGCCGGCGGCGGCACGTCGCGGTGGGCCCCCACGATCGGAGACAGGCCACCCAGGCCCAGACGCTCCAGAAGAGCCCCGCCGGCGGCCTCGTGCCCGGGGCGGTCCTTGGCCACGTCGTGCAGCAGGGCGGCGTTGTGGATCAGGTCCAGGTCAAGGCGTGCGCCGTTGCGGTTCAGTTCCTCCCCCAGGCCCACGGCCACGGCGGCCACGGCCTGGCCGTGGGCCAGGCCGCGGCCGGGCATGGACTGCCCGGCCAGGGCCAGGGCCTCGTCACGCTCCCCGACATGCAGACGGGCGGCGCGCCACAGCAGGACTGCGAAATCGTCGGGCGTGTCCGCGTCCAGCAGGATGCCCCGGTCCCAGACCGGCACGTCCAGGCCGGGCTGGCCTTCCAGCAGCCCTTGCAGCCCGCCTTGGCCGTCATGCCCCAGAATGCGCGGGATCAGGCCTGCGGGGATCAGGGGCGGGTGGCCCCGCTCGCCAGCGAAGACCGGGTAGGCCACGCGACCGTCGTAGGCATGGAGGAGCAGGGTGATTGTGACCGGTCGGACCAGCGGGATGTCCACAGGCAGGAGAAAGAAGGCGTCCAGGTCGGGCAGGCCTGCGCAGGCGGACGCGGCCGCTCGCACCGAGGAGAACATCCCGTCCCCGTATCCCGGGTTATGGACCGTGGGCACGCCCAGGCGCTTTGCTTCGGATTGCACCTGTGCGGCGCAGTGGCCCGCCACCACCAGCGGCCTCTCGATGCCGGCCTGCTGGAAGGCGCCGACGCAGCGCTCCAGCACGGACTTGCCGCCCAAGTCCATAAGGGGCTTGAACGCGCCCATGCGCGAGGAAAAGCCGGCCGCCAGGATGGCGGCCCCGAAACGCCTTCTGTCCGGTGTCACTCCTGGGCTCCGGCGCGCACCCTGATCAATTCGGCCACGATGCTGACGGCGATCTCCTCGGGTGTGTCCGCGCCGATGGGCAAGCCGATGGGGCAGAAGACGCGTTCGAGGTCGGCCCGGGTGAAGCCATTCTCCAGCAGGGAGCGGTAGACGGCGTCGCGCTTGCCGCGGCTGCCGATCATGCCGACATACCCGGCGTCGGTTCGCAGGGCCTGGGCCAGGACGTCGCGGTCGTGCAGGTGGCCGCGGGTGACGATGACCACGAAGTCGTCGGGCCCTAAATCCTTCAAGCATCCGTTGAAGTTTTCCAGAACCCGCACCTCGCGGGCTTCGGGATAGCGCCCGGGGCTGGCGAACTCGGCCCGGTCGTCCATGACCACCACCTCGAAGCCGGCGAAGGACGCCACCCTGGAGGTGGCCAAGGCCACATGCCCCGCGCCGACCAGATGCACCACCGTGGGCGCGACCAGGGGCTCGGCAAAGACGGTCAGCCCGTTTCCTTGGAGGGAAAAGTTCTGACGGGTTTTCGACGCCTTGCGGGCCAGTTCCGCCGTCATGCTTTCAGGAAGATCCATGCTCTCCAGACCCGTCGCTGCGGACCACACGTTCAGGACGGGCTCCTTCCCTGGCGCCAGGATCGTGATCAGGGCCGGACGTTTTTGCTCCGCGTGCAGGGTCAACAGCTTTGCGAACAATCCCCGTTGCTCCGGCGCGAGGCGTTGCAGGAGCACCGTGACCGCTCCGCCGCAGACCATGCCCGCCTGGGCCGCAGTGGGTGAATTCAGGTCAAAGGGCAGCAGGACGTGCGACTCGCCCAGGTCCAGCATCTTCCTGGCCCGGGCCAGGCTGGCCCCCTCCACAGGGCCTCCGCCCACGGAGCCGCGGATGGCGCCGTCGGGCAGGACCAGCATCCTGGCCCCGGACGTGCGCGGGGCCGAGCCCGAGCTCTCGACAATGCCGCAAAAGATGGCGTCTTGGCCCTGATCCAGGGTTTTCAGCAGGGACTCGAGAATATCCTTCACGGTGTGCTCCGGCGTTGATCAAAAATGGTGCGCTTGAGGGTGTGGGAGGGCGAAAAGGAGTCGACCCGCCGCATGGAACCCAGGATCAGGGTCCCGAGTTGCAGGGCCGCGGCCACCCCAGGCACGCGCCGCAGGGCCAGCCCCAGGTCCCGCTCCAGGTGCTCATGCCCGGATCCGGCCTGGAATTCAATGTCCAGGTGGTCTCTGCCGCCGGCAGACCAGAGACTGGCGCGGTAGTCCACCAGACCGTCCAGGTCAAAAAGACTGTCGTCGAGCTCCCGGCTGGTCACGCTGAGCCCGCCGCCCAGAACGCACACCCTGTCCCGTCCCGTCACATCGCACAGCCGCGCCGTGACGCCGCCACAGGCGCACCGCCCCCTGGCCAGGCGGGCCAGGTCCCCCGTGCGGTAACGCACCAGCGGCATGGCCCGCCGGCCCAGGGTGGTCACGACCACCTCGCCTTCCTCTCCCTCGCCCAACAGTGCGCCCGTAACCGGGTCCACGATCTCGAACAGCAGGTCGGACTCCCGCACATGGCAGCCGTCATGGATTCCGCATTCCACGCCGCCGCCCAGACCCGTCTCCGTGGCCCCGTAGTGCAGGAAGGTCTCGGCGCCGCAGGCCTCCTCGATGCGCCGACGCAGGGCCGGCGGGGCGTAGTCCGAGCACAGCAGCATGGTCCGGACCTGGCCAACGGGCAGAGACCCGGCCAGGGCCAGAAGGTGCTGGGGCAGACCCACGACGCACGAATACTTCCCGGCCACGATGAATTCCGCCAGACCGGTCGCGCTCCCGGGCGGCCAGCACCCTGCACAGTGAACCCCACCGCCCCGCAGGGCTCGCACGAGCAGGTCGCCAGTGCTGTCGGGTTGACTGCAAGGCAGCAGCGCCAGAACCCGGTCCGATTGATCGGCCAGGTTCGTCATGCCGTGCAGGAAAAAATCCACGGTCCCGTCCAGATCCTCCCGCGTGAAGTGCACTCGCTTGGGCGCACCGGTGCTGCCCGAGGTCTGCAGGGTGACGATGCGCGCCACCTCGCTCTGGGGTACGCAGACCATGCGCTGCCCAAATGCGGCCACGTCCGCCCCGGCCATCAGGGGCAACCGCGCCAGGTCAGCCCGACAGCGCAGCTTCTCCGGCTTCACCCCCGCCAAACGCCCGCGATACCAGGGGCCCATCTCCCTGGCCCAGGACACGGTCGCGCGCAGGGCCGCCATCTGGGCAGTTTCCAGACAACTGCGGTCCAGGGGCCCGTCGATGCCCAGCCTGCGTGCCGTCAGGGCATCGACGGTGCTGGCTCTCACATCCGCCCCCGGTACAGGCTGCGGCCGTGACGGGAGGTCAGGTTGAAGGCGCAAAAGGGCACCAGTCGCCCGTTTGGCTGGGCCACATGGATGCAGCAGCCCTGCAGGCGGTCCAGGTTGAGGCTCCACGCGTCCTGGAAGGCCATGGCCGAGATGGTGAACGTATGGGTCCTGGCCCGGGCCAGGAAGCGGTCCAGGTCATTGTCCTGGGGAGTGGGGGGGATGGGGCCATCTGCGCCCGGACCCTGGAATGGGGAAGGGGGAGATGGCGGCCCCGGCGTCGCGGGCGCGGACCACTGGCGGGCCGTGACGTTGATGGACTTCAGGGCCCCGGCCTCGGCGGGTCTGGGTGTGCAGTCACAGACCACATTGCCCAGACGCACGAAACTGCCGTCTTCGCGGGTCATGTACTTGCCCGAGAAGGAACACAGGGCGTGCTCGCAGCCCGGGGGCAGGAAGTCGGACACCTTGACCATCCCGCCGCTTTGTTGGGCCAGACCGGTCATGAGCTCGGGCAGGGTGACATGGTCGGGTATGAAGTCGGCCGGATAGCGCCCGAAATAACTCATGGGCTGGAAATGGACTCCGCGGATAAAGGGCTGGCGGGCCAGGCCGTAGAGTACGATGTCCCACAGCTGGTCCGTGTTCACGCCGCGCGCCACCGTGGGCACGAGGACGATGCCCAGGCCTGCCGCCGCGGCGTTGTCCACGGCCCGTCCCTTGACCTCCAGCAGGTCCCGGCCGCGCAGAGCACGGTAGACAGCGTCGCGCACCCCGTCGAACTGCAGGAAGACAGATGAAAGCCCCGCACTGGCCAGGGCCTCGACCAGCCCGGGATCCTCGGCCAGGCGCAGGCCGTTGGTGTTGAGCTGCACGAAGGCAAAGCCGGCCCGCTTGGCCATGGCCACGATCTGCGGCAGATCCTCGCGCACCGTGGGCTCGCCGCCCGAGAGCTGCAGGTTGCAGCCGCCCGTGCGGGCCATGACCTGATCGAACATACGCGCCAGGACCTCCCGCTGCGGCTCGGTCCCCGGCCCGCCGCTGTCGGCGAAACAGACCGGGCAGCCCAGGTTGCAGCGCGAGGTGATCTCCACCAGGGCCGTGCAGGTCCGCTGGGCGTGGCGCGCGCACAGGCCGCAGTCGTAGGGACACCCTTTGCCCACGGCCTCGCGCGGCCCGCCGCCGAAGGGGATCTTGGGCCGCACCCAGCTTGAAAACGCGGGCTCCCCGCGCCAGACCACGGCCGAAAACCCGCCATGCTCGGGGCAACGCTTGACCATGCGTACGACGTCCCCGTCCTCGACCAGTTCCGCCTCGACCCGACCCAGGCACTCGGGACAGACGCTGCCGACCGTGCCGACCATCCTACTCACGCGCCGTCCCCGGGTCGATGCCGTTCTCCACGAGAATGGTCAGGACCTTGCCGTAACACCCGGAGACCAGCCCGCCGCAGACAGAAGCGTCGGGCCTGCCGTCGGGCACGATGGCCGAGCAGCTGATGCCTCCGAAGCGCTCAGCGGTGTGACCTTCGAACCATTCAACCAGCTCCGAAAGCATGAGCGGCAGCCTGTCGTCGGGTTCCTCGGCAGCGGTGCCTTTGCCCGCGTAGTAGGCGATGAGACAAGCCGCTCCGGTCAGGGCCCCGCAGGCCCCCTGGGGCGAGGAAAACCCCATGCACAACCCCGACATGGCCCGCACGAGCCCCGGATTTTCCACGCCCTGCGTCTCCAGAGCCATCTGCGCGATGATCTGGGCGCAACAGAAACCCTGCGTGTGCAGGCGCAGGATGTCGAGATCGTATTCGTTCATGTCGGCCTCGTGATGACTTTTGGTATACCAATCGAAAAGTTATAGGCCCCATGGATCCCATAGGATCTATAGATTTTTTATTCTCCCCACGGAACGTGCGCCGTCAACAAGAACAATCCCGGCTTCGATTCCCGCGACGCAGCGCAGGCCATCTCAGCCAGGCCCGGATCGCCGGTCACGGCCTGCCAGAAGCCGAACAGGGAGCCGTGGCGGAAGACGAAATCCGCCGCGGTCTTCTTCAGCATGGCCGTGTGATCCTCGACCACGTCGATTTCGAACCCGGCGCAGGCCACCTGCTCCAGCACGGTCTGCAGGTCTGTGGCCTGCTCGAAACAGCAGCGCAGGGGCCATTCCCCGCTGCGGTAGCCGCGGGTGTAGATGTCGGCCAGGGCGAGGGTCCCGCCAGACCTCAATGTCCGGAAGAACTCCGCCAGCACCCCCTCCTTGTCCGTCAGGTTCCAGGTGCATTCGCACACGATCAGATCCAGGCTCTTGTCCGCAACGGGCAGACGTTTCAGGTCTGCCCGCGCAACGGCACGTCCGTCCTGGCACGCTTCCCGCAAAAAGCCGGCATGCAGATCCAGGCCCAGGGCCCGGGCTCCGCTTTCCAGCAGCAGCCCGAGGGTCTCCCCACGCCCGCACCCGGCATCCAGCACTCTGCTTCCGGGCGCAGGTGGCGCCAATTGCAGCAAACGCCGTGTCAACGCCAACCCGCCAGGACGCAGGGTGCGGCCCAGGGCCGACCTGACCGGCGCGGACGTGTACAGTTCACTTGTCTTCAAGCAGTTGCTCCACTTCGCGAATCCGCCCCAATGCCAATTCCTCGTAGATGTACACGGCCCCGCACCTGGGGCAGACCGGCAGTTCCACATGAAAGGCATTGCCCAGGTAGGTCAGCTCGACCTTGCCGGATT
>JAAYCS010000142.1 GCA_012729655.1 Desulfovibrionales bacterium | reverse complement strand
GCGCGAAGGCATGACCATGGTTGTGGTCACTCATGAAATGGGCTTTGCCCGCGAGGTGGCGGACCGGGTGCTGTTTATGGACAAGGGGGAAATCCTGGAACAGGGCGAACCGGATCACTTCTTCACCGCTCCCTCGCACGAACGGACCAGGGAGTTTCTGGGACAGATTCTGTGACCTTTCAACCCAAACCATGAGGGAAATCCATGAGCAAGGCATTGCAGAACCAGCTCGCGAAAACCATCAAAGACCAGGGAGACATGGCCAGGGACATGGCCATCGCGGAACTTAAGGATCTGAAAAAAGACCTCCTGGAACTGGAAAAAGCTCTTGCCGCCAAGCAGACCCCGGACCAAGCCAAACTCATGGATATCACCCACGGCGCCTTCGAACTCTTCCGCACGACATCCATCGTCCTTGAGACGGACAACCTGCTGATTCAGCTCCAGCATGCCGTCGAGGAAGGAAAGGATCTCGAATATCTCGAAAAAAAAGGAGCCATGCTGCTGACAAAACCCGAAGGCTGGCACTGGTTCACACCCAAGGGCGAAATGCTCTTCCTGGCCAATCCGGGAGAAACGCGCCTGGCAGCCCAAAAACTTTACGAACGATTGACCCGCAAGGTCCCGTCCAAGCCAACTGCGAAACAGGACGAAGCCAGCTCCACCTAGCTCTTTTCGGCTTCGCCCTGCGCTGCAGGCGAATTTCTGCTGCGCGCTTGCCAGACTGCCCGTATTTGACCTGGATCAAAGCGGGCAGTTTCATGTTGTCCTAGCTCTGATGCACGAAGAACGTACCGGAGGGTCATCATGAAACGTAAGATCATCGAAATTGATGAACAAAAGTGCACTGGCTGTGGTCAGTGCATCACTGGATGCGCGGAAGGGGCTCTGGCCATTGTCAACGGCAAGGCCAGAATTGTGAGGGACATGTTTTGTGACGGACTGGGGGCCTGTATCGGTCACTGTCCGGAGGACGCCCTGCGCATCATCGAGCGCGAGGCAGAGGATTTTGACGAGGAGGCGGCCATGGAGCATGTCCGCCGCATGGGCGGGAGCGGACATCATCCAACTCCGCACGAGGGATGTCCGTCGAGTCAGGTCCGGGCCATGCAACCTGTCCACGGAGGCTGCCCGTCGGCCGGCATGATGCAGATGACGCCGTGCGACAAGGCCAATGTTCCGACGGGCCAGGTCGGTTCGGCCCTGTCCCATTGGCCCGTCCAGATACGGCTTATCCCTCCTCACGCCCCATTCCTGGAGAATGCGGATCTGCTGATCGCCGGCGACTGCTGTCCTGTGGCGGCACCGGATTTTCACAGCCGGTTTCTGGCCGGGAAAGTGATCATGCTCGGCTGCCCCAAATTCGACAATGCCGCAGAGTACGTCGAACGTCTCAGCCAGGTCTTTTCACAGGCCAGGATCAAGAGCATTTCAATTCTGGAAATGGAAGTGCCATGCTGCTCTGGTCTGTCCCGCATCGTAGGACAAGCGCTGGCCAGGAGTGGTCGGACCATCCCGTGCGCCAGGACCATCGTCTGCCGCGATGGCGCATCTCGCGAAGAGGAATTCACGCCGGGCGGCGGGCTTTCCGCCGGCCTCACCCGGATCTGATTCCGCTGCCTGTTCCGGGCCACGCACCGTGTGTGGCCCGGTGCTGCGGCTCCCCCTGCCAGCTCTCAACCTCTCAGTGGATCCCGGCTTTCCTCATCCCCCTGCTCTGCATTGCCGTCCGCCTCTTCAAGGTCAGCCGTCCCCCGGCGGAGAGCCGGCCTTGCCTGGCTCAACAAAACTCCCGTAAAAATCAAGGCCACTCCGAAGAGCTGGATTTGATTCAAGCTCTCGCCCAGCCAGGCCCATCCCAGTAACATGGAAAAAACCGGGATGAGATTGACAAAGGCAGATGCCTGCCATGCTGGCAACTTGCTGATGCCGAAGTTATAAAATCCATATGCGCCAATGCTGATGCACGTGCCCAGATACAGGACAGCCAGGGACGGGCCCACCGGAAAGGTTGCGGGAAGGGTCGTGGTGGGCAGAAACAGAATCGGCAGGAAAAAAAACGTGCCCACCAGGGACTGCAGCGCTGTCAGAAACCAAGGTGAGTAGGTGGCACACAGCTTCTTCATGCTGACAGTGTACCCTGCAGCACAGACCATCGCCAACACTTCCAGAAAGTTGCCCAGCATCGGAAAGGGGGCTTCTTCAGTGGCCGAGCCGCTGAAACTGACCCATGCCACTCCGCCCAGAGCCAGAGCCAAGCCAAGCCAGGACAATCTGGTCAACCGTTCTCCAAGAAAGAACCCAGAGCACACGGCCACCAGCAACGGCAGCGTGGCTGCAACCACACCCGCCTGGGAAGCCGAGGTGTAGCGCATGGCCTGTCCCTCAAATATGAAGTACATGCACGGCTCGCACAAGGTCATGAACAACATGGCCCACAGGTCCTGCCGGCGCAAACGATGGGGCCTCCATCTTCTCCAGGCGAGCAGAAACAGGCCGGCGGAGATGGCCATGCGGGCAAATACAATGGCCATCGGATCAAAGGCCATCACCGCATACTTGAAGGCCACGAAAGAGCTGCCCCATAACATCATGGCCGCAAGGAGGGCAAAATATGGCAAGAAAGAGAAGAATATCACCAATACTCACCAAACCGTGCGGTATTGCAGCAAATTTCAAAAAAAGCTTGCATGGAACTTCCTCAAAACATAATCACAAAAAAGGGAGAGCTCAAACCATTCACTTCTCAACGCAATAGGCGGATTCCCGGAAATCCCTCGGCCAGGCATGCACGAATCGTCTTTTGACCATATTCCAACCACTAGCGCCGCCTATTTTCTCACGCCGCAACTCGAGGATCTTTTCCAATCCCTGCTGGCAGAAATTGCACAGTCGCGTCTGCTCAGCTGTGTCGCCGGCTTTCCGCAGTCCGGAAAATCAACATTTCTGGCCCGTCTCTCCACGCTGCTGGAAGCACATTCCATCCTGCTTCCCTTCACCGGGGAATTGACCCTTTCCAAACACCTCAGCGCCCACCTCTCCCCTCAAGGGCAGAACAAATCCAATCTTTCAAAAAGGCTGCAGGAACATAGACACGTGGTCCTGCTTGTCGACAACGCCCACCTGCTCCAAGACTCGGATTTCGCCTTTCTGCACGGACTTTTCACACTGGCAAAACAGCTCCGCGCTGTCCTGCAGATTGTCCTGATGGGGAACAGGGAGATT
>JAAYCS010000010.1 GCA_012729655.1 Desulfovibrionales bacterium | reverse complement strand
GAAATCCTTTTCCAGGCTGTCGATGCTTTTCTGCATCCTGTTTTTACAATCGGTTACGTGCTTTTCCATGTTAGTCTCCTTGTACGATCGTTCCGATGTCCTCGCCCATGACCACCCGCTTGATGTTGCCAGGCACAAAAAGATTGAAGACTCCGATGGGGAGCTTGTTGTCCATGCATAGGGAAATAGCCGCCGAGTCCATGACCCGCAGACGGCGTTGCAGCACATCCAGATAGCTCAGCCGGGTGAACATGACCGCATCGGGGTATTTTTCCGGGTCCTTGTCGTACACACCGTTGACCCGGGTGGCCTTCAGGATGGCCTCGCATTTGAGTTCCATGGCCCGGATCACTGCGGCAGTGTCTGTGGTGAAATAGGGGATACCCGTGCCGGCCGCGCAGATGACCACACGTCCCTTTTCCAGGTGGCGGATGGCCCGACGGCGGATATAGGGCTCGGCCACTTCCTTCATGTCGATGGCGGTCATGACCCGGGTGGTGATGTTCTGCTTTTCCAGGGCATCCTGGACAGCCAGGGCATTCATGACCGTGGCAAGCATGCCCATATAGTCCGCAGATGCCCGGTCCATGCCTTTGGAGGATACGGAAACACCGCGAAAGATGTTTCCACCGCCGATGACAAGGCTGAGTTGGACACCCAACGTGGCCGCCGAGGCCACTTCCTGACAGATGGATTGAATGGTCTGGGGTTCGATGCCAAAGCCCTGTTCTCCAGCCAGGGCCTCGCCGCTCAGCTTAAGCATGACCCTGCCGTATCGGAGTTTCTGCATTGATCAGTACCTCATGGTGGACGGTGAACGAAAGGAGGCCGGGGTTTCCCAGCCTCCTTCTCGGATGAGGCTATACCCATTTCGCGCCAGGGGCGCAACAAGAGGCTTTTGTTTGTCCCGGAAAACAGAGGGGAGGCCAAAAAAAAGGGCCTTGCGGCCCTTTCCCTATGCGCCCACCGCGAACCGGAAAAACCGGACCACGTCGGCGCTTTTTCCGAGAAGATCCTTGATGGTCTTCTTGTCGTCCTTGATGAAGACCTGCTCGCGCAGGCAGACTTCCTGATAGTACTTACGGATGCGTCCCTCGACGATCTTTTCCGCGATCTGGGCCGGCTTTCCTTCTTCCTTGGCCTGGTTCAGGTAGATTTCCTTCTCCTGGGACAGGGTCTCGGCAGGGATCTGATCGGGGGTCACACACAGAGGGTTGGCGGCCGCGATCTGCATGGCGATGTCTTTGGCCAGTTCCGGGGTGACAGCGCCGGTCAGTTCGACCAGCACGCCCAGCTTCTTGTTGGAATGGACGTAAGTACCGATGGCGCCGGCACCGGGCAGCTCGACAAATGCCAGCCGTCCGACCTGCATGTTTTCCCCGATCTTGCCAATGAGGCCGGTCAGGTCGGTGGCTTCAACCGGCAGGGCGGTCATATCGGAGGTTTTCCTGTCCAGGGCCAGTTTGGCGATGCCTTCGGCCAGGGCGATGAATTCCTCGTTTTTCGCCACGAAATCGGTTTCGCACTTGAGCTCACTCATGGCCGCGGACTTTCCGTCTTTGGCCACGACGATGGTGATCAAACCTTCGGTTGTTTCCCGGCCAGCCTTCTTGGCGGCCTTGGACAGACCTTTTTCACGCAACCAAGCGATGGCTTTTTCCTCGTCCCCATCACATTCGGTCAGGGCCTTCTTGCAGTCCATCATACCTGCGCCGGTCCGGTCGCGCAGATCTTTAACCATTGAAGCAGTGATACTCATCTTAATATTCCTCTTCGTCTGTGTCTTCAGAGTCGAAATCTTCAGTGGTGATCGGAACATCCACAGCCGGGACCTTGGCTTTGGGCTGCAGGGGGGTGTCCTTGGCGCTGGCCAGACCCTCCAGGCAGGCGTCGGACATGGCTCCGGCAAAGAGCTTGATGGCCCGGATTGCGTCGTCATTGCCCGGAATGATGTAGTCGATCAGGTCGGGGTCACAGTTGGTGTCCACCACGGCCACAATGGGGATGCCCAGCTTGCGGCATTCTTTGACCGCGATTTCCTCGCGGTGTGGATCGATGATGAAGGCGGCCGCTGGTGGTTCTTCCATGTCCTTGATCCCGCCCAGGGTCAGGTTCAGCTTGGCCACTTCGCGCTCCATGCCCACGATTTCCTTTTTCAGAAAGCGGTTCACGGAGCCGTCCTCGAACATGCCTTCCAGTTTTTTCAGACGGGCGATGCTGCTACGGATGGTCTGGTAGTTGGTCAGAGTGCCGCCCAGCCAGCGGTTGGTGACATAGTACATGCCGCAGCGTTCGGCTTCGGTCTTGACCACATCCTGGGCCTGGCGTTTGGTGCCGACAAAGATGATCTTGCCGCCACGGGCCACTGTATCGGACATGAAGTCGTGCGCTTTTCGGTACAGCTTCACGGTCTGTTGCAGGTCGATGATGTGGATGCCCTTGCGCGCTCCGAAGATGTAGGGCCGCATCTTGGGGTTCCAGCGCCGGGTCTGGTGACCGAAATGCACACCGGTCTCCAGCATTTGCTTCATACTGACATAAGGCATGGGGAGTCTCCTTGGTTTTTTTCCTCCGCCCGCGTCAGACCAGTCGGCCAAACCAAAGGGCTGCGGGCGTGTGGAGTGTGTGAGAACTGAAGCCGATACGCGAGATCAGAAGGGTTTGCAAGCGGAAATCAGACCCGGGCGATGAGGGGAATGACAATGGGGTCGCGTTCCAGGACCTTGCGGAAAAAACGTCGCAGGGACGAGCGGATGCGTTCTTCCAGTTTATAGACTTCGCCGTTGGGATTGCCCTCCATGATGTCGAGAATGATGCATTTGGCGTCTTCCAGGACATGGGCGAAATGCTGTTCAAAGATGAACCCTTTGGATTCGATGCTCGGGCCGAAGACGATGGTCCCGAGTTCGTCCTGGATCAGGAGCACGATAACCAAACCCTCGCCGCCCAGGATCTGCCGCTCCTTCAGCACGCTCTGGCCCACGTCGCCCACGCCCTTGCCATCCACGAGAATGGACTCTGCGTAAACGGCCTCTTCCAGGCGGATGCTTGTGGCAGAGAGGGTCACAGGCTGGCCGTTTTCCAGGATGAGGGCCCTCTCCGGCGCAATGCCTCGGGACACGGCCAACTCGGCATGTTTGAACAGATGGCGGTATTCCCCGTGCACGGGAATGAAGAATTTGGGCCGCACCGTGTCCAGCATGATCTTCAGTTCCTCCTGGTGGGCGTGGCCCGAGGCGTGAATGGCCTGGACCTTCTCGTAGAGAACGGTGGCCCCCTGACGATAGAGGTCATTGATGACCCGGGTGATGGCCCGCGTGTTGCCGGGAATGAAGCGTGAGGACATGATGACCGTGTCGCCTTTGTGGATGTTGAGCTGGCGGTGCTCGCTCCTGGACACGCGGCTCAGGGCTGAAAGAGGCTCGCCCTGGGAGCCGGTCAGGAGGATGACGATCTGGCTGTCGTCCAGGTAGGCCAGCTCCTCCAGCTCGCAGGAATTCTGGCGATTAAAGCGCAGATGCCCGAGATCCTTGGCCACATCGATGTTGGCCACCAGGCTGCGCCCGGTAAATGCCACTTTGCGGCCGTACTTTGCAGCAAGGTCGAAGATTTCCTGCATGCGCTGGATATGGGTGGCAAAGAGGGTGACCAAGATGCGCCCTTTGGCTTCGGCGAAGACAGCATCCAGGGTGGCCTTGATCTCTCGTTCCGTGAGGGAATAGCCTTCCCGTTCCACGTTGGTGGAGTCGGACAGCAGCAGCAACGCCCCGGGCCGGCAAAAGTCCGCCATGGCCTCCAGGTCGGTGGCATGGCCATCCAGGGGGTTGCGGTCTATCTTGAAGTCGCCCGTGTGCACAATGCGGCCGGCAGGGGTCTCGATTCCCAGACCGAAGCCTTCGATGATGCTGTGACAAACCGGTATGAAGGTCACGGCGAAGTCCCCGATTTCAATGCGTTCCCGGCCTCGGACCGGATGCAGGGCCACGTGGGAGTCAAGATTGCGTTCCTGCAGCCGTTTCAGAGCCAGACGCAAGGTGAATTCCGATCCGTAGAGGGGGACCTGCTGCAGATAAGGCATGAGCCAGGCCAGGGCGCCGATGTGGTCCTCGTGGCCGTGGGTCAGGATGATGCCCCTGAGCTTGTGTTTGCGTTCGAGGATGAAGTCCATGCGCGGGATGACCACATCCACCCCGTAGAGGATGACGTCGGGGAACATGAGGCCGCAGTCCACCAGAATCATGCTCTGCTCGGTCTCCAGGGCCATACAGTTCATGCCTATTTCCCCGAGGCCGCCGAGGGGGGTCAGGGTCACTTGCGCGGTGGACATGGGCCGTCTCCGGTGATCTGTAGTGGGGGGCAGGTGCTGTGCATGGCCGGGAAACTACGGGAACTCGATGTCCAGGACAAGGCCAAAAGAAAAGGCCGCTTTCGGGCGGCCTTTCGGAGTTCAGGAAAGAGAGACTATTCCGCTTCTTTCTTGCTGTCGGCGATGACCTGTTCAGTCACGCTGGGGGGGCATTCCTCATAATGGGCGAATTCCATGGTGAAGGTCCCCTGGCCACCGGTCATGGACCGCAGGTCGGGCGCGTATTTCATCATCTCGGCCATGGGCACGTGGGCCTTCACCTCGGTGATGCCGCCAATGGAGTCGGACCCCAGGACTCGCCCACGCCGGCTGGACAGGTCGCCGATGACGTCGCCCATGAATTCGTCCGGGATGAAGACCGAGGCCAGCATGATGGGCTCGAGCAGGATCGGGTTACACATCTCCACAGCTTTCTTGAAGGCCAAAGACCCGGCTATCTTGAAGGCCATTTCAGAGGAGTCCACGGTGTGGTAGGAGCCGTCGTAAACCGCGACCTTGAAGTCAACCATGGGATAGCCGGCCAGGAAACCGCGTACAGCGGCTTCCTGGATGCCCTTGTCCACGGCCGGGATGTAGTTGCGGGGGATGGAACCGCCCACGATCTCGTCCAGGAATGCGTAGCCAGCTCCGCGCGGGTTGGGTTCCATGCGGATCCAACAGTCGCCGAACTGGCCGCGGCCGCCGGACTGCTTCTTGTGCCGTCCCTGGACCTGGGCTTTGCCTTTTATGGTTTCCCGGTAGGGAATCTTCGGGGTCTTCAGCAGAATGTTGGCCTTGTAACGGCGCCGGGCCTTTTCCACGGACAGTTCGATGTGCAGCTGACCCATGCCGGAGAGGAGCATGTCGCCGGTCTCGTCATTGCGGACCAGGTGCAGGTTGATGTCCTCTTCCAGCAGCTTCTGGACGGCAGCAAAAACCTTGTCCTCTTCGCCCT
>JAAYCS010000141.1 GCA_012729655.1 Desulfovibrionales bacterium | reverse complement strand
CGCTCCAGGATATCGGTGTTGGGCCGGAACCTGGCAAGGGTCGAAGGCGTTCTTTTCTCGATATCATTTGCCATGGCACACCTCTATTGCTCGTCGATTGCTATGGTTACGGGACGGCATTCCTTGGCCTTGGGCAGAACCACCCTGAGCACCCCGTCCTTCATGGAAGCCCTGACCGCATCTACCTGTACTGGGATGTTCAAGTTGATGATCCGCTGAAAATTTCCGGTGGGCCGCTCCTGTCTGTAGTAGTTGCCAACTTCATTCTTCTTTGAGCCCTTGATGGTCAGGCTTTTCTCGTTCAGGGTCAGGTCGATGTCCTCCGTATCCATACCGGGTATTTCAGACGCAACGATTATGTTTTCCTCATCCTCGCTGATATTGACAGGGGGATAGGCCATACGTCGCTGACTGATGGCACTCGGCCTCCACAACTCTTCAAAAAAACTGTCCATCGAACTTGGCAAATCATAATATGTGCTGAAATCAATGACCATATGCAACACCTCCAGTCTTTGATTGCCTTTTTCTAAACACCTTGAGCCACGCGTCAAGACACCTGCTGGAAATGATTCAGGCCTATTATTAGTATAGATTATCAATAGATTGACAAATTCTCAGCAAAAGCTATGCTCCTTCCACAATTCAACTACGGAGGCATTATGTCGAAATCACTGAAAGGTACCCGCACCGAAAAAAATATCCTGACGGCTTTTGCCGGCGAATCCCAGGCGCGCAACCGCTATTCTTTTTTCGCCAAGCAGGCCCGCACGGAAGGATACGTCCAGATTTCTGAAATTTTTTCCGAGACCGCTGACCAGGAGATGGCCCATGCCAAAACCCTGTTCAAACTCCTGGAGGGGGGCGAGGTGGAAATCACTGCATCCTTTCCGGCAGGGCGTATCGGCTCAACTCTCGAGAATCTGCGTGAGGCGGCGGGCGGAGAAAACCACGAGTGGCAGCACATGTACCCGGAGTTTGCCGAGGTGGCCCAGGAGGAAGGATTTCCTGAGATCGCCGCGGTCATGCGGTGTATCGCTGTGGCCGAAAAAGAGCACGAGCGCCGCTATCTGGCCCTGGCCAAAAACATTGAAACAGGACGCGTCTTCAGACGTGACAAAAAGGTCACCTGGCGGTGTCGCAATTGCGGTTACGTGCATACCGGCGAAAAGGCAGTGGATTGCTGTCCGGCCTGTGCCCATCCCCAGTCCCACTTCGAAGAGCTTGCCCAGAACTGGTAAGCATCCCTTCCAGACCGTAAAAGCAGCCTCCGGGCTGCTTTTCAGTTTCTGAAGGCCAGAATCCAGGCCCAGACTGCCCCAAAAAATCCCGCCGCTCCGAGCAGATGGCTGAGCCAGGCCTTCCATCCCAAGACCCCGTGCCACCCTCCCAGCAGGAGTCCCACGGGCAGACCCACAATCAGCCCGAACAGATGGGCGCCCACATCGACGCGTTCTTCCCCAGCTCCCAGCAAGGCCAGGAAACTGAGCCCAAAGCCCAGGGACAAGAGCAGCGCCTGGGCGCGTTTGCCAGCCTGAGCCCGACCTGCTCCGCCTCCCAGCACGCCGATGAGACCGAAGACTCCGGTCGAAGCCCCGATGCTCAGGTGATCCGGCCCTTGCGCCCATGCATTGAGCGCATTGCCCAAGCCTCCACTGAACAGAAAGAGCCCCCAGACCAGACCTGAACCCAACCGTCTGCAAAGCATGGACGCCAATACGGCCAAGGCGGCCGCATTGGCCAGCAGATGACCGGCATCGGCATGCAGAAAGAGGGCCGTCACGCACCGCCACCACTGTCCCTCCAGAATACTTCTGGCATCCGCCTGCCCGGCCGCATACCACGTCAAGTGCTCTCCCAGTCCCTGCCCATCCACCCAGAACGATGCCCCCAGGAACAGCGCAATGACGAGCATGGACACCCAGGTATTGTCTGGCAAGGGGACTGGATATCGGGGGGGAAGGTTTTCCGCTTCGTAAGCCACGATCTCTGCCACAGCCAGACGGGCAAGGGCCGGAGCCACCAGGAGCCTGGAGCCGTCTTCGACCCGGCACAGAACGCGGCGTGCGGCCAGGACCAACTCCCAGTGACGCACTGTTTTCTTGTCCGGGCAAGCCCGTTGGGTGCACAGCGCCAGCGTGGGCAGGATGTCGATCACGGGGAGTCGAGGGAGATCTTCCCGCGCACCAGGGCCCAGGCCAAACCCAGGTATTCGTGCACGGCCAGATGACAGGTCAGGATATTGTCCGGATAGGGCACAAATGTTTCCGGCTCACCCTTGTTACGGAAATACGCCGGCGCCGGGATGGGACGCATGCCCTGGCCTTGAAAAAGCTTCATGGACCTCAGCATATGCGAAGCCGAGGTAACCAGGACAAACGGTTCATCGCCAACCATGTTCTTGATCAGGACGGCTTCATCCTCGGTGTCGAGGGACGTGTCCTCCAGGAGGATGCAGGCTGGGTCAAAACCAAGTTCCACCGCGGCCGAAGCCATGACGTGTGCACTGGACTGCTCATCCCTGTATTTCCCTCCGCTGACAAGCAAGACAGAACCCGACAAACGTTTGGCTACACGAATACCTTCGACCAGTCTGGACAGCGCGCTTTCATTGAGCATGCCTGCGGCAGAAAGACGGCGGTCGGTCCAGTGCCAGGATCCGAGGACAACAACCCATTTTACCGTCTTTCCGGCCGGGCCGAGAACGGTCACATCCAGAGGGGCATAGGCCTGCTCCAGGGGACGGACCAGGTATCCTGAAATCGAGTTGAGGGAAAAGGCGTACAGGAGCATCGCGCCGATGGCAAAAGGGGCCAGGGCGTCCCTGGAGCGGCGCAGCAGGACATAGGCGCCGCCCAAGGCGAAAAAAAGAAGACAAATGGAGAGGGGCATGAAGATGGCGGACAAGGCCTTCTTGATGAGAAAGCCGATGGGTGCGCTCATCCCGCCTCCATCCCCATGCGGCGCTGCAGGAGAACCATGTCAGCCAGCGACAACCGGACCATGGCCGCAAGCACCGGGACTATGCGCGGGATCGCGCAGATATCGTGACGCCCAGCCACGCTGATGGTTGTCTCCTGGCCAAAACGGTCCACAGTGTGCTGTTCGCGGGCAATGGAGGGTATGGGCTTCACTGCGGCCCGTACCACGATGTCCTGGCCGCTGGAAATCCCGGCCAGGATCCCGCCCGCATGATTGGAACGGAAGCCCTTGGCATCCATGGCATCGTTGTTTTCGCTGCCCAGGACACGAGCGGCAGCGAATCCGGACCCGATCTCCACCCCTTTGACTGCCCCAACGCTCATCAGTGCCGCTGCCAACCGGGCATCCAGCTTGTCGAAAACCGGTTCCCCCAACCCAGGCGGAACGCCCGTGGCCCGGATCTCGACGATGCCGCCCAGGGTGTCGCCATGTCCTGCGACGTCGCGCACACGTTCCTCCCAGGCCTCCACGACGCAGCCGGCGGCGGCGAAGAACGGTCGCTCCACGGCTCCGGCCAGATCCACCGAGCCTGCGGCGATCCCGCCGAGTTCCACGGTCCCGGCCATGACACAGATGCCCAGCGTCTCCAGAAACGCCCCGGCTACGGCCCCGCCGGCCACGCGGGACACAGTCTCGCGGCCTGAAGACCGACCGCCTCCGCGATAGTCGCGCAGGCCGTATTTGGATTGGTAGGTCATATCGCCGTGGCCGGGTCGGAAAACGTCCTTGATGGCCCCATAATCAGCAGACCGCTGATCCGAGTTCTCGATCACAAAACCAATGGGCGTGCCTGTGGTTTTCCCCTCGAACAGCCCAGACAGGAGACGAATCCGATCGGGCTCCTTGCGGGCCGAGGATGCCAAACCTGCCTGGCCGGGTCGCCGTTTGTCGAGTTCGGCCTGAATGGCAGCATCGTCGATGGCCACTCCTGCCGGGCAGCCGTCCACCACCCCCCCGAGGGCAGGTCCATGGGATTCGCCGAAAGTCGTCAACCGGAACACGGTGCCAAATGTGTTTCCCGCCATCTCTTCTCCAGGGGCCGGGCCCCGGCTAATAGTCTTTGCCGCGAGTGCACCAGTCGGCGTATACCGCCTCGAATCCTTCGCCGTCCAGGGCGCTCTGCCCATACATGCCGGCGGCCCGGCGTTGGCGCATGGCCTCGTAGAGAATGACCGCCGCGGCCACGGAAACATTCAGGCTCTGCACCATGCCGAACATGGGAATGTAGATTTCGTCGGGCACGTGGGCCTTGACGTCGGGGTCCATGCCGCGGTGCTCGTTGCCGAGGATAACGGCCGTGGGTCTGGTGAAGTCGATGTCCATGACCGGACGCGCCGCAGGGCCGAACCCCGTGCCAACGATCTGCATGCCGCTGGCGCGCAGACCATCGATCATGGCGCCGGCCTCGCGGTGTCGGGTCAGTTCGATCCATTTCTTGGCGGAGCCCGAAGAGCTGTTGGCCAGGGCCGGAAATTTTTCCTTGGTGTAGTAGAGGTGCACGCCGAAGACGCCGAAGGCATCACAACTGCGCAGGATGGCGGAAACGTTGTGGGGATCGTGGATGTTGTTCAGAACCAGGGTCAGGTCGTGCTGGCGGTTTTCCAGCACGGACCTGAGGCGCACCTTGCGGCCTTCGGTCAGGTATCTGTCGGGCATGCGTGAACGTGGGTTGAGGTTGATGGGACGGAGGTGAATTCCACCTCGAACCGTCCCTGTGGGCAAAATCCCGATCAGTGCGTCAGTCGCAGCAGGTATTCCTGGTTGCCCTTGGGGCCCTTGATGCCCGCCGCGACGACTCCAAGGGGATGCAAACCGAGCTCGGAGCGGGCAAACTCCTGCACCTGGGCCACGGCCGCGAGTTGGAGTTCCTCGGAGCGGACCACGCCCTTGACCGCATGTTCTGGTCCGAGCTCGAACTGCGGCTTGACCAGGGCCAGGAGCTGGCCGTCGGACTTCAGGAACTGCAGGCATGGCGGGAGAATGAGCCGCAGGGAAATGAACGAGCAGTCGGCCACGACCAGGTCCACCTTCTCGGGCAGCAGATCCGGCGCAGCATGACGCAGATTGACCCGCTCCATGTTGACCACGCGCGGGTCCTGCGCCAGCTTCCAGTGCAACTGGCCGTGACCCACGTCCACGGCGTAGACCCGGGCGGCCCCGAACTGCAACAGACAGTCCGTGAACCCGCCCGTCGACGCACCCGCGTCCAGGGCGACCATGCCCGTCACGTCCAGCCCAAAATGCTCCAGGGCCGTGAGCAACTTGTATCCACCCCTGGACACGAAGCGCTCCAGGTCCTTCAGCTCCAGACAGGCCGTGCGGGGGATCTGCTGTCCGGGCTTGGCCACCAGGATTCTGTCCTTGCCCCGGACCAGCCAGACCTGTCCCGCCATGATCAGACGTTTGGCCTTTTCCCGGCTTTCGGCCAGGCCTTGCTCGGTCAGGAGCACGTCCGCCCGCTCCACATGTTTGGCCATCAGCTCCCCTTGACCGCCGAACCTCCCTGCCCGGCCCAGTAAATGAGCCCCAGACTGTGCGCATCGCGCAACAGGGGATGGGAGGGAAGAATGCGGACAGTGAAGCCGAACTTTCCAGTGGCCATGGGTGTGGCCCTCCCCCGATAGACATACCAGCCGTCAGCGGTGCGTTCGTCCGGAACCATGGGGAACGTCGATCTGGAGGCAAACCCCCCGGTATGATCAAGCGGACCCGTATAGATCTCCACGCGGATGTCCTTGATTGCAAGGCCCTCCACCAGCACTTCGGCGCTGACTTCCAGATTTTCTCCCACATACAGTTCCTGGGCCGTGTTGCACTGCACGTTGCGGATTCCGAGACGTCCCCAATGGGTCAACAGGTTCATGCGCCATTCGGCCAGCTCCATGGCCGGGCGGTAGGCGTCCGCAACGAGCTTACCATAGCTGATGTCCGCCGGGAGATACGCCCGCTTGGTGTATTCCTCCACCATGCGATGCCCGTTGAATACCGGCCCCAATGCTCTGAGGGCCCGCTTCATCCGCCGCACCCAACGGCGCGGAAATGCCCCCTGGGCGCGATCGTAGAAAAGCGGGATGACGTCTTTTTCCAAAATGTTATAAAGGGTTTGGCTTTCAACGAAATCCTGGTATTCCACATCGTCGTATTCTTCAGCCTTGCCGATGGCCCATCCCACGCTGTTGTCCTGGAGCCAGGCTTCATCCCACCAGCCGTCCAGGGTACTCAGGTTGAGCACCCCATTGGCCATGGCCTTCATGCCGCTGGTCCCACAGGCCTCCAGTGGCCGTCGCGGATTGTTGAGCCACACGTCACACCCCTGGACCAGATAACGGGCCACCTGCATGTCGTAGTCCTCCAGGAAAACCATGGACTGGCGGCATTCCTTGGATTGACAGAGGCTGATCAGCTCCTGGATGATCTTTTTGCCTTCGTTGTCTCGCGGGTGGGCCTTGCCCGCAAAAACGAACTGCACGGGCCTGGCAGGATCAGAAATGAGCTGCTTCAGACGGTCGTCATCCTTGAGCAACAGGTAAGCCCGCTTGTAGGACGCGAAGCGACGGGCAAAGCCGATGGTCAGAGCCTCGGGATTCAGGACATTATCGGCCACCTCCAGTTCCCACCTGCGCCCGCCACGGGATACGATCTGCTGCTGTAAACGGCGCCGCACGAAATCCATCAACCGCTCCCGCAGCCGTTCGTGGGTGCGCCAGAGCTCCATGTCCGGAATGGAGTCGAATTTATCCCCCACCCGTTCGCAATCCAGATCTTCCCGCCAGGATTGACCCAGAAACCGGTCGAACAGCATGGACATCTCCGGGGCTACCCAGGTCGGGAAATGGATGCCATTGGTAACAGAGGTGATGGGTACGTCCTCTTCGGGATACTGGGGCCAGACCTTGGACCACATCTTGCGGGACACCTTGCCGTGCAGCCGGCTGACGCCGTTGTTGAAACGGGACAGGCGCAAAGCCAGCACGGTCATGCAGAACTGCTCCCGGTCGTCCAGGGAGTTTTCCCGGCCCAAGGCCAGGAACACCTTCCAGGACAGCCCCAGATCCGTGGCATAATCCTGGAAATACCCGGCCATCATTTCAGGCGGGAATCGGTCATTGCCGGCTGGCACAGGGGTGTGGGTGGTGAAGACGGAACTCTGTGAAACCAGTTCCATGGCCGCCTCAAAAGAAAGCCGGTGCTCATGCATCAGAGCCCTGATCCGTTCCAGGCCTGCAAACGCCGAATGCCCCTCGTTCATGTGTATGACCCGCGGAGTGAGGCCCATGGCTCCGAGAGCCTTGATTCCGCCTATACCCAGCAGGTATTCCTGCATGATCCGCATTTCCAAATCCCCGCCATAGAGCTGGGCAGTGATCTCCCGGCGCTCGGGCTCGTTCTCGGGTATGTTGGTGTCCATCAGAAAAAGCGGAATCCGGCCCACATCGGCGCGCCAGATGCGGAAAAACAATGGCTTCCCCTTCATCGTGATGCGGATCTTGAGGGGCTGCCCGTCATGGTCCAGAACAGGAGTCAGAGGCATCTGTTCGAAGTCGTTGGGCTGATAGCGCTCCTGCTGCCAGCCGTCGTGGGTCATGTACTGGCGGAAATAGCCGTGCTGGTAGCACAGCCCCACGCCCACCAAGGGGATGTTCAGGTCGCTGGCGGACTTGAGATGGTCTCCGGCCAGAATTCCGAGACCTCCGGAGTAGACGGGCAGACACTGGGCGATACCGTATTCGGCGCTGAAATAGGCCACCACCGGGCCATTGTCCTGCGCGTCGAAACCGTCCAGTGGACCGCGCTTGGACATGTATTTGTTGAAAGATGCCGAAATGGTTGACAGGCGATCCAGAAAGAATTCATCTTCCGCCAACTCTTCCAGCACACCCTGGGGCAGATGATTGAGAAAACAGACCGGATTGTGTTCACACTTTTCCCACAACCCTCTGTCCATCTGGGCAAAGAATTCCTCGATTTCATGTTGCCAGGAAAAATAGAGGTTATAGGCCAGTGTTTTGAGCGGCAGCAATTTCTCTGGCAGTTTAGGTACGACAGTATACATATGTACAAGTTGCATAAATCCCCCTTTAATGGATGAACACGGGCAATTCCCGACACCAGCCTCGCGAGCAGAAGCGAACATGACAAGGAGAAAAAATGCCCCCTTGGTCCGGAACCCTCTCCATACCCGTCAAAGTCCGATTTTTGTCCCCGCTCTGCCCTCCGGAACGGTTCGCCTATGCCACGCCAGACTCCGCTGGCATCGATCTGCGGGCCTGCATGGCTGAAGAGGAGATACACATCGCGCCGGGCGGGCGTCATCGCTTCCCTACGGGCATTGCCGTTGAGTGCACGATGCCGGGAGTGGCTGGTTTTGTCTATGCCCGAAGCGGCCTCGGCACAAAGGAAGGGCTTGTGGTCAGTCAGGGAGTGGGGGTCATTGATCCTGACTACCGGGGGGAAATCATGGTCAGCCTGCTCAACACCTCGAGGGAAATACGCACCGTCCGTCGTGGCCAGCGCATTGCCCAACTCGTTTTCCAACCCATACTCCGGGCTGAGATTGAGCCCGTGGAAACACTGTCAGACACCTTCCGTGGGTCCGGCGGATTCGGCCATACCGGGAAATAACATCTCGCATTTTCAAGGAGAAAGATCATGAACAGCGCTGACATAAAGGCTGCAGAGGCCTCCACCTTGTGCCAAACCTATGCCCGCTATCCTCTGGCCGTCAGCCGCGGAGAAGGCACCCGCCTCTTCTCCCCTGAAGGCCAGGTTTACACGGATCTGCTGGCCGGGATCGCGGTCTGCAGCCTCGGCCATGCCCACCCGGAGTTGGTGCGGACCATTGCGGCCCAGGCCCAAAAGCTCATCCACGTCTCCAACCTCTTTTACCAGGAAGAACAGGTCGTTCTGGCCCGTAAGCTTCTGGCCACCACGCACCTCGATCGGGTTTTTTTCTGCAATTCCGGGGCGGAAGCCAATGAAGGCGCCATCAAGCTGGTCCGGCGCTACATGCGTGAAGGCCGGGGCGAAGATCGCTATGAGATCATCAGTCTGGGCGGATCCTTTCACGGCCGGACCCTGGCCACCCTGACCGCCACAGGCCAGGACAAGATCAAAAAAAATTTCGGCCCCTTGCCCGCAGGCTTCGTCACCGTGCCCTTCGGGAATATGGAGGACATGAAGGCGGCCATCACTGACCGCACCGCTGCCGTACTGGTCGAAATGATCCAGGGCGAAGGCGGGGTCAGGCCCCTGCCCGACGAGTACGCCCGCGACCTGGCCGAACTCTGCGCCAAGCGGGGAGTGCTGTTGATCGTTGACGAGATCCAGACAGGCGTGGGCCGCACCGGCAAATTCTGGGCACACCAGCATCTGGATCTGCGGCCCGACATCGTCACAGTGGCCAAAGGCCTGGCCGGCGGACTCCCCATAGGCGCGGTCATGTGCTCCGAGGAGGTGGCCAAAGGCTTCCCTCCCGGCAGCCATGGCACGACCTTTGGCGGCAACCCCCTGATCGCCGCCGTGGCGGCCAAGGTCATCGACATCATCGAGCGGGATGATCTCTGTGGATACGCATCCCGCATGGGCGAGCACCTGCAGGGAAGACTTGCGGCCGTTTGGAAGAAGTTTCCGGAGCGCATCGCCGACGTGCGCGTGCACGGGCTGATGATCGGCATCGAACTTACCCGCCCCGGAGCAGAGGTCTGGAAATCCCTGCTCGACAGGGGCTTTGTCCTCAACCTGACTCAGGACACGGTCTTGCGCCTGCTCCCTCCCCTGATCATCACCGAGGAGGAGCTGAACGCCTTCGTATCGGCCCTGGAATCCACCCTGGCTGAATCCTGATTCCCAAAATTGTCACTTTGCAGGCCGAGGGGCTTCGCCCCCTCGGCCTTTTTCTTCCTTGACGCACCTTTGCCCGCCCACAACTGCATGATATTTCAGCATGCACTGCCAGTCCGGCAGAGCTGGGAACATGCTCAAAAATGCAGCAAACCCCGCAGATGTGGCTGATTTGACAAAAACGCCATGGCCCAATAATGATTTTGCTCCATTGTTGCCCCTGGGCATCGTCACACAGCATCAACCATATTCGAGACAGGATCCCCGCATGCCCATGATCGAATTCCGCAATGTCAACAAATGGTTCGGCGATTTTCACGTCCTCAAGAACATCAACGAGACCGTCGAGAAGGGAGAGGTACTGGTCATCTGCGGCCCCAGCGGCTCCGGCAAGTCCACCCTCGTGCGCTGTGTGAATCGCCTCGAGGACGTGAACAACGGCGAAATCATCATCAACGGGCGGAACGTCACGGACAAAACCCAGGATCTAAACGCCCTGCGCGCCGAAATCGGCATCGTATTCCAGCAATTCAACCTCTATCCTCACCTGACAGTGCTGAAGAACATCACTTTGGCTCCCATGAAGGTCAAAAAGGTCTCCCGCGGCGAAGCCGAAAAGACGGCTCTGCGCCTGTTGGAACGGGTGGGCATCGGCAACCAGGCCCACAAGTACCCCGTGGAACTGTCGGGCGGCCAGCAACAGCGCGTGGCCATTGCCCGGGCCCTGGCCATGCAGCCCCAGGTCATGCTGTTCGACGAGCCCACCTCGGCCCTGGACCCGGAAATGATCAACGAGGTCCTGAACGTCATGAAGAATCTGGCCCGCGAGGGCATGACCATGCTCTGCGTGACCCACGAAATGGGCTTCGCCCGCGAGGTGGCCGACAGGGTCATCTTCATGGATCACGGCGAGATCCTGGAGCGTGGCACCCCGGAACATTTCTTCACCAATCCGGAGCATGAACGGACCAAGGCCTTCCTGAGAGAGATTCTCTAGTCCCATAAACCTGCAACGTGAGGAGATCGTCATGAAGAAAGTGTGGAAAGCGGCATTGTTGATGCTCGTCGCATCATTCTTCCTAAGCCTACCCGGAGCATTCGCCGGC
The DNA here is from genome assembly GCA_012729655.1 of Desulfovibrionales bacterium. Taxonomy (GTDB): domain Bacteria; phylum Desulfobacterota; class Desulfovibrionia; order Desulfovibrionales; family Desulfomicrobiaceae; genus Desulfomicrobium. The sequence continues at coordinate 373 of JAAYCS010000141.1, read as the reverse complement.
AAACTGGACGACATCAAGGCCCGCGGGACGCTGATAGCCGGCGTCAAGGACTCCCAGCCGCCCTTCGGCTACGTGGACGAGGCCACGCGGCAGATCGTCGGCCTGGAGCCCGACCTTTGCGCGGCCCTGGCCGCCAAGCTCGGCGTGAAGCTCGAGCTCAAGCCCGTGACCTCCGCCACCCGCATCCCCATGCTGGATCAGGGCGCCATCGACCTCATCGCCGCCACGGTCACCCACAAGATCGACCGCGAGGAAAAGATCGACTTCTCCATCACGTATTTCCCGGCCACCCAGAAGCTCCTGGTCAAGAAGGACTCGGGCATCAAGTCCGTGGCCGATCTGGCCGGCAAGAAGGTCGGCTCGGCCAAGGGTT
>JAAYCS010000140.1 GCA_012729655.1 Desulfovibrionales bacterium | reverse complement strand
TCAATTTTATGATTGACCGAAATTCGAAGCACTATTGTACCTCCCAAAGAAGAGCCATATACAGCATGAAGTTTTCCACTATGCTTATTCATTACATATTTTTCAATCTTTTCAGCTTCCTCTTCTATCGAAATAAATTCGGTTTCTTCCTCTTCATTATGTCCATCTAAAGCTACGACAATTAAATGATAATACTTTGATGCTTCTTGGATTAAATTTGAAAAGCTTATTTTCCAAGTTGTTGCCATGCCATGAACCAGCAATAACGTCTTTTTGTTTTCTTCACCAAATTCATAAAATTTCATTATAGAGCCCCCCCCTAGATCAAATTTATGTTGAATAACCAATCTAACTAAACCAATATTAACAATCGCAATGTAGCTATTTGATAACTATTGCGTACTAATTCCGCCCATTCACCAATGCTATCCGCCTGGATTACTCATCCTCGTCCTCCTCAGTATCATCAATGCCAAATAACATCTGGAACTTATTGAAGTTGTAAGGGTATGAGTTATCGCCGTCAAACCTTACCGGCTTGTGGCCATTGTTGTATTCAAACTCCAGTTCCCACTGTGTACCATCACACACTGTGTATCCAAAGCGCTGAAACATGGGGGACGTCAGGCTGTTACAAAACCAAGCACTTTGCTGGCATGGGGAGTATAATTGACTCATAAAGCCAGCAAGGTGAGAAGGCATGGAAAAAGCGGAATTGATCGATCGCAACCAGCCGATGTTTCTGTCCCTGGAAGACATGGTCGCACAGGAGAGCATGGCCAGGGTCATAGACAGATTTATCGACGTGTGTGATCTGAAGAGGATGAACTTCCAGGCGACCGGGACGGAAACTACCGGTCGCCCTGCCTATGCAGCGGCGGCACTGACCCGGCTGCACGTGTACGGATACACGAACGGGATCCGATCATCCCGGAGGCTGGCAGCGGAGTGCGAAAGGAATATCGAGGTCATATGGCTCACAGGCGGATTGAAACCCAGCTACAAGACCATTGCGGAGTTTCGCAAGAACAATCTGCGGCCGCTTCAGAAATTGTTCCGGCGCTTCACCGCTTTGTGCCGGGACTGGGGCCTGGTCGGCGGAACGCTGGTTGCCGTGGACGGCACGAAGATCAAGGCCAGCAACAACAAGAAGAACTGCTTCAGCCGCGGCAAGCTTGAGGAACGGCTCCGGGGCATTGATCAGCAGATCGCCTCCTATTTTGAGGAAACGGAACGCAACGACCGTTTGGAAGGAACTCAAAGCGATCCGGGAACTGCGAACCGCCTGGTTGCCTTGCAAGCGCGCAGGGAAAAATATGAGCAGTATCTCAAACAATTGGAGGAATCGGGAGAAAGCCTGCTGAGCACCACGGACCCGGACGCACGGCTGATGCAGAGCGGGCAGAGCAGCGTGGACATGGCCTACAACGTGCAAAGCGCGGTGGACGCCAAAGAACACATCATCCTGGAATATGACGTTTCACAAAATCCCAGCGATCATCACCAGCTGAGCGGCATGGTCAGGAAAGTGAAGAAGCAGTTCCGCCTGATACACTTTACGGTGCTTGCGGACAAGGGCTATTACAACGGGGAAGACCTGAAAAAGGTGAAGGACCAGGGCGTGGACGCCATCGTGTCCAAACAGAAGACCAGCGCCCCAAAGAACCAGCCGGCAGCGTTCCATACCGAGCGGTTTCTCTATGATGAAGCTGGGGATTTCTATACCTGCCCAGCCGGGGAGAAGCTGTTTTCCCGCAATGGCAAGAACGTACCGCGCCGGATCTTCTTCAACGAGCATGCCTGCCGGCACTGCCCGCATCTGTCGGAGTGCAAGAGCGGAGAACGGTCGTACCGCACGGTCAGCCGCGGTGAATATGCAGGGATTTATGAAGAAGTGGATGAGCGCACCCGCAGGAACATGGATTTGTACAAACTGCGCCAGCAGATCGTCGAGCATCCCTTCGGCACTGTGAAGTTTGCCATGCAAGGGTATTATTTCCTGCTGCGGACGCGACGAAAGGTGCGCACGGAGGTCGCGCTTCTGTTCCTGGGATACAATCTGAAACGCGCAGCCAAAGCGCTTGGTTTTGATGCGATCATGGCCAGACTGGCTGCGGAAAAGCAGAGGATGAGGGCTGCTTTTTCGGGTTTTTGTCTCCTTCTTCGAGATTATTGCCCTATAAGCGCTCTATTTGTCGCTTGAACCATTGCAGATGAGTCGTTTTGTAACGGCCTGACGTCCCCTATGTTCCCTTTCACCGCTGTGACAGCCCTTCCTTTTTCGGGTATGCTGATAATGCATATCATTTTTGCACAACAGAACGGAGGAAAACACATGTCAGTCTACGATTATGAATACACGTCCATCGAGGGCCGCCCTGTCAAGATGTCGGAGTACGAGGGCAAGGTGCTTTTGATCGTCAACACGGCCAGCAAGTGCGGCTTTGCGCCGCAGTTCAAGGGGCTTGAGGAGCTCTACCGGAAGTACAGGGACAGGGGCCTTGTGGTCATCGGCTTCCCCTGCAACCAGTTCATGGACCAGGAACCGGGC
>JAAYCS010000139.1 GCA_012729655.1 Desulfovibrionales bacterium | reverse complement strand
GCCACTTTTCTCTCACGTGCGTGACATCCTGGGCTGCTACAGAGTACACACCATAATGAATTTCAATCAGTCACCTGACGACGATACCCTGGACAGAGAAGATCTGGACACTTCCCGGCCCGAAGAGGACGAGTCTGGCAATGAAGTGATGGACATTGCCCCGCTAGTTCTCTCCAGTCCGGCCCGGCGCGAAGTCGGCACGCTTGATCCGCTCCATATTTATCTTCAGGAAATCAAGCGGTTTCGATCCCTTGAGCCAGACGAGGAATTCGATCTGGCTCGGCGTTACCGGGATGACAAGGAGGAAGAGGCCGCTTTTATTCTCATCACGTCCAATCTGCGCCTGGTTGTCAAGATAGCAATGGATTTCCAGCGCAGATGGATGAAGAACGTCCTGGACCTGATTCAGGAAGGCAATGTGGGACTCATGAAGGCCGTACAGAAATTTGATCCGGACAAGGGCATCAAATTCTCCTATTATGCGTCCTTCTGGATCAAGGCCTACATTCTCAAATTCATCATGGACAACTGGAGAATGGTCAAGATCGGCACTACCCAGGCCCAGCGGAAATTGTTTTACAACCTGGGCAAAGAGCGCCAGCGTCTGCAGGCCCAGGGGTACGACGCCGACACATCCACCCTGTCCAAAAACCTCCAGGTTTCGGAAAACGATATCGTGGAGATGGGCCAGCGCTTGGGCCAGCACGACGTTTCCCTGGACATGCAGATCAATGACGATTCGAGCTTCACACCCTTGGATTTTATTCCAGCCCTTGAATCCGGTATTGAAGAGCGCATGGCGGCCGATGAGATGAGCCTGCTCATCCACGACAACATTGATGCCATCCGGGCAGGCTTGAACGAAAAGGAGCTCGATATCCTGGAGCAGAGGCTTCTGGCGGACACGCCCATCACGCTGCGGGAAATTGGCGACAAATACGGCATCACCAGGGAACGGGTGCGCCAGATCGAAGCCCGGCTCCTGCAAAAAATCAAAAACCAGATGTCCAGCGCCATCCAAGATTTTTCCGAGGAATGGATAGAGCATGAAGGCTAGCATTCTACGACGCTTCAAGCAGGAGAGTGCCACGATCCTGCCTGGAGCAGTACCCAGCTTCTACGCCGTCATGGACGCTGAACTGGCCTTTGCCCGGGACTCCTTTTTCTCACATCCCTTGGTCCATCGATGCCGGGAGGATGTGCTCCCTTTTTTGAACGACGATTTCGGACATGGCATCGAACACGCCAAAAAGGTGGCCGTTGAGGCCTGCGCTCTGGTCCTCAGCGAGGCCAAACATCTGGAGTTTGAAAGGGCCAGACGGCTGAGCCTGCTGGCCATGCTTTCCGGATTGCTGCACGACACCTGTCGCCTTGAGGGCGAGCACGCCTCCCGCGGAGCGGAGTTGTCCCTGCTCATCCTGCAGGACTACCCATTGCATGACGAGGAAAAGGCAATGATAGCCGATGCCATCCGCTGTCACGAAGCTTTTTCAAAGCATGTCCGCTTTGAGCATGCAGCAACACAGATTTTGGCCGATTCCCTCTATGATGCCGACAAGTTTCGGTGGGGGCCGGACAATTTCGTCACCACCCTTTGGGAAATCTGCAACTACCACGACTGGACCCTGCAACAGATTTTGGACAGATTTCCAGCGGGACTTGAAGTCATCGCGTCGGTGCAGAACACCTTCCGCACTGCTGCAGGTAAAATTTATGGTCCTGAATTCATTGATATTGGCCTGACGATTGGTAAAAAGATCTACCAAAAAATTCAGTCATATTGCGCGCAGAATGACTGTTCGGGAAACAAAATCCTATGATGTTGACGCGCATGCTCCGTACTGTACTCGTTGGCGTTGTGATGCTGAGCCTGTCCTGTGCAGCTTCGGCTCCTCCTCCCCAGCCCACGCCCAATGAGCCCTCCAGGCCGGCAGAGTCTGCTGAAGCCCAGGCCATTTACGCCTATCTCGCCTACCGGGAATACTTGCAACAGCACAAAACCGATGAGGCTGCGCAGGCCATGGAACGGGCCATTGCCCTTGCACCCACACCTGAACTGTATCTTGAGCTGGGCAATCTGTATTGGCGGGCCTCACGCTTTTCGGATGCCCTGGTCGTTCTCAAACAGGGGCTTGACAAGTATCCTGAATCACGACTTTTGCTGAGTACCTTGGCCAAGACCTATGCGGCCCAGGGACGATTCGACGACGCCGTGCTGACCCTGGACGACTACCGCAAAGCCCATCCGGACGAGATCGATCTTGTCCACGAAACCGCCATATACCGCATGGAACAGCGACAGTTCGGCGATGCCGTTGACAGACTTGCGGCCATTCCCAAAGACAAAGCCACGACCACCACGACATTCCTCATGGGCAAGGCCTTTTTTGGCCTGGGTCTCACCGACAAGGCCATCATCTCGTTCCAACAGGTCGTCGCCGCTGAACCTGAATATTTCGACGCCTGGGTGGAACTGGGTCTGACCTACGAAGCACAGAAAAACTACATTGATGCCGAGCGGATTTTTGCCCAGCTTGTCGATTCGGGAGTTGAGAGCCAACAGATCATCTTTCGCCTGGTGGACCTCAATTTGAAGCTCAACAATCCGGACAAGGCCCTTTCGCAT
>JAAYCS010000138.1 GCA_012729655.1 Desulfovibrionales bacterium | reverse complement strand
TGGTGAGACCGTCAGCGGATTGGGCGATCCGCTGGCGGTCGTTTTCATTTCTGCAAGCGCGGCACGAAAGCGCACAGCGCCTTGACCAGAATAGGAATCAGATCCTCATGTCGCGCATTGAAGCGCAACTCGCATTCCTTCAGGTACAGCGGGAAACGGGAGGCTGGCACGCCCCGCATCTGGCGCAGGCGCTGCTTGGTGAACGCCCAGAACGGCGAGGTTTCCACAGGCAGGCGTTTGTCGTCGTGTCTGATGTATCGGGCCGGCCATAATCCCGGCCCGCAGGAGACAAGCCCCCGATATTGTTTGTACGGTCCAGTGTATACAACCTGCCCGACACTCCCTGTTTTCATGCAAAAATTGAGCTTCAGACGAAGGATGTCGTTGACGTCAAGGTCCTGGATGAGGTCGCAGATTGCCACCTCGTTGATCTCAATGATGCCAAAGACCGGGGAGTTGACCATTTCTGACTCGGAGCGGGGATTGCCTGGACCGGGCCAGATGCCCGCTTCGTATATGAGGGATGCGTCCAGGGCTTGGGCCAGGATGGCCCGACGCACCGTGTCGGCCGCCTTGAGCACCGTGGCATAGCTGATGGCCATCTCCCGGGCAATGCTGACCAAAGGCACATCCAGGACGAAAAGCTTCAGAAACCACAGCCATTGACGCGCGGAAAACGAGCAGCGGTTGAGGAAACGGCGGCTGAAATCATGAAAGGTGTACCCGCAGCGCCGACACCTTCGTCTGCCGTCTGCCAACGAATAGAATTTCCGGCTTTTGCACGCTGGACAATATCGCTGATGGTTTTTCCAGCAAAAACCCAACATGAAACGGAAGGCCAAATTTTCTGAAAAAGTCAAATTATTAAAGATTAATATGCTTAATTCAGTCATTTATTATGATGTCAGATCGTTTTGATGTATTTGTTGGATCCGTGGCCCAACATCCGTCACTGCATTTGATGTCAAACAAGGCATAATATCGCACAACTTTGTTTGCCGGAAAAAAAAAAGCAATATTTTTATTTTTCAATTAAAAATCAAATTGTTATAATGTTTTAATTATATGTTATTTTTAGTCCAGATCGTTTGGTAGTGGACCGAGCCCCCCTGTCGAAGGTTGTGCAACGAGTGATACGAAACGCAAACTTAGTGTTCAAATCGAGATAAATGGAGTACTCATGCACATTCCCGAAGGTTCACCCGCCCCAAGTTTCGCCAGCCCCGTCATCGGACCTTACACCGTTGACCAGTTCATTGAGGCTGCGGCCCGCTTCCATGGCTATGCCGCGCCTGGACTGATCCTCGGCGGATTCATGGTCCACGAGGCCAGAAGCCATATAGCCGACGGTGTTCTTTTTGACGCCATCTCCGAAACGGCCTGGTGTCTGCCCGACGCCGTCCAGATGCTCACGCCCTGCACCGTGGGCAACGGATGGCTGCGCATCTTCAATCTGGGCCTCTACGCCGTCTCCCTGTATGACAAGCACACCGGCAAGGGTGTGCGCGTGGCCGTGGAGACGGACCTCCTCGAACCCTACCCGACCATCCGGGAGTGGCTGTTCAAGCTCAAGCCCAAGAAGGAGCAGGACAGCGATCGCCTGCGTGAAGAGATACGTATCGCCGGAGCATCCATCTGCTCGGTGACCGGAATTTCCCTCAGGCCTGAGTTCATGGGCGGCCGGGGCAAGGGGGCCATTGCGGCCTGCCCGTCCTGCGGACAGGCCTACCCGGCCCGGGACGGATCTGTGTGCCGCTCCTGCCGGGGCGAATCACCCTATGCGGGCTGGATCGGCGGGCACGACAGCCGGGAATTGCGTTTTGACGGGCCCAAGCTGAGGGTCGTCACCGCCGAGGAGGCCGTGGGCGAAAAGGCCCTGCACGACATGACCTGCATCGAGCCCGGGACGAGCAAGGACGCTGCCTTCGCCCGCGGCCAAGTCCTCGACGTGGGCGATGTCTGCCGTCTGCAGCGCATGGGCCGATTCGAGGTCTACGTGGATGACGGCGAAGAGAACGAGCTCTGGATGCACGAAGACGCTGCCGCCCGCGCGCTGGCAAACGCCCTGTCCGGCGATGGAATCGACTGTTCCGGGGACCCGAGAGAGGGCAAGATTACAATGATCGCCGAAAGGGACGGCCTCTTCTGCGTCAACGAGGCCGCCCTGGAGGAATTCAATTCCGTACCCGGAGTCATGTGCGCGACCCGTCACTCCTTCAGCGTGGTCACCAAAGGACAGCAGGTGGCGGCCACGCGGGCCATCCCCCTGTATCTCGAGCGAAACGTGCTGGCCGAAGCGCTCCGGTCCCTGGACGGAAATCCCGTTCTGGAGATCCGGCCTTTACGCACGCCCAAGGTGGGCATCCTGGTTACAGGCACCGAGGTTTTTCAAGGGTTGATTGAAGATCGCTTCATCCCCATCATCACCGCCAAGGTCGAGGCATACGGCTGCCCTGTGGTGGCGTCCGATATCGTGCCTGACGACCGCCATCGCATCTCGGCTTCCGTCCGCGATATGTTGGATCAAGGCGTGGAACTCCTCATCACCACTGCCGGCCTGTCCGTGGACCCGGGAGATGTGACCCGGCTGGGCCTGTCCGACGCGGGTGTTGAGCACATGCGCTACGGCACACCCATTTTACCCGGCGCCATGACACTCCTGGCGGACATCGGGAACGTGCATGTCATCGGTGTGCCCGCCTGCGCCCTCTACTTCAGGACCACGAGCCTGGACATCCTGCTGCCAAGGGTCCTGGCCGGCATGTCTCCCTCCCGGCGCGAGCTGGCCCGCCTGGGTCACGGCGGCATGTGCATGCAGTGCAAGCGCTGCACCTACCCGAAATGTCCCTTCGGCAAGTGAGGACAGGCATGAAGACGCCCACCGTTCGCATGCATTTGTGGCTCGAATCGGGTGAGAGAGTCTATTTCGGCATGGGCCGACTCATGCTTCTGAACAAAATCGAGGAACACGGTTCCTTGCGCAAGGCTGCGGAGTCCCTGGGCATGTCCTACAGGGCTGCCTGGGGGAAGCTTCGGGCCACAGAGGAAGCATTGGGTGAAGTCCTGGTGGAGACAATGGGTACAAAACGTGGAGGATGTCGTCTGACTCTGGCCGGCCGCCGAATCCGTGACAAATTCAGCGCGTGGTTCGAGGCGGTGGAAACTGTGGCCGTCCATCAGGCCAGGATCATTTTTTCCGAGGACGTCCAAAGTTTCTCCGAAAAAAAGTGTACTCCGAAAAGGGCCAGGCAGGCAGCCATTCCACCGGACTCCCAGGCCCTGCCCTGATGTCCATCCATGGTCAACCGGCATGTCCCCGCCCGCGGACGCGACCGTAAGGCGTCCTCAATCAAACAAAAGAAGGTTCCCGAAAGGCAGAAACTCCGTATGCATCCACCAGGGCTCAAAGGCCATCGACCTCCTCCTGAATGAAGAACCCCTGGCCAAAAAGGTGGTTTTCCCGATTATTTGTGTTGACAGAGAGAGAGGAAACACCTAGTGCAGGTCGACTTCGGCGGGAAAGGGGGGCATGGATCTGCCATGGCGGTCCGGCTTTTCGGTCCTGCAACTTCGCTGGTAGCTGTTTCCGGCGGCAGGAAGTTTTTCTACTTTACTTTTTTCTTTGGAGTTTACTGTCTTGTCTACGAACATCTATGTTGGAAATCTGTCGTGGTCCACTTCCGATGCTGATCTGCAGGCCCTGTTCTCCCAGTACGGTCAGGTCACATCCGCCCATGTCATTGAAGACCGTGAAACCGGTCGCTCCCGTGGCTTCGGCTTTGTGGAGATGGACGAAGAGGGCGCCCGCAAGTCCATTCAGGCCCTCAACGGCGCTGACTATCAGGGCCGCAATCTGAAGGTGAACGAAGCGCAGCCTCGTCAGAGCCGCCCTTCCGGCCGCTCCCGGTACTAGAAACACGCAGAAAGCCCGTCCCCGACGGGCTTTCTTTTTTGTCACGCCGAGCATTCCCCGCGGATCCCCCGACCCACTCTTCCGTCTCCTGGTTCCCCATCACCCGGTTCCCCCCTGTGGGGGTTGATCCTGCATCGCGGCCAGGCACCGCGCGGCCCCGTTGTGCGGAGCAGGTCCCAGGCTCCGTCGCACCGTTCGTCCGGCGACGATCCTAGACTGGCATCTTTCGCACGAGGTATTCCAGATACCTGGATTTGACCTGGGTGCTGGCCATGATCTGCTTGATGGCCGGCAACTTGAGCACCACGCCCAGCACGGCGGCCAGGGCGCGATGGTTCCACAGCACGCGGTTGTCGAAGAGCATGTGCTGGAACGTGCCACGTTCAATGGCCATGACCACCGTGCGGTGGACAGAATTGAGGGGCGTGATGACCCTCTTCTTCCGTGCCCTCAGCGTCAGGCTTTTCTCCGGGCAAGCCCGCACGCAGACCCCGCACCCCAGACAGATCTCTTCGTTCACGCGGGCCTTTTTTCTTTTGGGCTGGTGCGGGTCGTTGGCGGAAACGATCCCCATGGCCTCCACCGGACATGCGGCGGCACATTTCCCACAGCCGTTGCAGGCCGACTCGTCCACCGCGGGGAGGTAGTTGGAGGTATGCACCGGATGCAGCATGCCGAATTTGCGCGCCGCGATCATGGCCTCACAGCAGCATCCGCAACAGTTGCAGATGAAGTTCACCCCCTCGCGCACGTTTTCCCCGAATTGGACCAGACCGTGTCCCTGGGCCTGATCGAGAAGATCCATGCATTCCGGGACGTCCACCAGCCGGGCGTGCCCGTGCTTGGACAGGGACCGGGCCGACGTGTTGAAGGTCATGCAGATGTCCTGGGGGGCGTCGCAATGCCGGCCCATATGCTGCATCTTGTGGCGGCAGTAGCAGATACTGATGGCCCGGTGCGAAGCCGTGCGGATGACCTCCGATGCCCGCTCGTAATCGAGCACATGGACGCCGATTGCGCCGGGCAGCATGGCCTCCTGCACAAAGACCCGCCCCAGCTGGGTCTCGCCATGGGCGAAAAGGTTGAGGATGAACTCCTCCTCCACGTTCAGATACTGATAGAACAGTTCGGCCAGGACATGCTGGTCGATGTCCCCGCGGGTGCGCATCATGGAGAACTCGAAGAATCCGGCCATGGGCGGCGGGAGCACATAGGTGGTCTTTCCGTCGCACTCGATGTCCACCAGCATGGCTCGCCCGGCCAGATCCTCGAGGATGTTCCGGGCCTGGGCACGGTCCATCTTCCAGACCTCGGCCGCTTTTTCGACCGAAAACGGCCTGATGGGCAACAGGGCGATGAGGCCCGCTTCCCGTTCCGAGAAAAGAATCTTGAGGATCTTGTACAGGGAGTCCGAAGGCGGCGCTCCCTGGGGGAAACGGTTCAGACGGTCGACAAGTTCAGCGTATCCAGACTTCTGTGCGATGTGGGACATATAGCCTCGCTGACAAACTTGTGCGCCAATGTCACCGATGGTGGCCCTGATATGCGCATGTTGTCATTTGCGGTGCACCCGCCTCAGTACCAGTATCCCCACCAGCCTCCGCGGGGCTTTGGCCGCAGGGAAACATGCGGGAAGGACGGCCGTGAGAATTCATAGCTGTCTGACCTGGAGGGGTGCTCGCTGCGCTCGAGGTCCAGAAGGCGCTGCACCCGTTCCTCTGTGGACGGATGGGTCCGCAGCCAGGACGGTTCCGGAACGCCCTGGCCGGGAAAAAGAATGCGCTGCCAAAATCCGCTTTGCACGCGCTCCAGCTTGACCAGGGCCGAGGCCAGCCCCTCGGGATCCTCGGTCAACGCCGCTGCGCCCAAATCCGCGTCGAACTCGCGTGTGCGGGAAAGCCCGAGCTGGGCCAGGGTGCTGACGTGCGGGGCCAGGGCCAGCAGCACCAGCGGCCACCAATGCACGGTTCCGCCGGCCAGGGCCTGCGGCAGGGAGATGAATATCAAAACCAACCCCGTGAAACTCATGGCCGAGGTGATGCGGGAAATGGTGTCGGCCAGGCCCATGACAAAGAGGTCCCCATGGGCGATGTGCGAGATCTCATGGGCCATGACCGCCACCAGCTCGCGCGGGGACAGGGTGCGCAGGAGGCCTTCGGTCACGGCGATGGCGGACTCGGTTCTGCCACCCACGGCAAAAGCATTGACCATGGGACTGGGCACCCACCACAGGCTGGGTGCCCGGGAAAGGCCGGCCCGGCTGGCCAATGCCCCCAGGGCATCGTGGTATTGCGGGGCCTGCTGGTAGGACACAGGACGGGCAGAGTAGAGTTTCAGAACCCACCGCCCAGAAACCTGAGGTGAAAAGATGAGCAGAAAAACGCCCCAGACCAGGACGAACCACAGTCCGTCAGGACCCCACAGCAGCCAGCCCGCCAGCCCCGCATACCCGGTCATGAGGGCCAGGAGCAGCAATGTCTGCATGCGGTTCAGCCCGCGGTGGGAGGAAAAACGCTGCGGATCGACGGCTGTTCCGTGCATGCCTGGCTCCGAGGGGTGATGCAGGTGACGGGCGGAAAAAACATGCTACTGAATAAACACGGTCGCCACAACAGCAGGTTCAGCGAGGGCAGCGAAATCCAAGGTCAGTGCACGCGGATCACGACTTTGCCCAGGGCCAGTCCGCTGTCCAGGAACTCGTGAGCCTGGGCAATTTCCTCCAGACAAAACACCTTGCCCGGCAAAGGCCGGATCTTTCCGGTTTGGACCAAGTCAGCCAGCAGGGCCATGATCTGGCCGTGGCGTTCCCGGCCCTGGCCGGTAATGAGTGGCAGCAGCATGAAGACCACGGACAGGGTCAGGCCCTTGGCGTGCAGGGGCGAAAGATCGTGGGTGGAGCGGGTGTTGGTGGAGACGACAATTCCGCCCGCTCGGGCGGCCAGAAAGGATGCATCCAGATTGGTCCCGCCCACGGTATCGAAGACAATGTCGAAGCCTTGTCCCCCGGTCAGTCTGGAAACATACTCCTGGGGCTTCTCCTCGCGGTAGTTGATGATCTCGTCCGCACCCAGGGATTTGGCCAGCTCGGCCTTGCCGGCCGAGGATACGGTTGTGGCCACCCGGGCCCCGCGGGACTTGGCCAGTTGCACGGCCACGTGCCCCACTCCGCCTGTCCCGGCATGGATGAGCGCGGATTGTCCGGCCTGGATCCGGGCCCGGTCGAAAAGCGCATCCCAGGCCGTGATGCCCACCAGAGGCAGGGCCGCAGCCTCAACCATGGTCAGGTTCGCCGGTTTCAGGGCCAGAAGTCTGGCGTCGGCGAGGGTGAATTGGGCCAGCGCCCCAGGCATGTCGGTCAGCCCTCCTGCACAGCCGAAAACCTCGTCGCCAGGCTTGAAGTCCGTGACCCCCTGGCCCACGGATTCGACGGTCCCGGCCACGTCCATGCCCAGAATGGCAGGCAGGGCCGGCGCGAAGACCGGTCGCATTTTCCTGATTTTGATGTCGATGGGGTTGACGCTGGTCGCCGCCACGCGGACCAGCACATGACCGGGCTTCAGGGCCGGCAGGGGGATCTCGGCCAGATGAAAATCAGGCTTCTCCCCGTAGCTATGCAGGAGCTGCGCTTTCATGGTTTCCATGGCTCGTCCTCACCATCTTGCAGGTACATCTCGCGCATGGCCACCTTGTTGGTCTTGCCCACGCTGGTCCTGACGATGGCCTCGACCAGTTTGGCCTTGACCAGGATGGCCTCCCTGGACAGCACGCCCTTGTCCACGAATCCCTTCACATACTGCGCAATTTCCTTTTCCTGCAGGTGCGCCCCCTTTTTGGGCACGACCAGGGCCAACGGCGTCTCCCCCCAGCGCAGATTGGGTTTGGCCACAACAGCCACCTCGGCCACGCTGGGATGCTGCAGGATGATGTCCTCCAGTTCCAACGAACTGACCCATTCCCCGCCGACCTTGATCACATCCTTGGTCCGGTCGGTGATCCGGATGCTGCCGTTCTCGTTCCGGCAGGCCACATCGCCGGTATTCAGCCAGCCGTCAGTCCACAGCTTTTTCGAGTTGTGCTCGTCCTTCAGATAGGCCTGGGTCAGCCACGGAGCCCGGACCTGCAGGGCTCCCGGGGTTCTGTCGTCATCAGGCACCTCCTGACCCTTGTCATCCGTCAGGCGCATGTGGACCATGGGCAGGGGCTTGCCGGTCCGGGTCCGCAGGCCGATCTGGGTCTGGCGATCCAGGTCCATCTCTGCGTCGGAAAGCTGGGATAGACTCAGAATGGGGCAGGTCTCAGACATTCCATAGCCGGTGAACACATCGATCCCCCGGTCCAGGGCCGCAGCGCAGACCGACTTGGGCAGGGCCCCGCCGCCGATGATTACCTTCCATCCCCCAAGGTCGTACTGGGCGCACTTGGGATCGGAAAGGAGCATGTGCAGGATGGTCGGCACGCAGTGGCTGAAGGTCACCCTTTCCGTGGCGATGAGCCGGGCCAGGGCCTCGGGCACATATTTTCCGGGATAGACCTGCTTCACCCCGAGCATGGTGGCCATGTACGGGACGCCCCAGGCGTGAACATGGAACATGGGGGTCATGGGCATGTACACGTCTTCGCGGTGGAAACGGCCCTGGGTCGCGTTGGAGCCCAAGGCCGCAAGCCCGGCCAGGGTGTGCAGGACAAGTTGGCGGTGGCTGAAGAAGACCCCTTTGGGCAGCCCCGTGGTCCCGGTGGTGTAGAACGTGGTGGCCCTGGTGTTTTCGTCCAGGTCCGGGAATGCGCAGAGTGGCTCGCTGGTCGCCAGCAACTCCTCGTATTCCCCGGACAGGGACAGGAGGGTCTGCGGGATTTTGCCCGTGTCCGAAAGGAGGATGCAGCTCCGAACCGTATCCAGCCTGCCCCTGATCTGTTCAAGCAGGGGGAGAAGTTCCTCGTGAACCAGGATGACGTCATCCTCGGCATGGCCGATGGTGTAGACCATCTGTTCCGGGGAAAGACGGATGTTGACGGTATGCAGAACCGCGCCGATCATGGGTACTGCATAGTAGCATTCGAGATACCGGTGACTGTCAAAATCCATGACGGCCACGGTATCGCCGGGCTGCACACCCTGCGCCAGAAGCATGGCGGCCAGCCTGGCCACCCGTTCCCGGAACCGGGCATAGCTGAAGCGGACGCTTCCCGCATAGACGATTTCCTGGTCCGGATGGTCCTGGATCGGGGCCGAAAACAGGTTCTTGATCAGCAATTGCTGGGTCTGGCTGCCGTATGATAAGGGCATGGACATCTGTTCCTCGCAACGGTTCATTGAGATCGGGATCAACCTCGGTCACTTCCCGACAAATACTGAAGCCGGGTATTCTTTGCAAACCGCATGTGTCCCGCCAGCTCATTGAATTTCATGTATTTTAAATGATACCCATGAATCGTCGTGGTTTGTTGTCCAGCAGATCCACACCAATCGCGACCCGAGGCGCATGGTTCCTCGAACCCGCGCCCCCTGAGTTTCTGTGCCACGACATGGACCCAGAGCGAAAAATGAGGATGACTGTTTCGGGACGCAGGCGCGTGCCACTTTCAGCCGGACGAACAGGCAGCAGATTTTTCTGGAAAATCTGCCCAGAACGCCCCCTGCTTCGGCCTGATTATTGCTTAATATGACAACGGTGTCGCGAATCCGGCAACCTTCCTGCGGCAGGTCTATGACCTGCCCGCGCGATATGGAAAGGCGGGCGCATCCCCTCGACATTCCCGCCCCTCACGTTGCAGCCTGGGCATCCCGCAGCCTCATGTCCTGGACAATCCGAGCGTAAGGGTTCTGCAGCAACAACGTATCATATCGATATCGCTATGAAAATTATTCAATATCAAAATTCGTCCCAGCCCATGGGTCCTGCCCGTGCCCCACTGCACAGAGAAGTCCCGACCCGGCCCGCCGGACAAAAAATCGAACTTCCTGACGAATTTTGCGCTCCTGCTCCGCGTATCCGCCATTGCCGGCCTGCTGCGCGTCGCTCACCCGGTGAGCTGACTCCCGTGTCCGCAAGTCCTTTCTGGCACATCAGCACCCCTGCATCGGCTCCACAGGCAAAGACACGACCGGGGGCTCACTCTTTTCACTATGACCGCCTCCGCCGGGATGGCTGAACGATAAACAAACGACACTTATGAAACGTGCCATCATCCTTCTTCTGCTCCTCTCCGTTCTTGCCGGAGTCTGGTACTGGTGGAAACACCAGGAATCAGAGCGTCTCAACTCCCCCGTGGCCTTTTACGGCAACGTGGACATCCGCGAAGTCCGACTCGGGTTCAGGGTCGCCGGGCGGGTACGGGAGGTGTTGAAGGAGGAGGGAGACCAGATCGGCGCGGGCGAGATCGTGGCTAGGCTGGACGACGAGCCCTACCGCAACGCCGTGGCCCAGGCCGAGGCGCAGGTGGAAAGTCTGGCGGCCCGGGTGGTGGAACTCAAAAACGGCAACCGCCCAGAGGAAATCGAGCAGGCCCGCAAGAATCTGGCTGCGGCCCAGGCAGAACAGGAACACGCCCAGATCATTTTCAACCGGCAGAAGAGGCTCATCGCCACCAGCGTCGTTGCCCAGCAGGATTTCGACAACGCCCGTTCCGCCCTGCAGGCGAGCACAGCCCTCCGCGACGCGGCCCAGGCCGCATTGAACCTGCTCAATGCCGGGGCGCGCAATGAGCAGATCGCCCAAGCCGAGGCCAATCTGGCGGCAGCCCGGGCCACCCTGGCCCAGGCCAGTACCAACCTGGCCGACACCGTGCTGGTTGCCCCTGAAGCGGGAGTGGCCCTCACCCGCGTCGTTGAACCGGGCAGCATTGTTCAGGCAGGGAGCGTCATCCTGTCTGAGAGCCTGACCAGTCCGGTCCGGGTCCGGGCCTACGCGCCAGAACCTCAGCTCGGACTCGTTCATCCCGGCCGCGAGGTCCTGGTCTTCACGGACTCCCGTCCTGAACCCTATCACGGACAGATCGGGGACGTGTCGCCCCGGGCCGAATTCACACCAAAATCAGTGGAAACCCCGGAATTGCGCACCGCCCTGGTCTATCGTTTCCGGGTCACCATCCGCGACGCGGACCAGGGACTGCGCCAGGGCATGCCGGTCACGATTCGTCTGGGCACAGAGGCACAGGCCGCACCCCCCGGGGAACAGAGGGGGCATGTCCCGCCGCAGAGAGGGTCGAAACCAGCGGCAACGGAGGCTTCGGAACTTCGGGACAACGAGTCCCCCTCCTGCCGCGTGGCCCGGAGTGCGCCCAAAAATCCTGGCTCTGTCCCGGCAGCCCTGGGCACCGCAGAGGGGTGAACATGTCCGCTGCCGTCGTTCTGTCCAGACTCTGCAAGACGTTTTCGGGCATGAAATCCCCGGCCTTGGACGGGATCAGTGCGACCATCCGTTCAGGGATCATCACCGGCATCGTTGGGCCCGACGGAGCCGGAAAGACCACGCTCATGCGCCTCATGGCCGGACTGCTACGCAAAGGCGCGGGAGACGTGGCTGTCCTGGGTCTCGATCCCGTGGACCGGACCGACGAACTGCGCCTGCGCGTGGGCTACATGCCGCAGAAATTCGGCCTGTACGAAGACCTGTCGGTCATCGAAAACCTGCGCCTGCACGCCGACCTGCGCGGCCTGCTCGGCCAGGAGCGCCAGGCCACCTTCGCCCGTCTCCTCTCCTTCACGGACCTGCACCGTTTCACGGACAGGATGGCCGGCAAACTCTCCGGCGGCATGAAGCAGAAACTCGGCTTGGCCTGCGCCCTCCTGGGCAAGCCGGACCTGCTCCTCCTGGACGAACCGAGTGTGGGCGTCGATCCCATAAGTCGCCGGGAACTTTGGAGGATGGTCCGGGAGTTGGCCGACGGAGGCATGGCCGTGGTCTGGAGTACGGCCTACCTGGAAGAGGCCGAAACCTGTGACGAGGTTATCCTGCTCCATGAGGGAGCCCTGCTTTTTTCTGGAAGGCCTGCTGACCTGACCGGACGCCTGGCCGGACGGTGCCTCCATCTGCACGGCGTCGAAGGGCGGAGACGGAAGGCCCTGAACCGCATGCTCCGCCTGCCGGAAGTCGCCGATGGCGCCATCCAGGGCCACAGTCTGCGGGTCATTCTCCGGGAAGGGGCAATCCGCCCTGCCCCCGGAGACCTCGGCCTCCCTGGCGCGCCCCAATGGAAAGAAGTCACTCCACGATTCGAGGACGCATTCATCGATCTGCTGGGAGGCGGACCGGGCGGGGAATCGGTGTTGGCTGCATCCATGCCGGCGCGCCAAAAAAACGGCGCGGATCTCATCGTGGCCGAAAACCTGACCAAGATGTTCGGGGACTTCGCAGCCACGGACCAGGTCACCTTTTCCGTGCACCAGGGGGAAATTTTCGGCCTCCTGGGTCCCAACGGGGCAGGCAAGTCCACCACCTTCAAGATGATGTGCGGACTGCTGAAACCCACCTCTGGGCGGGCCGAGGTCATGGGCATCGACCTCAGGAAAAGCCCGGCCCAGGCCCGCCAGCGCCTGGGATACATGGCCCAGAAATTCTCCCTGTACGGAAAGCTGAGCGTTCGCCAGAACCTGGAATTCTTCTCGGGGGTGTACGGACTTTCCGGCGGCCGGCAGCGGGCCGCGGTGGAAGGCATGATCGAGTCCTTTCATCTGCGGCCATTCCTGCAGGTCAAGACCGACGACCTGTCTCTGGGGTACAAGCAGCGCATCGCCCTGGCCTGCTCGGCCATGCACGAGCCAGACATCCTTTTCCTCGATGAGCCCACCTCCGGGGTGGATCCCCTCACGCGAAGGGAATTCTGGAACCATATCAACGGAGTGGTCGAAAAAGGGGTGACCGTCATGGTCACCACCCATTTCATGGACGAGGCCGAATACTGTGACCGCATCGGTCTGATCCACCAGGGCCGCCTCATCGCCCTGGCCCCGCCAGATGATCTGAAGAAAAGCGTGGCCTCCAAAGAAATGCCCGATCCGACCATGGAAGACGCCTTCATTGAGCTCATTCTGCGGGAGGGACAGGCATGAAGACCGTCTCATGGCGCAGATTGAAAGCCCTGAGCCTGAAGGAGAGCCGCCAGATTCTGCGCGACCCGAGCAGCGGCATCGTGGCCTTTGTCCTGCCCATGCTGCTGCTGGTCATATTTGGCTACGGTATCAATCTGGACACGGACATGGTTCGGCTGGGGCTGTGCAACCAAGACGGTGGACCCGAATCAGTCCGTTTCGCCGCCCACCTCTCGGGCTCTTCCTACTTCAAGGTGGTGGGGGGGGACAGACCCCGGCTGGACGCGATGCTGGAAAACGGCCTGATCCGTGGCTACGTGGTCCTGCCCCAGGATTTCTCGGCCTTGATGAACCACAGCCAGACCACGGCCCCCATTCAGCTCGTCACGGATGGGGCCGAGATCAACACCGCCAACTTCATCGCCAACTTCATGAAATACGTCTGGCAGGACTGGCGGCTTTCCCGGGCCCGCGACCTCGGGGAAACGGCCAGGCAGGGGGCGGACATGGACGTCCGCTACTGGTTCAACGCAGCGGCCATCAGCCGGCATTACCTCATCCCCGGGTCCATCACCATCATCATGACCGTCATCGGGGCCATGCTGACGTCCCTGGTGGTGGCCAGGGAATGGGAGCGCGGAACCATGGAGGCGCTGCTGGCCGCGCCTGTGACCCGCGCCGAACTGCTGCTGTCCAAGCTGATACCCTACTATGTCCTGGGCATGGGCTCCATGGCCGTGGTCGCCTTTTGCGCCGTGTATATCATGGGCGTGCCGTTTCGAGGCTCCGCAGCCGTGCTCTTCCTCGTGACCTCGGTCTTTCTGCTCAGCATGCTCGGAATCGGCCTGCTGATCTCCTCGGTCATGCGCAACCAATTCGACAGCGCCCAAACCACACTCAATGTAGCCTTTCTGCCCGCGGTCATGCTTTCGGGCGCGTTTTTCGTCATTTCGAGCATGCCGGCCCCCATCCGGGCCCTGACCTATCTGCTCCCGTCGCGCTATCTCGTCAGCTCGCTGCAGACCATCTTTCTGGCCGGAGACGTGTGGGATGTCCTGCTCCCGGATATCGCCTTCCTGACAGGAACCAGCGTCCTGTTCCTGGCGCTGACGGCCCTGAAAACCACCCGCAGGCTGGACGGGTGACCATGAAAAGACTGCGCCGCATCATCGCCCTGACCCGCAAGGAACTGCAGATGCTTCTGGCCGAACCCCAAAGCCGCGTGCTGGTCGTCATGCCCGTCGTCCTGCAGGTTCTGCTGTTTCCCCTGGCCGTGACCCTCGAAGTGAAGAACAATTCCCTTGCCGTGCTCAACGAAGACGGAGGGGCGGCCTCCCTCGAGCTGGAGCAGCGCTTTGCCCAGACCATGGCCTTCAGCCAAGTCATCCACCTCTCCGGGGCTGAACAGATCGACGAGGTGCTGGATGCCCAGCAGGCCATCGCCGTGGTCCGTTTCGGGCAGGACTTCACCCGCCAGCTGGTCCAGGGGGCCCCTGTTTCGCTGCAGCTTCTCCTCGACGGACGCCGCTCCAACAGCAGTCAGATCGCCGCCAGCTACATCCAGGACATTGCCATGGCCTACTTCAACGAGCAGGCCGCGCTTGCGGCAGTCCAATCCTCCTCGCAGCTCGAAATCCGCCACCGCTACAACCCGAATCTCGACTACAAATGGTTCGTCCTCCCCTCCCTGGTGGCCATCATCCTGACCGTCAGCGCCCTCATCCTCACCGCCTTGTCCGTGGCCAGGGAACGCGAACAGGGCACGTTCGACCAGCTGCTTGTCTCGCCGCTGACCCTGGAGATGATCATGATCGGCAAGGCCGCATCGGTCCTGCTGGTCGGTCTTTTCCAGGCCAGCATCATCATCGGGGCCGCGATGTTTGTGTACAAGGTTCCGATCTCCGGCTCCCTGGCCCTCATCTACGCCAGCGCAGTACTCTATTTTTTTGCCCTGGTCGGCGTGGGCCTGTTCATCAGCGCTCTCTGCTCGACCCAGCAACAGGCCTTTCTCGGGGCATTTTCGTTCATCATGCCGGGCATTCTCCTTTCCGGCTTTGCTTCACCAGTGGAAAACATGCCACAGTGGCTGCAAGCAGCAACCTGGTGCAATCCCATCCGCCACTACATTTTCATTGTGAAAAGCATTTATCTGAAAAATATTTCCGCCGGCATTGTGCTTGAAAGCTGTGTGCCTCTGGTCGTCATAGCAATGGTCACCTTGAGCGTCGCGGTGCTGATTTTCCGACGCAAATTCGGGTAGGAAAAATGATCGTGATCCCATCGCACCGCAGGCAGTGTAAAATCCAGGGAACCGCGACCCTGGGCACTCAACCTGAGCCAGAAGAACTGTTCTGCAGGCGGCAATTCACGATTCAGGGGAGTCCTTCGGGTTCTTTTCCTCCAGCATGCGGACGATTTCGTCTTCACCCAGGGGCGCGGCGTGCTTGACTTCGAGACTTCTGGACCATTCCCTGGCGAAATCCATTTGCAGGTACATGTTCAGGCCCATGGTGACGAGCATGGCCATGAACGCGCCGAGACTGGCCAGGGCCATGTCCTTGTGCGCGTCCCAGACATCGCCCTGAGTGCCCAGATAGGCGGCTCCGAGATCGCCGCCAAAGACTTCCGCAGCGGCCCATTCGAACAGTTCATACAGCATGGATGTGGACATGGCGAAATCAAGCGGGAGGAAATAGCCCCAGAAACCGCCTGCATTGGCTATGCGAAAATAGATTTCCCGAATGGGATACGCCAGGAGAAGACCGTACAAGAAATGAACAATCCGGTCGAAATTGTTCCTTTCCCAGCCAATGAGCGCGTTGAATGTCGTGCCGAAGACTGATGAAAACCATGTGTCGTATGGGACTAATGAATAGGTATAATGAGAACCGATTTCATGAATGGCCAGAAAGATGAAAATCAGCGTATACGAAATCCTGGAAAATGGAAATTTTTTGGCTGACAAGAAAAGGAAGACAAAAAAAACGAGCACAAGAAAATTCTCCAGGGCCCAGTCTTTCCGGTCGTGGGGATGAACGGCAAGAATCATGAACTCGATGCAGAACAGTGATGTAAGAATTAAAAAATATTTCTGATGGGAAACATTCTTGATCCATTTCATGGCGGCACCTGCATGTACTTTGAGAAAAGGAGATTAATCCGTTGAGGACATGGAATACGACTTGGGCCATGCATACACAGAAATCCGAACAAGAGCAACGCAACCATGCAACGCGAAAATGACAGGAACCGTGAAATGCACGCGCAGCGGTTTTCGGGCTGGATCCGCAAAGCACGAACACATGCTGAAACTCAGATGCGGACAAAAGCTTCAGGACTGCCACCTGCAGCAGTACCGCAGCAATGGTTCTTTTGTGAAAACCACGTTTTCCGGGAACAAAATTTCGATCCCCACAAGAGATTGTGATGCTGCAATGAAAAATTATTCCAGCGCAGGAAGGAGAACTCATTGCGGCTCGGAGTCTGTTCGATCTGTGGACGATCCATGACGCTCATTGCTGAAAAAGAAGTGACATGATCAACGCCGGATGAAGTTCAGGCGTGCAGACCTGCGGTGCATCGTGGACACCTTTGGCGCATTGTCCATGCATGATGCTGCCGGCTTCACGGTGAACTTCTCCAAAGGTCTGGACTGTGTTCATCGAATTCAAAAAGCCGATCAATGCGTGCCAATGAAGTGACTGGTGGCGCTGACGAGGTCGTAACACACAATTTTTTCCGCAGTTCGGGAATTACTTTGTGCACAGTGTTTTCACATCAATACTTCTTGCATTGACATTGAGTTTAATGATATGAAAAAAAACAATTGCCAAATAAATGCAGGCTGTTTGGATGAAGACAAAATCGCTGGAGATTTAATACAGTGAAAAAATTAGGTTTTTTTTCCAAAAAAAATTCCGGTATTGGGCTTGATCTCGGGAGTGAATGGCTGAAATTTGTAAAAATCCGGCCGGAAAGAGAATCGTGCGCCCTCGAAAGTCTGGCCCGCTGTCCATGGCAGCCTGGAGATTTGGACAACAATACAGCCACCGCAAAAAAAATTACGGGCCTGTGGTCCCAACTCTCAATAAAAGAGCGTATGATTGTCTCATCCATGGCTGGCCATGCAGTGATCGTCAAACGCGTCACCTTCGAGTCCGAATCCACCAAGACATTGCCCGATACAGTGCTGAAGGATGCGCGGCAATACATCCCCTTCGACATCAACGACGTCTATCTGGATTATCAGGTCCTGGGGCCTGGCCAGAAAGAAAAAAGCTATGATGTCCTGCTGGTTGCAAGCAAGAAAAAGGTTGTCCAGAATCTGACTGATGTCACGGCTCAGGCGGGCCTGTCCCTCGCTGTCATCGACGTCGATTCCTTCGCCATATGCAACAGCTTTGAATACAACTATCCAGACATGAAGGAGAAGCCTGCATACCTCCTTGACATCGGTGGCACGCAGAGCGCCTTCTGCATCTACCATAACGGTCAGCCCGTCTTTCTGCGCGAGGTCTCCTTTGGTGGACGGGCCATCACTGATTCCATCGGATCCGTTCTGAACCTCAAGAGACTGGATGCGGAACGGATCAAATTGAATGGCAAGGAAGACATGGATGACGTCACGCACAAAGGCGTTGCCGACGCCATCCAAAAAACGTTGAAGAGCTGGTGCGAGGAGTTGAGGCGATTGATCGGGTTCTACCAGTCATCCTCCATCAACGTTGTTCCGGCTGAATCCCTGTACCTGTCAGGAGGGGGAGCGCTCCTTGCCGATCTGCGCGACACATTCACAAAAGAGCTCAATCTGGACGTCCAGTATCACGATCCGTTCCGCAGGGTTCAGTTTTCTGACGGGGAGTTTCAGAAGGAATATCTCAAGCAAATCGGTCCTCAGATGGTTGTTCCGTTCGGACTAGCGTTGCGAGCCCTCTAATATCCGGATGCATGTATGATTAAAATTAACTTACTTCCTCAGCAGAAACGCACAAAGGACGTCAGTGTTGAAAAAGACATCCTTGTATTTCTCCTCGGGCTGCTGCTGCTCGGCGCCGCTGTGTACGGAGTTGATTTCTACTTCAATTCCAAAATAGCCGACCTGACTGCGGCGGTGGACGAGAAAACAAAAATCAAGGCCAGTCTGGAAGAGAAGGTTGCCAGGGTGAACGCGGTCCTGGCCGAAATCAAGGAGATAGAAACGCGCATCAAGGTCATCAAGGATGTCCGTCTCCGCCAGGGCCTGCCGGTCAGATACATTGACGAACTCGTGGTCAATATCCCCCAGAACAAGATGTGGATCGAGACGTTTACCCTGGGCGGCAGTGGCCAGATTTCACTCAGCGGCGTGGCCTTGGACAACCAGGCTTTTGCGACCTACGTCGAGAAGTTGCGCACGTCCAGGTACATCGCCAGCGTCGATACGCAACGGACCTCCAGAAGAATGATAGACGGACTTGGCTTGGTGTCCTTCCAGTGTACTGTCAAGGCCAAGGAATATTTTGAAAACCTCGATGTGAACGGAACGATCCATGGATAAAAATTCGGTTTTCAAAAGATTTGGCGAATTGTCCGCGCTCCGGAAGTGGGTCCTTTTCCTGGTTCTGGCCGCCCTGGTCAGCGGGGCCTACTGGTACTTCCTTCTGGACGACAAGCTCAACAAGATCAACCAGCTCACCCAGAAGGTGGAACAACTGGACAAGGATATCGCCCTGTATCGGGTCCAGGTCGCCAAGCTGCCCGAGCTTGAACAGAATCTCGAGGCGCAGAAAAAAGAACTCTACTACGCCAAGACGCTCCTGCCCGAGGATGCCCGGGCCCTGGAGATGCTTCTGTCCTCCTTCGAGAAATTGGGCCGTGACGAGAATGTCGAATTCAGGCTTTTCCAGCCCGGCGCGGAGCAGCAGCACGAATTCTACGCCACGCGCAACGTGCAGCTCCAGATCAGCGGGACATTCCACAGCCTCGTCACCTATTTCGACCGTCTGACCCGGCTGGACCGTTTGGTCAGCATCAATGACATCACCTTTTCGCCTGTGTCGGACTTTTCGCCGACGGAAAAATACCTGAACGCAAATCTTGTTTTGAAGGTCTACAGGGCGTTGACAGAGGCTGAGCTGAAGGCTCGCGAAGAGCAAAAAAAGACAAAGAAGTGAATGCAGGCCATGAAACGAGTACTCTTGATTCAAGCTTTTATGCTGTTGATGTGCACGTCGGCCTTCGCTGGCAATGCGACTGGTTCCACTTCCGGACAGCTTCCGGTCTGGATCACGTCCCAGAATCCCCCCTACGATCCGACAGGCAAGCCGGATCCCTTCGTCTCCTTCGTCAAAATTCGAGAGTACGAAATCATGCAGGCCGCCAAGAAGGCCAAACTGCAAAAAAGGGCCTCCACTCCCCTTGAAACGGTGGATGTGCATACCTTAAAGCTTATTGGCATCATCAACAAGGACAGGGGAAATTCCCTGGCCATGGTGGAGCTTCCCGACGGGAAGGGATACCTGATCCGCCCGGGCATGACCGTTGGCCTCTATGATGGCGTGGTCACGTCAATCGAGAAGGAAATGATGGTCGTTGAAGAAGACATCATTGATGTTTTTGGTGAACCGAAAAAAAGAACAATCAATTTACGGTTGCGGCAAGAGAAGGAGTAGCGGGCCATGAAAATTCTCAAAGCGATATCGGGATTCCTACTGTTGAGCTTCGTTGTTGCGCTGTCTTCATGCGCGACACACTCTCAGCCTGTTGCCGGCGATGCGGGAGTCCTGCCTCAACCCACCGCGTCCCAGCCCGCATCGCTGTCCCTGAGCGAAACCCTGGGAAAGACGATCATCGACATTCCGGTGGATCCCGCATCTCAGATCTATGCGGATTATGGCTCATCCCAGAACATCATCGTCTCTTTCACCCCTTCCATCGCTGATTTCGACGTGCCCCTGAACGAAACATCCCTGGTCCGGCAGATCACCAAGGACATGGACGGAAGCAAGGTCAAGTCCCTTTCCATAGCGCTGAATGCCAAAAGCAAATTCCTCCTTTCCAAGCAGAACGACACCCTGGGCAGGCTGATGCTCGTTTC